>CAIYDT010000147.1 GCA_903924985.1 uncultured Acetobacteraceae bacterium
CCGCCGCACAGAACAGTGCAGAGAGCGATCAGCAGAAGCTCATGAAAATCATGCAGACCCGCATTGCCGCATCGCGGATCCTCCAGGCCTTCCCAGCAACCGGCAAACTGCTCCACGGTATCCCCACAGCGTGTTGTTTTGACCCGCTGGGGTAGAGTCAATCTTCGCCGCGTCGGGCAAGCCCTCGATCAGCCGCAAACAATTCCAAATGCGATTGCCCTGCGTGCGGATGGGCTATTCAACCGCATTCGAACGAACCCGCGACCATTCAAATCGTTGTTGACGGGCAGTTGTACGGTACTTGCAGGGCCGACGGCGCGCGTGAGGGATTGGGTGAGTTTCTCGGCCAGCCCGGCAACGACGATCATGCCTTTGCATACAAATTTCATCCCGCGTTGTCGCTCTACCGCGAGTATCGGCTCGAAATCCGGAACGCCGACACGGGCGAATTGGTGCCCTCCGGCGCGCGAACCATCCATCCGATCCATGCGACCCAGTCGATGCTCGCGCCGATATTGGTCACGTCCCGGGGCCGCGCGGGCACAACGTTGTTGATGAAACAATTGCTCGGTCATCCGGAAGTCGCGGTTGCCGACACTATTCCATTCGAAGTAGAAATTATGACTTATTACGTTACCGCGCTCAGCGTCCTGCTCCCGCCGCGGTTCGATGGCACCCACGACGATCCAGATATGGCGGAAGCCGCCCTGGAAACCGGACAAATAGGCAGGAATCCCTGGAATCGCCCCGCCTTGCACTATACGGTCGGCGGCGAGGAACTCGAACGACTGTACACCGAGTCCGTGCCGCTGCGGATGGCATCTCTGTTCCGCAATATCGTGCTGGATTATTACGGTATCGTCGCCAGGAAATCCGAAAAGCGGCAGGCCCGCTTCTTGGCCGAAAAATGCGGCCTCAGCGACAATACCCGCCTGGGGATCCGCGGCCTCATGGGCGAGGTGAAAGAGATCGTTCTGATCCGGGACCCGCGCGATTTCCTCTGTTCCGCCAAAGCGTTCTGGAAATTCGACAGCGAACGGGCGTTTGCGACGATGACTGACGTCTTTCCCATATATATGCGCCTGGCGGCGCAAGCGGCCAGCGACACCATTTTGGTTCGCTACGAAGATCTGGTCGCGAAGTCCCGCGAAACATTGGAGCGCATCGGTGCTTTCATCGGACTGACCGGTCTGGGCGCCAACGTGGAAACCGGGCAGATGTTCCAGGGACACGGCACGAGCGCCAGCCCCTCGGACTCGATCGGGCGCTGGCGGCGTGATTTAACGCCTGACGAAATAGGGCGTTGCAACGAGCGGTTCGGCGCATTCATGGAGAGGTTCCACTACGCCTAGTGTCCCGTCTCTGAAACATGCTCACATAACGGTCCAGCAACCCCAGCGTTGGATTCGGAGCATGGCGCGTCCGGTTCAGATGCTTTCGGCGAGCAAGGAGGTCGCGACCTGGATGAGGCGCCGCGGGAAACCGCAAACGGGATGTACCGGCTCGGGCGCATGACCGATGCCACGTATCGGCTGATCACCATGCGGGAACCGGATAAGCTCCCCATGCCCCTGACCGACCCCATGTGCGGCGCCGATATCCGTGCCCTCCGCCAAAAAGCGCATCTCAGCCAGGCGGCGTTTGCCCGGTACCTGAACCTGACGGTCGGTTACGTCTCCCGGCTCGAACGGGACGGACAGCGGCCGAGCGGGCCGGTTCTGGTGTTGCTGAACGTGATTAAGCGACAGGGGATCGAGGCGGTCGTGCATGGTCCGCGCGTTTCGCGGCTGGACAATTCCCCCCCCACCGCATAGCACCCGGCGGACGCTTCCTCAGGACTCCCCCGCCAAGCCCATGATGTATTTCAGCCGCCTGAAGACATACTCGATCCTCGGCGCCTGCCTGATCGGTCTGCTCTTGTGCATCCCCAATGCCATGAAGGCGCCGGCCTCGTGGCTGCCGTGGCGGACGGTGCATCTCGGCCTCGACCTGCAAGGCGGCAGCTATCTGCTGCTGGAGGTCGATATGAAGGCGGTGATCAAGGAGCGTCTGGACAGCCTGATGGACGGTGTCCGTCAGGCCCTCCGCCCCGGCGGCATTTTCTACCAAACGCTGGAAGCCAGACCGGACCAGAACGAGATTTTCCTCCGGCTGCGCGATGCGACCAAGACCGATGCCGCCGTCAAAGCGCTTAAGCCATTGATTTCCAGTGACAATGCTTCCGGCACGCCGGATATGCAGCTTCTGTCCAACGACGACGGCACCATCACTTTGACCCTCTCGCCCGTCGCCCTGCATGCCCGAGCCTCCGGCGCGGTGCAGCAGTCGATCGAGATCGTGCGGCGGCGCATCGACGAAACCGGCGTGGTCGATCCCCAGATCGCGCAGCAGGGGGAGGGGCGGATTGTCGTGCAGCTCCCCGGTATCGGCGATCCCGACCGGATCAAGCGGCTGATCGGCAAGACCGCGCACATGACCTTCCGGCTGGTGGACGAAAGCGCCAACCCCGCCGGCACATCGCCTCCGCCGCCCGGGGTGGACTTCCTGCCGGAGCAGGACCGACCCGGACAAAGAATCGCCGTGCGCAAGCGCATCGACGTGGATGGCGCCGACCTGACGGATGCTCGGGCTGGCACCGACCCCACGACCGGGGAGTGGGTGGTGAACTTCACCTTCAACTCGGTCGGCAGCCGCCGCTTCGCCGACATCAGCAGCGCCAACGTCAACCACCGCTTCGCCATCGTGCTGGACGACAAGGTGATCAGCGCCCCGGTCATCCGCAGCGCCATCACCGGCGGGCGGGGGCAGATCAGCGGGTCCTTCACCGCCGCCAGCGCCAACGATCTTTCGACGCTGCTGCGCGCCGGCGCCTTGCCGGCCCCGCTAACGGTGATCGAGGAACGCAGCGTCGGCCCCGAACTGGGCGCGGACAGCATCAAGGCCGGTGCGATCTCCCTGGCGGTGGGGTTCGTGCTGGTGATCGCCTTCATGGGAGTGTTCTACGGGTTGTTCGGCTGGTTCGCGAACCTGGCGCTGGTGGTGAACCTGGTGCTGATGCTGGCCATCATGTCCTTGATGGAGGCGACGTTATCCCTCCCAGGCATGGCGGGCATCCTGCTGACCCTCGGCATGGCGGTAGACGCCAACATCCTCATCAATGAGCGTATTCGGGAGGAGCAGAAGCTCGGTCGCCCGCCGCTGGCGGCGCTGGAGCACGGGTTCAGCCGCGCTTTCCGCACCATCTTCGACAGCAACGCGACGGCGTTCCTGGCGCACGTCATGCTATTTGCCTTCGGCTCCGGCCCGGTGAAGGGCTTCGCGGTGACGATTACGCTGGGCATCGCGACGTCGCTGTTTACGTCCTGGATGCTGACGCGGCTGCTGGTGGCGCGTTGGTACGTCGCCAATAAGCCCAAGCTGCTGCCGGTCTGAGGCCCATAGACATGCTCATCAAACCCCGCTTCCGCCTCGCCCCGGACCACACGCGCTTCCAGTTCATGAAGGGCCGGTTCCTCGGCCTGATCGTCTCGGCCGTGCTGTCGACCGCCTCGGTGGTGCTGTTCTTCTATCCTGGCCTGAACCTGGGCATCGACTTCTCCGGGGGCATCGTGATGCAGGTGCGAACGGAAGGGCCGGCGAATTTCACCCAGATCCGCGCCGCCCTGACCGACGCCCACATCCAGGTGCAGGGCGTGCAGCGCTTCGGCGACGATTCCGACGTGCTGATCCGCCTCAGCACCCAGCCCAACGAGCAGGCAACCCAGCTTACCGTCACCCAGGTGCGCGATGCGCTGTCCAAGTCGGCGGTGGGCGCCCGCATCATGCGCACCGACGCAGTGGGCGCCTCCGTCAGCGCCGAGCTGTTCCGCAACGGGCTACTGGCGCTGGGCATCAGCCTGTTGATGATCCTGGCCTATATCTGGTTCCGGTTCGAATGGCAGTTCGCCGTCGGCGCCGTGGTGACCCTGATTTTGGACATCACCAAGGCCATCGGTTTCCTGGCGCTGACCCGCATCGAGTTCGATCTGGTGATGGTCGCGGCCATCCTGACCGTGCTGGGCTACTCCACCAACGACAAGGTGGTGGTCTACGACCGGGTGCGGGAAAACCTGCGCAAATACAAGACCATGCCGCTGCGGGAGTTGATCGACCTGTCGATCAACGAAACGCTGAACCGCACCTTGGGTACCTCGATGACGGTGTTCCTGGCCAGCCTGCCGCTGGCGATTTTCGGGGGGCAGTCAATCTCGGGCTTCGCCACGATCATGCTGTTCGGCATCGTGGTGGGCACGTCGTCCTCCATCTTCATCGCCGCCCCGATCCTGCTGTTCCTGGGTGAGCACCGGCTGCGCCGCGATACCGCCCTGCCGGTGACGAAAGACTCCCCGGCCACCGAACCGTGATACGTCGCCGAGCCGTTCTGACCGGTGCGGCCGCGCTCGCGTCGGTCCGGCCGGCTCGGGCGGTGCGAGTGACGCCGACGCCGCGGCACGTGGTGGTTCTGGTGGGCGCACCGGCGGGCTCAGGTTACGACGTGGCGGCGCGGGCGTTCGTGCCGTTCTTGTCGCGGTTCATGCCGGGACTGGATTTCTCCGTGCACAACGTGCCGGGGGAGGCAGGGATGAACGCCATCAAGGCGTTGATGGACGCCCCGGCCGGCAGCTTGACCCTGGGTTGGATCGCCACCCCGACGTTGTCGGCCCGCACCATCGACCGGCAGGACGACTCGCCCTTAACGCGGCTGCGGCTGTTGGGCGCGGTGGAGCGGGAGCCGGTTGCCTTCGTTTCCCCCGCCGCTGCCCCGTTGGACTCGCTACAGGACATGATCCAGCGGGCCGGGGCGGATCAGGACGCCATCCCGCTGGGCACGCCGCCGCCCGGCAGCCCGCCGCATCTGGCGGTGTTGCGGCTGCAACTGGTGGCGCAGACAAGGCTGAACATCGTGACCTTCCCCTCGGCCGCGGCGGCGGCGCAGGCGGTGCTGGCGGGCAACGTGTCGGCGGCGGCCCTGGGACTGTCGGACGTGATCGACTCCTTGAGGGAGGAGAAGCTGGTGGGCCTGGGCATCGCCGCCAAGAACCGGTTCGGCGTGCTGCCCGACCTGCCGGTGCTGGAGGAGGCCGGGGTTCCCCTGTCCGCCACCATCCGCCGTGGCTTGGCCGCGCCGGTGGGCATCAGCGCAGAGATAGCGGGGCGGTTGACGGCGGCGCTCAGCGGCATTGCCACCGACCCGGATTTCAACGCGCTGGCGGACGACCGCGGCTTCCTGGCGTACTGGCTGGATGGGCCAGGCTGGACCGCGCTGGTGGAGCGGGAGCGCGCCGATCTGGGTAAGCTTTGGGCGACCGAGCCTTGGTTGCAATCCAGCGGGGGTTAAGCGAACGCCGCGCTGAGCGCACCCAGCGCATTAAGGGCCGGGGGAAGCCGGTATAGGGGGCGGTTTGAATGATCGCCTCGATCACCTCGGTCTTGGTCAGGCCGACGTTCAACGCCGATTGGCCGAATTTTCCCACCTGCTCGGGCAGGCGCAGGGCGGTGAATCCGGCGACCGCGACGAGGGCGCGCTGGCGGCGCTCCAGCCCCGGGCGGAACCATATCTCGCCGTAGCCGTATTGGATGGCAGTGGGATACAGCGCGCCCGTCGTGGGGTTGTCGGGGGCCGCGTAGCCCTGGGTGGCTCGGGCGCCGTGCAGGGTACGCATCAGCTCGGCACCGCGGGTGGTGAGTTCCTCCAGGGAGGCGTCTTCTGGCGGGTCCCGCGGGAAGGGGATGCCGCGGTCGGCAAAGATTTCGGCGGCGAGGGCCAGGGTTTCCTCGGCGGCGGAGAAGCCAGCGTACAGAGCGCATTGCACCAGGATTTCGCGGATGGCTTCGGGCGTTAGCCCCAGTTCCAGGCCGGCTACGATATGGCGGCGGAGGGCGCGCAGGCGTGGACCGGTACCGAGGGCCGCGATGACGCAAAGCATGCGGTCGGGGAGCGCCAAGCCGGGGCGGTTCCAGACGCCGCCGAAGACGGGTTCGGTGAGGAGGTTGGCGAAGCCTGGCTGCTGGTGGGGGGTGCCGAACAGGCGCTGCAGGGTTTCCTCGCCTTGGCGGCGTAGGTCTTGGCGGGTCATGGGGGGCCTCCGGGCAGTTTGTTCGGGGTAGTGATTGCCCGGGAGCGTCGCGATTTCAATGGGTGGCGGCTCTTTTTCGCCAGTCGGTAACTCAGGCTACAAACGGCTTGACCGGCGCTGCCATTTTAATTACGATAAGGCATATAAAAGACGGCCGCCAATACGGTCACAAAACCCTGGAAACCTTCCGCCGCACCAGCATCTACAGATGGCACCGAGCTGCCGCCAAGCCGGCGCCAGTCTGAAAGCGCCGCGGGCGAAACCCGCGACCGGGCGGCCGCGCACCCTGACCCAGCGTCAGGAGTGGCAGGGAAAGATTTTCCTTGACGCGCAATCTCCGGTTGTGGTTTAGGGAACAAAGACTGAACTAATCCGCGCACCCGGAGAACCACAATGACCGACCAGCCGGACGACTTCGCCACCGACAACCTCACCGGGTTGGAGGCCGCGTTGCGCGATGCCGCCGCCCGATCCGTGAAGCCCGAGATGCCGCTGGCCCTCGCGCTACAATTCTACCGGTCGGTGATCGGTCTGGCGCGCTGCCTGCGCATGGTCCGCAAGGATGCCGGGCTGCCGCGCGGTCTGTCGCAGGAGCTGATCCTGCTGTTGGGTGCCGTGCGCGTCAGCGCCAGCAAGCGGCTCACGGCGCCCGGCCTGTCCGACGACATGACGTTGCGTCTGCTAAAGGCGATCGAGGGTCTGGTGCGTTCGGTGCTGCTGGCCATACCGGCGCCGGAGAAACCGAAAAAAAATTCCAACATAAAAGCCCTACACCCTGAAACGCCGCGGCCGGACGCCGAACCGAAGGCGGCGGCCAGGCCGGTGCCACCGGCACCGCCGCGGCACCGGCGTGACGAGCTGGTCAATGTGGGCGCGATCAGCATTCAGGCGCTGAATGCCGGTATTGGCCGGAACGCGACGATCGCGAACGCCGTCCAACTGGCGCGGCTGGCCGCCTGAGCACCGAGCGGGAGGTTATGCAGCATGACCTCGCCGAAGACCGTCGCGGCCAGAACTGCCGAACTGCGTTCGCGTTCCTGGGGTCACCACACGATCTGTTCAAAACGGCACGCTGATTTTGGGCTATATTTCCTATCTAGGCCATGTCGTCATATTTCCGATCTGACGGCGGCATGAACTGCCTGTTTATTGCGTGCAATCATGGCGTGCAAGACGGAATGGACGCTTTGTCCGTTATTGAGACGCCGTATTGCACGCAACAAACCGGGGGGCGGGGTTCCGGTAGCAACGGAACCGAAAGTTCGATTCAACCATTACCAAGGGGGGTGCTGGCCGGAGATAGATGCATGATACCGGTCGGCCGAAAGGCTGGCCGGTATGCGCGCAGGGTTGGTGTGGCGGCTGCGCGCGAAATCAATACCATACCAGCCGGCCGACCGCTTGAACGAGAGTCAAAAACTCCCGGCTGGTATGAGTCGATGCATCGCTGGATCGCAGGAATCGGCCTTTCGTCGTCCAATGCCCCGCCGTGCATCAAACGTAGGTTTTCCGCGGCAATCCGCCGTTTTGGCGATGCTGGTGCCGTCAATCGCACTCTCGGTTCCGTTGCTACCGGAACCCCACCCCTTCCTCAGCGCCGGCATCTGTGACGAAACGGGTACCGCCGCGATGTCAGGATGCCGCTTCCAAGGCCTCCTCGGCCTCCAGCCACGCGATCTCTGCTGCCTCCGACTCCCGGCGGATCGCCGCCAACCGCGCGTTCGCCGCCGTAACCTCGGCCACGCGACCGGGGGCGTACAGCGTGGGGTCCGCCAGCTTGGTCTCGATCGTCGTCCGCTCGGCGGTCAGCTTCGCCAGCCGCGCTTCGGCGTCCTTGGCCTGTTTGCGCAACGGTGCCACGGCGGCCCGAGCCTCGGCGCGTTCGCGGCGATCGTCGCGGCGGGTGGTGGTGTCCGCCTTCGCTACCGGACGAGCGCGCTCGGCCAGCAGCGCCCGGTATTCGTCCAGATCCCCGTCGTACGGTCGCACCGTCCCGTCGGCGACCAACCACAGGCGGTCGGCGACCAACTCCACCAAATGCGGGTCGTGGGTGATCAGCAGCACCGCGCCCTCGAAGTCCGCGAGGGCCTTCACCAAAGCCTCCCGCGCATCGATATCCAGATGGTTGGTGGGCTCGTCGAGGATCAGCAGTTGCGGCGCGTCGCGGGTGGCCAGCGCCAGCAGCAACCGCGCCTTCTCCCCGCCCGACAGATTCGCGATGGGGGTGTCCGCGCGGTCGGCGTCCAGTCCGAAGCGGGCCAACTGGCCGCGCACCTGCGACGGGTTGGCCCGCGGCAGCGCTCGGGTCATGTGATCGACGGGGTTTTCGTCCAGCACCAACTCATCGGTCTGGTGCTGCGCGAAGTAGCCGACCTTCAGCTTGGGGCCACGACGGATTTCGCCGGACATCGGCTCCATGCGCCCGGCGAGCAGCTTGGCCAAGGTCGACTTGCCATTGCCGTTGGCGCCGAGCAGGGCGATGCGGTCGTCCATGTCGATGGTCAGCGACAGGTTCTTCAGCACTGGCTTGCTGTCGTAGCCGATGGTGACGCGGTCCAGCGCCAGAATGGGCGGGGCGATACGGGCGGGCTGGGGGAAGTTGAAGCGGGTGGGCGTGTCCTCGATCACCGTTTCGATCTGCGGCAGCCGCTCCAGCGCCTTGATGCGGGCCTGCGCCTGCCGAGCCTTGGAGGCCTTGTAGCGGAACCGGTCCACGAAGGACTGGATGTGGGCGCGCTCCCTGGCAATCTGGGCGGCGGCGGCGTTCTGCTGCATCGCCTTTTCCGTGCGGATGCGCACGAACTCGTCGAACCCGCCGGGGGTCAGGGAGATCTTGCCCTTATCGAGGTGCGCGATGGCCTCGACCGCGCGATCCAGCAGGCCTCGGTCGTGGGACACGACGACGGCCGCGCCGGGGAAGCGGGCGAGCCAGGTTTCCAGCCAGAGGGTCGCTTCCAGGTCCAAATGGTTGGTCGGTTCGTCCAGCAGCAGAAGGTCGGGGTTGGCGAACAGCGCTGTGGCCAAGGCGACGCGCATGCGCCAGCCGCCGGAGAATTCTTTCACGGGTCGCGCCTGCGCTTGTTCGTCGAAACCCAACCCGGCCAGGATGGTGGCGGCCCGAGCCGGTGCGGAGTCGGCGCCGATGGCGATCAGGCGTTCGTGGACTTCGGCCAGTCGATGCGGGTCGGCGGTTTCCGCCTCGTGCAGCAGCGCCAGCCGTTCGGGATCGCCCTGCAGCACGGTTTCCAGCAACGACGCCGGCCCCTCCGGCGCCTCTTGCCGCACGGTGGCCATGCGGGCACGGCTGGACAGGCGGATCTCGCCGCCGTCGAGCGGAACCTCGCCGGCGATGGCGCGCAGCAGGGTGGATTTCCCGGCGCCGTTGCGCCCGACCAGCCCGATGCGCCGGCCGGGATCGACCGTGAGGTCGGCGCCGTTCATCAGCGTGCGCCCGCCCATGCGGATGGTGATGTTGGAGATAACCAGAAGGCTCATGCGCGGGGGTTTAGCGCGTGGCCCCGTCGCCAAGCTACCCCAGCGTCGCTTTCACCTGCATCGCGATGCCGCCGCTCGGCCCGACCGCGAACAGTTCAGCCTCATCCGTGCTCGTCATCCGGCCCATCGTCATGAACGGTGCCGTATCGAACAACGGTGCCCGCGCGCGCATCTCAAACCGGGCGATCGGCCGCGACACGTTGTCGCGCAGAAGGTCCAGCAGGCACTGCTGCGAAAACGGCCCATGCACCACCAGCCCCGGAAATCCTTCCACCCCCGTCGCGTAGGGACGGTCGTAGTGGATGCGGTGCGGGTTGAACGTCAGAGCGGAGTAGCGGAACAGCGACACCGGATCGGGCGTCCACGTCTTTGACCACGTCATGCCCGTTGGCGGCGGTTCGGTCTTTGGGATGCCCGATGAAGCGCCTGGTGCCACCGCTTCCCGAAACACGCTGACGGCGTCCTCGGTCAGTGCCAGGCCGTGGGAGGTGTAAATCCGCCGTGTCTGCGTCGCGATGATCAGCGTGCCGGTGCCGCCCTTGCGCAGTTGCACGTCGGAGAACTCCGTCTCCCGCCGCAGCGTGTCGCCCACCATGATGGGGGCGTGGAACGTCAGCGTCGCACCCGCATACATGCGCCGGGGCAACGGCATTTCCGGCAGGATGCCGCCGGTCACCGGCAGCCCGTCCTGGCCGAGCGTGGACAAGCGGCTTTCGGCGGGGAAATAGGCGAGATGCCAGCCGGGCGCGATGGGTTCGCCCTTCACTGGCGGTTTCTCCTCGCGGTCGAACGTGATCACCATGCCGCGCAGCGGGGCGGCGGTGGCTTCGTCATGATCGACGATTTTGCGGCCGAGTTGTGCTTTGATCGGTTCGATATCGATGCTCACGCCATCCATCCTTGCAGGCGCGCTGCTTCCTCCCTGCACCGTTCCGGGTTGCCGAGGATTTGGCGGTTGAAGCTGATGCGCTTGAACCAGTAGTGCAGGCCGAGGAGGTCGGTGAAACCCATGCCGCCATGGGCCTCGGTAGCCATGCGGGCCACGTCTCGGGCGACGTCGCTGACGTGCGCTTTGGCGTGGCAGGCGGTTAAGCGGGCTTCGTCGGGCAGGGCGTCCTGGGCGTAGGCGGCGTACCAGACCATGCCACGGCAGGGTTCCAGCGCGGTAACGCAATCCGCCAGCGGGTATTTCACCCCCTGGAAGCTGCCGATGACGCGGCCGAACTGGACGCGTTCCTTGGCGAAGGCCACGGCGCGATCCAGCATGGTTTGGGCCGCGCCCAGCGAGTCGGCGGCCAGCACGACCCGACCCGCATCCAATACGGTTTGCGCGGCGGCGATCGCGTTGTTGGCGGCGCCCAGCCGTTCGGCGGGGGCGTTGTCGAACGCGACGTCGATCAGCGGGCGGGTGCGGTCGATGCTGCGACGGAGCGTTGTCGATACACCGGGACCCTTGGCATCCACCACGGCGGCGGTGCCGTCGCGGCCGAACACCAGATAATGGGTCGCCGAACCGGCATCCATCACGCCGTCGATCCGGCCGCTCAGGCCGGTGGACAGGGTTGTTGATGCAGAACCGGTCTGCCCTGCCAAGCCGGCGAAGGCGACCGCGAAACGGACCTCTCCGGCGGCGATTTGCGGCAGCCATTCATCCTGTTGCGCCTGGGTGGCGCACAACGTGAAGGCCAGCGGCGCCATCGCCATGGAGCCGGTGAAGGGCAGGGGGGCGGCGGCGAAGCCCAGGGCTTCGGCCGCCACGGCGGCGTCCAGCACGCCCAGGCCCGCGCCGCCGAACCGTTCCGGCACCAGCAGGCTGGGCAGGCCCAGTTCCACCACGCCTTGCCACAGGTCCTCATCGAACCCATTGGCGGTTTCGGCCAGCAGCCGCAGCCGGTCCATCGGCAGGCGGTCTTTCAGGAAATCGCGCAGTGAATCATCGAACTGGCGTTGTTCCAGGGTTAATCCGAAATCCATCAGCGCATCCCCGCCGTAAATTTCGGCTCGCGCGGCAGGTCGAGGCCGCGCTCACCGATGATGTTCTTTTGGATGTTGTTCGATCCGCCGCCGATCATCAGGCCGACATCGTACATGTAGTCGATGTTCCAGGTGGTGGCGTCGTCGTCCTCGGCGTCCTCCCCCAGCGATTCGTAAGGCAATCCGGCGGAACCGAGCGCATCGACGGCCAAAGATGACAGGCGGAACCCCAGCATGGTGCCGCCGTATTTTACGATCATGCGTTTGACGCCGGATTCCACGCCCTGCGAGGCTTCGGTCAATAACCGCAGATTATGGGCTTTCCAGGCGATTACTTCGCCTTGCAACCGCAGCAGCCGGTCGCGGTATTCCGGCATGTGGATCAGTTTGACGCCGTCGACCTCGGTGGTGCCGAGTAGTTTGATCAGCTGCTCAAGCCGAGCGGTCATTTTGCCGGCGTCGCCGATCATCAGGCGTTCGTGCTTCAACGTCACATTAGCAACGTACCAACCTTTGCCGCGCCCCAGCACGATCTGCGTTTCTGGGACTTTGACGTCGGTGAAGAACACCTCGTTGAATTCGCTGCGTCCAGTCATGGTTTTCAGCGGACGGGCGTCCAGGCCCTCGGACTTCATCGACAGCAGCAGGTAAGAAAGACCTTCATGCTTCGACGCCTGGGGCTCCGTGCGGCACAGCAAAAACATCATATCGGCGTAATGCGCGGAACTGGTCCAGATTTTCTGTCCGTTCACGATCCAGTTGCCGTCCTTTAACTCGGCCTTGGTCTGGGCGTTCGCCAGATCGCTGCCGTTGCCGGGTTCGGAGTAGCCCTGGCACCAGATGATGTCGCCGCGGATGGTGGGGCCGACGTATTCGCGCTTCTGCTCGTCCGTGCCGACCTCCAGCAAGGTGGGCACCAGCATGGAGATGCCCTGATTGGTCAGCCCGGCGTAGATGTTGGCGCGTGCGAACTCCCCGGCGATGACCGCCGCCTCCATGATGTCCGGCTGCTTCCCGGCGCCGCCGTACTCCTGGGGGATGGTGCGGCCGACATAGCCGTGCTCCAGCAGGCGCTTCTGCCAGTCCAGCGTCTTCTGGTCCGGCCGCTTCCGCCCGCCGCCCACCTTGGGCGACAGATGCCCGTATTCCCGCACAAAGTCGCGGATTTCCGCCTGTAGCGCCTGGTAAGGCTCGCTGAGCGTGAGGTCCATGGTTCCCTCCTGTTTCCCTTGCCGGCCAGTTTAGGGCGGGTCGTGCGGTTGACGCCACCCCGGCAGGGGGCCGAAACTGACGGCGATCAATAGCCAAGCGCCCCGGGAGTGTCGTTCGTATGGAATTCGGTATCTTTCATGAGTTTACCTCCTTGCCTGGGCGCCCGGATTCCGAAGCTTTTGCCAAATCCTTCGCCATCGTCGACGCCGCCGAGGAATACGGCCTCGACGTCATGTGGCTGGCGGAGTTGCATTTCGACGCCCCCCGATCGGTTCTGGCGGCGCCTATGCTGGTCGCGTCGGCCATCGCCGCGCGCACCCAAAGGATGAAAATCGGCACCAGCGTGACCGTGCTGCCGCTGAACAATCCCCTGCGTATCGCCGAGGAAGGTGCGACGTTGGATCAAATCTGTCAGGGGCGGATGATCTTCGGCGTCGGGCGCAGCGGTGTGGCGAAAACCTACGAAGCCTATAATATTCCGTATTCCGAGAGCAAAGAACGCTTCAACGAGTGCCTGGAAATAATCGAACGCGCATGGACTGAAACGACGTTCTCTCACAAGGGAAAATATTATCGGTTCGACGATGTTTCCGTTGTTCCCAGGCCGTATCAGCAGCCGAGCCCGGAAATTAGGGTGGCCGCGCAGAGCCCGGATACGTTCCCGATGCTGGGCGAACAGGGGCGCACCATGTTCCTGTCGGTACGGCATGAGAACGCCAATATGTTCATGTCCCATATCGACATCTACCGGCAGGCCTGGGCCGCCGCCGGTCACCCTGGTAACGGAAAAATCCACCTGCGTGCCGCGGGCTTCATCGCACCAACCGAGGCTGAGGCTCGGGCGCGTTATGAACCCACCCTGATGCATCACTACAGGGCTCAGGCCGAGCTATTGGCTGATTCCGCGCGGCGGCTGGACACGCCGGCCGATAGCGCGCGTTGGAAAACGGTCGAACGGCTGCGGAACATAACATACGACGAAGCGGTGCGGGGCACCGTGCTGGTCGGCACGCCCGACAGCGTTACCCGGAAGCTGAAGGCCCTGGAACAGGAATTGGGCCTGGACGGTATCCAGTTCGAACTCAACGGCGGCGGTAAGGTCGAGCTGGCGCACGAGAAAGAAGCGCTGCGCCTGCTATGCCAGGAGGTTAAGCCGGCGTTTTAAGCCGCTCCGCCGCCTGGCGCACTATGTGGTCGAGTTGGATCTCATCCAGGTGCGCCAGGAAATCCCGGCGCATCCTGGGATCCCAGAACTTGGTGATATGATCGGCGATCGAGGCCACACCGTCCTCGCTTTTCTGCGACACGAAGAATTTGCCGATTTGGTTGGCCATGTAGGCGAGCTTATCAGGCGACATGTTGCACCTTGTCCTTAGCGATACGATGCGATCTCGTGAATATTTCGAATCCGTCTCGACGGGCGATGCCGATCAGGGTGATACCGGCAGCCTCCGCGACCTGTACCGCCAGCGCGGTCGGTGCCGACACGGCAACGATGATGGGGGCGCCGAGCGTTGCGGCTTTCTGCACCATTTCCACCGAGACGCGGCTGCTGAGCAGCAATAATCCCGACGCGGCGGCCACTCCCTGACGTGCCAGCGCACCGGCCAGCTTGTCCAAGGCGTTGTGCCGGCCGACGTCTTCCCGTAACGCCACCAATCCTTGCGATGGGGTCCAAAACGCCGCCGCATGAACCGCTCGGGTTTGCCGGTTCAACCCCTGTGCCACGGGCATGGACGCCATCGCCGCCCGCACCATGTCTGGTGAAAAGGTGCTTCCGGCAGGGACGGGAGGCGCTGGCCTGATCGCACTCGCCAAACTATCCAATCCGCACAACCCACAGCCGCTGGGACCCGCCAGCCGCCTTTGCCGGCGTGTCAGGGCATCAAGCCGTTCCCCATCCAATGTCATGCGCAATTCGACACCGTCGGGGATTACGACGACCTCCAGCTCGCCGATATCGGCGGCGGCGCGGATAATACCCTCCGACAGGCTGAACCCGACCGCGAAATCCTCCAGATCCGCCGGCGTTGCCAGCATCACAGCGTGCGTCGCCCGGTTGTAGGTCAGCGCGATCGGGGTTTCTTCCGGTATCGCACGGGTCCCCTCGCTGGCGCCGTTATCGCGCCAGACGATGCAGGTAACCGGAACAATCGGGGAAGGGATCATTCCGTCGTCGCCGGATAAATCCGTCGCGCCTTTACCGTGAGGTCCTGGTACTGCTCCTGCCACTGGCTGATGCCATTGGACGGAGATACCTGCACCGCTGTCACTTTATATTCTGGGCAGTTCGTCGCCCAATCGGAATAGTCGGTGGTGATCACGTTGGCCTGCGTCACCGGATGATGGAATGTGGTGTAAACCACGCCCGGCGCCACCCGTTCGGTCAGCACCGCCCGCAAGGTCGTATCGCCGACCCGGCTGGCCAGACGCACCCAGTCGCCGTCGCGGATGCCGCGATCCTCGGCATCCTGCGGGTGGATTTCCAGCACATCCTCAGGATGCCACACGACGTTCGCGGTGCGGCGGGTCTGCGCGCCGACGTTGTATTGGCTCAGAATGCGGCCGGTCGTCAGCAGCAGCGGGAAGCGCGGCCCGACTTTCTCATCGGTCGGCACGTACTCGGTAATGACGAAATGCCCCAGCCCGCGCTGGAATTTTTCTACATGCATGATTGGCGAGCCATCGGGGTTCGCGTCATTGCATGGCCACTGGATCGATTCCTTCGCCAGCCGCTCGTAGGTGACCCTAGCGAAGCTCGGCGTGGTACGAGCGATTTCCGCCATGATCTCGCGCGGATGGGAATAGTGCATGGGGTAGCCCATGGCGTTGGAGATCGCCTGCGTCGTCTCCCAGTCCGCGTAGCCGGCCTTCGGCGCCATCACGCGGCGCACCATGTTGATGCGGCGTTCGGCGTTGGTGAAGGTGCCGTCCTTCTCCAGAAAGGTCGATCCCGGCAGGAACACGTGGGCGTAGTTGGCGGTTTCATTGAGGAACAGGTCATGCACCACGACGCATTCCATTGCCGCCAGACCTTTGGACACATGATGTGTGTCCGGGTCGGATTGCAGAATGTCCTCGCCCTGGACGTAGAGGCCCAGGAAGGTGCCGTCGATCGCGGCGTCGAACATGTTGGGGATGCGCAGGCCCGGTTCAGCGCTTAGCGTCACGCCCCATTCCTGTTCGAAGATCGCCCGCACGCCTTCGCCGGACACGTGCCGGTAGCCCGGCAACTCGTGCGGGAAGCTGCCCATGTCGCAGCTGCCTTGCACGTTGTTTTGGCCGCGCAGCGGGTTTACCCCAACGCCGGGGCGGCCAATGTTGCCAGTGACCATCGCGAGGTTGGCGATCGCCATGACCGATGTGCTGCCCTGGCTGTGTTCGGTCACGCCCAACCCGTAATAGATCGCCCCGTTGCCTCCGGTCGCATACAAACGCGCCGCGCCGCGCACCAGTGCTGCCGGCACGCCGGTGGTGGCTTCCAGTGCCTCCGGGCTGTGGCGTTCTTCCGCGACGAACGCGGCCCAGTCGGAGAATGCGTCGAGTTCGCACCGCTCCCGCACGAAATCCTGGTCGATCAGGTTCTCGGTGACGATGACATGCGCCAGCGAGGTCAGCACCGCGACGTTGGTCCCAGGGCGCAGCGGCAGATGATATGCGGCCTCGACGTGTGCGGTGCGCACCAGATCGATGCGGCGCGGATCGATCACGATCAGCTTCGCACCCTCGCGTAGCCGCTTTTTCATGCGTGACGCGAACACCGGATGCCCGTCCGTCGGGTTGGCGCCGATCACCATGATGACGTCGGCCTGCTCGACGGAATCGAAATTCTGCGTTCCGGCCGACGTGCCGAAGGTCTTTCCCAATCCGTAACCGGTAGGGGAATGGCAAACCCGAGCGCATGTGTCGGTGTTGTTGTTTCCGAAGGCGGCACGGGCGAGTTTCTGCACCAGGAAGGTTTCTTCGTTGGTGCAGCGCGACGAGGTGATCACGCCGATCGAATCGACACCGGCTTTTGCCTGGATCCGTTTGAATTCCGAAGCGACGCGGCCGATCGCCTCTTCCCAGCTCACTTCCTTCCAGGGATCGGTGATCTTGTCGCGGACCATCGGCTTCAGGATGCGATCCGGGTGGCTGGCATAGCCCCAGGCGAAGCGCCCTTTGACGCAGGAATGGCCGTGATTGGCCTTGCCGTCCTTCCATGGCACCATGCGCACGACCTGATCGCCGCGCATTTCGGCCTTGAACGAGCATCCGACGCCGCAATAGGCGCAGGTGGTGACCACGGAATGTTCCGGCTGCCCCAGTTCCACCACCGACTTTTCCATCAGCGTCGCGGTTGGGCAGGCCTGCACGCAGGCACCGCAGGACACGCACTCGCTGGCCAGGAACGGTTCATTCATGCCCGCCGCGATTTTCGAGGCGAAACCGCGTCCTTCGACGGTCAGCGCGAACGTTCCCTGCACTTCTTCGCAGGCCCGTACGCAACGGGAGCAGACGATGCACTTGGACGCATCGAAGTCGAAATAGGGGTTCGACGAATCGGTGGGGGCCGCCAAGTGATTCGCGCCCTCTTGGCCGTACCGCACCTGCCGCAGCCCGACTTCGCCGGCGGTATCCTGCAATTCGCAATTGCCGTTGGCGGAGCAGGTCAGGCAGTCCAGCGGATGGTCGGAGATATAAAGTTCCATCACCCCGCGCCGCAGGCGACGCACATTTTCACTCGACGTGTGGACCTTCATGCCCGGTGCGACCGGCGTGGTGCAGGATGCCGGGGTGCCGTTGCGGCCTTCGATCTCCACCAGGCACATGCGGCAGCTGCCGAAACTGTCCAGCATGTCCGTTGCGCACAGCTTGGGGATTTTGATCCCGGCTTCCATCGACGCGCGCATGATCGAGGTGCCCTCGGGCACCGTCACCGCGTTGCCGTCGACTTCCAGCGTCACCAGCCGTGTGGCTTCCGAGGCCTGCGTGCCGTAGTCGATTTCCTTGATCAGGGTCATGGCCGGAAATCCTCTGGGAAATGGTCCAGCGCTGACAGTACAGGGTACGGAATGAACCCGCCCAGAGCGCACAGGGAACCGAATTTCAGGGTGTGGCAGAGATCGCGCAGCAATTCCGTATTTGCCGCGACGGACGTGCCGGCGATGATTTTATCCACCGTCTCCATGCCGCGGGTGGAGCCGATACGGCACGGCGTGCATTTACCGCAGGATTCCACAGCGCAGAATTCCATGGCGAAGCGGGCTTGTTTCGCGAGGTCCACGGTGTCGTCGAACACCACGATGCCGCCATGCCCGATCAGCCCGTCTCGGGCCGTAAAGGCTTCGTAGTCGAACTTCGTGTCGAACAACGACGGTGGGAAATAGGCACCCAACGGCCCGCCCACTTGCACCGCGCGCACCGGGCGGCCGGACAGGGTGCCACCGCCGATGTCGTTCACCAGATCGCCGAGGGACACGCCGAACCCGGCCTCGAACAGCCCGCCGAAGCGGATGTTCCCGGCCAACTGCACCGGCATCGTGCCGCGCGACCGCCCCATGCCGATGGCTTGGTACGCCTCCGCACCGCCGGTCATGATCGCGGGAACCGTCGCTAGGGTGATGACGTTGTTCACCACCGTCGGGCAGCCGAACAATCCCTTATGCGCCGGCAGCGGCGGCTTGGCGCGCACTTGGCCGCGCT
Organism: uncultured Acetobacteraceae bacterium; assembly: GCA_903924985.1. Taxonomy (GTDB): domain Bacteria; phylum Pseudomonadota; class Alphaproteobacteria; order Acetobacterales; family Acetobacteraceae; genus Rhodopila. The sequence continues at coordinate 18,483 of CAIYDT010000147.1, forward strand.
TGCCCTCCAGGCTTTCCAGCAGCGCGGTTTCCTCACCGCAGACATAGGCGCCGGCGCCAACGCGCTGCTCGATGTCGAACCCGCTGCCCAGCAGCCCGCCGCGTCGGGCGACGGCTAAGGCGGCATCGAAGGTTGCGATGGCGTGCGGGTACTCCGACCGCGTGTAGACATAGCCCTTCGACGCGCCGACGCAGAAGCCGGCGATGGCCATGCCCTCGATCAGGCTGAACGGGTCGCCCTCCATCAGCATGCGGTCTGCGAAGGTGCCCGAGTCGCCCTCATCGGCGTTGCAGACGATGTATTTGCGCTCGCCCTCGGCGTCGGCGGTGGTTTTCCACTTGATGCCGGTGGGGAAGCCGGCGCCGCCGCGGCCGCGCAAGCCGGATTTCAGTACCGTATCCATGGTCGCGGCCGAGCCCAGTTCCCGCGCTTTTCGCAACCCGGCCAGCCCGCCATGCGCGGTGTAATCGTCCAGCGACAGCGGGTCCACCACGCCGCACCGGGCGAAGGTCACGCGCGTCTGTCGCTTCAAAAAGGGGATTTCGTCGGTTGGTCCCAGGCACAACGCCCCGGCCTCATCGGCCAAAATCCTCGGCACATCCGCCGGCGTCACCGGCCCATAGGCAATCCGGCCGGCTTGTGTTTCCACCTCCACCAGCGGCTCCAGCCACACCATCCCGCGTGAGCCGGTGCGCACCACCGTCGCGTGCGGCGCCAGTGCGGCGGCCACGGCATCGGCACCCAGCGCCAAAGAAAACGCATCGCGGGAGACAAATACCCGGGTCATTCCGCGGCCTCCAACGCCGCCGCGACCTTCGCGGTGTCCAATCGCGCCAAGGGAGCGCCATCGAGCAGTGCCGCCGGCCCAATGGCACAAAGCCCCAGGCAAAAGACCGGTTCCAGCGTCACGGTGCCATCGTCGGTGGTCCCATGCCACTCGACCCCGAACTTCGCTCGGACGCCCGCTGCCACCTTGTCCGCGCCCATCGCCTGGCATGCCTCGGCCCGACACAGATGCAGCACATGCCGGCCCGGCGGGGAGCGTCGAAACTCGTGATAGAAGGTGACGATCCCATGCACTTCCGCGCGCGTCAGGTTCAGGGCCTTGGCGACCATCGGAACGGCATCGGTCGGGATGCAGCCGAACGCATGTTGCAGCGCGTGCAGGATCGGCAGCGCGGCGCCCTCTATGCCGGCTTTGGCGGCGATAATCTCCGCCGCGCGGTCTTCATTCCATGGCTCGTAGGTGGCCAAACGATCCTCCTGAGACGGCGTCTTTGGGGCGTATAGGACGCCTAGTTGGCGGCCAACCTGGGGAAATGCAAGAAAACCAAGCCATCCGTCGATAGATATTTTCTATTGACGGCCTGCTCAGTGACCCTCGTCCGGATGCGTCATGATCGTCAGGGCGCGCCGCAGCCGCATCACGCCACCCTTCGCGAGGCCATTGTCGCACATCCGCATCCCCTCGGCCGACAGATCCGCGACCTCCCGCCGGGGCGCGACCGTTGCCGCGAGCAGCAGATTCTCGACCCGCTCGTGCAGTTGCAGGCAATAAGCTGTCGAATCGGTCGTGATCTCTGGCGGCGCGTTCTCAGCCGCGGCGTCCAGAGCCGATAGTGCCAACAGGCACGCCAGGATTGGCAAGAGCAGCACGCGGGGTATCGGAACCGTCATGCGGTGCATTGTGCCCGGCTACTGCTCTTCTGCCCATGGGGGCAGAATGACAAGTTGGTCAGACACCGGGCGCGTCACCCGACAGTGGCAGCGTCAGCACCGCGCGCAGTCCGGGATCCGCGTCTTCCAGCCGCAGCGATCCGCCATGCAACTGTGCCACGGCCTGCACCAATGCGAGGCCCAATCCCGACCCGGGTGTATGGCGCGCGCTTTCCCCCCGGTAGAACCGTTGCGGCGCCTTGGCGCGTTCGTCCTGGGGAATGCCCGGGCCGTGGTCGGTCACGACGATCTCCAGTCCTCCCGGCAAGATGCGCGCCGACAGGGATGCCGTGCCGCCCTTTGGGGAGAATTTCACCGCGTTATCGACCAGATTGGCGACCGCCTGCTGGATCAGCGCCGCGTCGCCGAATGCCCGTAAATGGTCTGGCAGGTCGGCCGAAAGGGTCACGCCGCGTTCTTCCGCCACCGCTTCGTACAATTCCTCCACCCCCGTCAGCGGTGCGGCCAGATCGACCCAGGCGAAGGCCGCCCGGCGCGATCCCGCCTCGATCTCGGCGATGCGCAGCAGGGCCTGGAATACCTCCGCGATCCCGTCCAGGTCCGCGGTCGCGCGCTCGATGGCCGACCGCAGTTCGGCGGCGGTCCCGGCGTGCAGCGTGGCATCTTCCAGGCGGGTGCGGGCGCGGGCGATGGGGGTACGCAAATCGTGCGCGATGGCGTTGGAGACCTGACGTACACCCTCCATCAGCCGGCCGATGCGGTCCAGCATGTCGTTGATGACCTCGGCCAGCTGGTCGAACTCATCGCCGCGTCCCGACAGGCGCACGCGCTGGGCGAAGTCGCCGGCGGCGATGGCCGCGGCGGTGGCGGACACGTTGGCCAGCGTGCGGCGAAACAGGCTGCGCACCACCAGCGCGCCGGCGGTGGCCATCGCGCCCACGATCACCAGCGCCCAAAGCAGCGCGTCGGTCAGCAGTTGCCGCAACTGGGACCGCACGACCACGTCGCGTCCGATCAGCAGATGAAAGCCACCTGGCAGATCGTACGACTGCACCCGTGCCAGCGACCGCATGCCAGCGCGGGTTACCGGCAATTCGTAAAATGAGCCGGTCCGGATAACGGAATCCGGCCAGTGATCCAGATTGCCGGTTATGCGGGCGTACGCCGGGTCCGCCAGGAGATAGATCGCATCGTCATCGACATTGCCTGCCAGCCGGTCGGCGATGGTGGCGACCAGCGATCGGATTCCCCCATCGTCCCAACGCTCCGACAATCCCTGCGCGTCGGCTCTGATCGCCGCTTCCGTCTGTCGGTCCAGCAACCCGGCCGTGGACCACCAGAGGAACAGCGCCAAAGCGGCGGCACTCATCGTCAACAGCCCGGCATAGGTCGCGGCGAATCGGACACCGGCGGAGTGAAACAGCGTGAAGCGGGGAGGGGCGGCGGTACCCTTCTGCGTCATGGTCAGGCCCGACCCGACCATGATGGTGGGGATTTCAAACCTGCTCCGCCCGCAGGGTGTAGCCGGCGTTCCGAATGGTCTGAATCAGCGGGATGGGGAACGGCTTGTCCACTTTTTGCCGCAGTCGGGACACGTGCACGTCGATCACGTTGGTTTGTGGATCGAAATGGTAGTCCCACACGCCTTCCAACAGCATGGTGCGAGTGACGACCTGCCCGGCGTGGCGCATCAAATATTCCAGCAGGCGGAACTCCCGCGGCTGGAGGTCGATTTTCTGGCCGGCGCGCTTCACCTGCCGGGACAGCAGGTCCATCTCCAGGTCCTCGACCACCAGCTTGGTCGCGGGGCCCTCGGCCTTGCCGCGGCGGGCGAGGGCTTCGACCCGGGCCAGCAATTCCGCGAAGGCGAAGGGCTTGGTCAGGTAATCATCACCGCCGGCTTTCAGGCCTTTGACCCTCTCGCTCACGTCGGCCAGAGCCGACAGGATCAGCACCGGCGTGACGTTTTTCTGGCCGCGGAGGGTTTCCAGGATTTTCAGCCCGTCGATACCCCCCGGCAGCATGCGGTCCAGAATCATTGCGTCGAAGGGTTCGCCGACCGCCATGAACAGGCCGTCGCGGCCGTTATCGGCGTGCTCCACCACGTGGCCGGCCTCTTTCAGGCCGCGGACCACGAAGCCGGCGACGTCCTTGTCGTCTTCGACCACCAGGATGCGCATAGTGTGTCTCCCTTAGCCGGCCTGTTCCGGCGGCCGGCGGCCGACGGTGACCGGAATATCGATGTCGCGTCCCTGCCGGCGCAGGGTGATGCGAACATTGTTGCCCGGCGCCACCGCCGCCACGGCTTTAATCAGCCCGTTGGCCGTTTCGACCCGCTCACCGTTGACCGACAGCAGCACATCGCCGGCGCGGATGCCGGCCTTGGCGGCGGGGCTGTTGCGGTCGAGGCCGGCGACCTGCAGGCCGATGCCCTTGATGACTTCGCCCACCGAAATGCCGAGCCAGCCGCGCTCGATCTGCCCGCGCGCCAGCAACTGGGTGACGATCGCGCTCACGGTCTCGCTGGGGATGGCGAAGCCGATCCCGACCGACGCCCCGGTTGGGGACACGATGGTGGAGGTCACGCCGATCACTTGCCCGTCCATGTTGAACACCGGCCCGCCGGAGTTGCCGGGATTGATGGGGGCGTCGATCTGAATGAAGTTGTCGAACGGGCCGGAGCCGAGGTCCCGGCCCTCCGCCGATATGATGCCGGCGCTGACGGACCCGCCCAGCCCGAACGGGTTGCCGGCGGCGATGATCCAGTCCCCGACCTCCATCTTGCGGGAATCGCCCCAGCCGACGAACGGCAGCGGGCTGGGGGAGGACACTTTGATCACCGCGATATCGGTCAGTTCGTCCCGCCCCAACACGCGGGCCTTGAACTGCCGGCCGTCGGTGAGGGAGACGATGATCTCATCCGCACGCCCGACAACATGGTTGTTGGTCACGATGATGCCGGAGGGATCGACGATGAACCCCGACCCCGCGCCGGTCACCTGTTCCTGCTTGCCGCCAAAGCGGCGGCGGAACTGGCGGCCGAGCGGGGTATCGCGCAGTTCTGGCGGCATGTCGGCGAACACGTCGTTGCCGGTGACCGTCTCCGTCACCGCGATGTTGACCACGGCGGGCAGCACATTCTTCACCAGGGGTGCGAAGCTTTCGGGTGCCCCGCGCGCGATGGCGCCGGGGGCGGACGCGCAGGCCCCAACGAACAGCGCCAGCGCCAAGATCAAACCAGACGGCGGGGCGAAAACGAGGCGGAGGAGGCGTTGCATGATCGTCTTATGTGTTCCGGAATGTCGCGACGGCAGGGGGAAGATGGCAGGGGGAAGATGGCGTTTGTACCCCATGGTAACAAGCTTTAAGGCGGCGATCACGTATTCCCAGGATTCCCCCCATCCTCCGGCCAGCGGTGCTTCGGGTAGCGCCCGCGCATATCCCGGCGGGCGTCGGACCAGGCACCCTTCCAGAAGCCGGCGAGATCGGCGGTGACCGCGATGGGGCGCATTGCGGGGGATAGCAGAGCGAGGCGCAAGGGGATTTTGCCGCCGGCCAGTTTGGGCGTGGTTTTCAGGCCGTAAAAGGCCTGGGCGCGGGCGCTGGCGAGGGGAACAGACTCCGAATAGTCCACGGCCGCGCGGCCGCCGGGCAGGGACAGATGGGTCGGAAGCTCGCGGTCGAGGCGGTCGGTCAGCGCCCAGGTCAGAGTGGCGCGCAGGATGGACAGAAGGTCCAACCGCTCCAGATCCGTCAGGCGAGCCATGCCGAGCAGATGCAGGCTCAACCAATCTTGCACGGTGGCGATCAGGGCGGTGTCGGACAGGTCCGGCCACTCGGCGTTGGGTTCCACCCCCCGCATCAGGCCGACGCGGGTTTGGAATTGCCGCGCGGTATCGGTCCAGGGCAGGGGACGCAGCGCATCGGTGGCGACCGCGTCAGCCAGGGCCGCGGCCACATCGGAGGGATCGGCGGGGACGGTGCGGTCGCTCAGGATCAGCGCGCCCAGCCGGCGGCGGCGCCGCGCCAGCACGCTGCCGGAGATAGGGTCGAACCCGCGCTCGATCTGTTCCGTCACCCTGGCTTCCAGGGCTGGCGGCAGGTCGTCGGGGTCGAGGCGGGCGGCCAGCGCGATGCGGGCGGAGGCTTTCATCTCAAGCGATGCCACTGCCAGCAGCCCGGCATTGGCGAGTTCGTCGGTTTTCGGCAGCCGGGCCCCGCCGCCGCCGGACAGTCGGAACGACCCCGGATCGCCGCGCCGCTGCGCGATCCGATCGGGGAACGCGGCGGCGAGCAACCGGCCCGGATCGCCGTCTCCGCGCGTGTCAGCCGGCACGCGCATCCGCCGCCGGTACTGCCCGGCGGCCCGCCTGATACGCGACAAGGCCGCTCGGTCGGCGTTCGGGTCTCCGTCTTCGATGGCGGCAAGGCGGGTCATGATGTCGGCGGCGGGTTCGTGCCCGCGCATCGGATCGCGCTCCTCCAACAACGCCGCGATATCGGCGGCGCGGGCCTTTTCCGCTGGTGTTTCCGCCGCCAGCATCATGGCCGCCAGTCTTGGATGCGCGCCGAGCGTGGCCATGCGCTGGCCGGTTTGGGTGATACGGCCGGCGGCGTCCATGGCGCCGAGTTCGCCCAGTAGCGCGTTCGCCGCCGCCAGGGCCCCGGATGGGGGGCGGTCCTGAAACGGCAATTCCATCGGCGGCGTACCCCAGGCCGCGCAATCCAGCGCCAGCGACGAGAGCTCAGCCTCCAGAATTTCCGGTCGATCGAACGCTGGCAGGCCACGATGCAGGGCAGGGGACCACAGGCGGATGGCCACACCCGGTGCCTCCCGCCCCGAGCGGCCGGCGCGCTGGTCGGCGGCGGCGCGGGAAATGCGCAGTGTGGTCAGCCGCGTCAGCCCGGTCGCCGGGTCCAGTCGGGGCGCCCGCCGCCAGCCGCCATCGACCACGATCCGTACGCCCGGCACGGTCAGTGAGGTCTCGGCGATGGAGGTGGCCAGCACCACCCGCCGCGTTTCCGCCGGCCGTAGCGCCCGATCCTGATCGGCGCGTGGCAGCTCCCCGTGCAGCGGCAGCACCAGCGCGCCGCAATTCTCCAGCGCCGATTGGGTGCGGCGGATCTCCGCCATGCCCGGCAGGAAGGCCAGGATGTCCCCTTTATGCTCAGATAAAGCAGAACGGATGGCGCGCGCCATCGCGTCGGGCAGATCGCGGGGTAATGCGATGTCTCGGGCGTTGTGGCGGACCTCCACCGGGTACATCCGTCCGGCGCTTTCGACGATCTCCGCGTCCATCATCCCGGCCAAACGCGCACCATCGGCGGTCGCGGACATCGCCAGCAGGCGGAGTTCGGGGCGCAACGTGCGTTGCAGGTCCAGGCAAAAGGCCAGCGCCAGGTCGGATTCGAGGGAGCGCTCGTGGATTTCGTCCAGGATCACCGCCGCCACGCCGTCCAGGCCGGGGTCGGATTGCAGGCGGCGAACCAGCAGGCCCTCGGTGATGACTTCTATCCGCGTGTCCGCCGATACCGCCGAGTCCAGGCGGGTGCGGAATCCCACCGTCCGCCCGACTTGCTCCCCCAGGAGGGAGGCCATGCGGTTGGCGGCCGCGCTGGTCGCCAGCCGCCGGGGTTCCAGCATCAGGATCTTCTGGTCGCCGCGCCACGGCGCACCCTGTAACGCCAGCGGCACCAGCGTGGTCTTCCCCGCACCCGGCGGCGCCACCAGCACGGCATTGCGGCCGGCATCCAGCAAGGCGTGCAACGCGGGGAGCGCATCGGTGACGGGCAGATCGGGAAGTTCGGGCATGACTCGCTCTATACTATATGGAATACGCGTTCGCCCGACCGAAGGTCCGTTCATGCCGCGTTTGTTGCTCGCACTTTTGCTTATGATGATCGCGGCCCCCGCTTTCGCGCTGGAGAGCGCGCCGGTCGTGTCCAAGCGAGTCACGGTCACCCTGGTGACGGACACCGATTCTGTTGCACCCGGCACCCCATTCCGGGTGGGGCTGCGGTTTCGCCTGGTCGAGGGGTGGCACACCTACTGGAAGAATCCCGGGGACGCCGGCGTACCCGCCGAACTGACGCTGGACCTGCCGTCAGGTACCACCGCCGGGCCGATCGACTGGCCGGCGCCGAACCGGGTCGCCGAGGGGCCGGTGATGACTTACGCCTACAACGGGGAGGTTCTCCTGCCCGTGACCATCCAATCCACCGGGCCTTTCACCTTGAAAGCCCACGCCAACTGGTTGGTCTGCAAGGACATCTGCGTGCCGGAGGAGGGCGATTTCTCGCTTACGCTTCCCGCCGGGCCCCCCGCCCCCAACGCCCAGGCCCCGCTGTTCGCCGCCCACGACCGGTCGGTGCCGCAGCCATCGCCGTGGGCGGCGACCATCGCGCCGGACGGCTCCCTGTTCGTCCAAGGCCCCGAACTGCGGCCCGGAACTGTGACCGACGCCTGGTTCATCCCCGACGCCGCCGGCCGCATCGACGACGACGCGGCGCAACCGCTGTCGGTGCGCGACGGCGGGTTCGTGCTGTCGCTCAAACTGGCGCCGGACTTCAAATCGGCGGAGGGGTTGTCGGGCATTCTCTCGGTCCTCGACCGCGCCGGCCTCCGTAGCGATCTGGTGCTGCGGGCGCAGCCGGGCGCGCCGCCGCCGGCCGAAACGCCGCTGTCGCAGGTGTTGTTGTTCGCCTTCCTCGGCGGGTTGATTCTCAATCTGATGCCATGCGTTTTCCCGATCCTGGCCATGAAAGCCGTCGGGCTCGCGTCCGGTTTCGCGCGCGGCGCCGCTCGGATGCACGCTTTGTCCTACACCGCCGGGGTGCTGGCGACGTTCGTGGTTCTCGCGGCCGCGCTGCTGGTGGCGCGGTCGACGGGTGCGGTGGCGGGTTGGGGGTTTCAGTTCCAGTCGCCGGTGTTCGTGGTCGGCGTGGCCTGGGTGCTGTTCGCGGTGGGCCTGAACCTCTCCGGGGTGTTCGAGATTGGCTCCGGTCTGGCAGGGGCCGGCGGGCGGCTGGCTAGCAAGGAAGGGCACTGGGGCAGCTTTTTCACCGGATTGTTGGCGGTGCTGGTCGCCACCCCTTGCACCGCCCCGTTCATGGGGGTCGCCATCGCCGCGGGTCTGGCCGCGCCGCCGCCGGTGACCATGCTGGTCTTCGTCGCGATGGGTCTGGGTCTCGCCGCGCCCTATGTACTGCTGGCGATGGTCCCGGGTCTCGGCCGCCGTCTGCCCCGCCCCGGGCGGTGGATGGAGGTGCTGAAGCAAGCCCTGGCTTTCCCAATGTATGGCGCGGCGGTGTGGCTGCTGTGGGTGGTCAGCCAGGAGGCCGGATCGCCCGGGGTCCTCATCGCCGCCGCGGGCTGCGTGCTGCTTGGTTTTGCCGGTTGGGTTTGGGGGATTGGGCACGTGGCCTCGGCAAGCCCGAACACGCGCCGCTTCACGCGGGCGCTGGCGATCGCCGCGGTGCTGTGCGCGCTGGGAATCCTCACCGGGGTGGCGGTCACGCCGTCCGATCAGGCCGATGCGGCGGTTAAAAGCGGAGCCGAGGCGTTCTCGCCCGCGCGACTCGCCGCCTTGCGGGCGGAAGGCCGGCCGGTGTTCGTGAATATGACGGCGGCGTGGTGCGTGACCTGCCTTGTGAACGAGCGGGTGGCCATCCGCACCGATGCCGTGCGGCGGGCCTTCGCGGCAGGCAAGGTCGTTTACCTGAAGGGCGACTGGACCCGGCAAAATCCGGAGATTACGGCATTCCTGCGCGAGCACGGCCGCGACGGGGTGCCGCTTTATGTGTATTACCCGGCGGACGGCGGCTCCCTGATCGAACTACCGCAAATCCTGACCGAGGGGACCGTTTTGGCTGCGCTGGGGCGGCGGTAGGGCGTTAGCCCACCAGCTTGCGGATCAGTGCGACCGCCATCGGGGACGACCAGTCGGCGGGGCCTTCCAGCCGAGCGCAATCTCGGCCCTTGCGGTCGATAATCACCGTCGTCGGGATGCCGTGCGCGTCCCAGGCCCGAGCCAGCGCGCCCTTCGGGTCGGTGAGGATGGGCAGCCCGGCGACATCGTGTTCCTTGAACCACGCGCGCACCGTGTCCACGCCGCCGCGATCCGACGATAGCGGCAGCACCGCGATGTCATGCGGCGCCAGCGCGACCGACAGGGCCTGCAGCGACGGCATCTCCGCCACGCAGGGCGCGCACCAGGTGGCCCAGAGGTTGACCACCATGCCGTGGCCCAGGAACTCTTTCAGCCGGTGCTCCGTCCCGCTGGCGTCGAAGAACGGGATGTCCGGGGGGGCGACCGGCGGATCGGTCGGGATCAGGACCTCGGCCAGATCGTGCAGTCTCGTGGCTGCCCAAGGTTTGCGCGGGGGCAGCGCCGCCGCTAGGGTGGCGCCGGCCGCCAGGAGTGTCCGGCGCGCGATCAATGCCATGATGGATGCCTTCTCGTGAACGATGACGCCGAGCGCAGGAACGTGGCCGCAAATGCCCAATGGGGCGGGCGCTTCGCGGCGGGCCCGTCGGCGATCATGCAGGAGATCAACGCCTCCATCGGGTTCGACCAAAAACTTTGGCGGCAAGACATTCGCGGCTCCCTCGCCCATGCGGCGATGCTGGCGCATATAGGGTTGATCGGCGCCGAAGACGAGCATGCCATTCGCCAGGGGCTGGAGGGCATCGCCGCGGAAATCGAGGCCGGACATTTCCCGTTCAGCGCCGACCTCGAAGACATCCACATGAACATCGAGGCCCGCCTGACCGAACGCATCGGGGAGGCCGGTAAACGTCTGCATACCGCCCGCAGCCGCAACGACCAGGTGGCGACCGATTTCCGCTTGTGGGTGCGCGATGCGATCGATGGGCTGACGGCGCAGATCACCGATACGATGCGCGCTCTGGCCTTACGCGCGGCGGACTACGCCGGCGACGTGATGCCGGGGTTCACGCATTTGCAGACGGCGCAGCCGGTGACCTTCGGGCATCACTTGCTGGCGTATGTGGAGATGCTGGACCGCGACCGCGGCCGCCTCGCCGACTGCCGCAAGCGCCTGAATGTTTCCCCACTTGGTTCGGCGGCGCTGGCGGGAACGTCGTTTCCCATCGACCGGCACATGACCGCCGCCGCGTTGGGCTTCGAAGGGCCGTCGTCGAACAGTCTGGACGCCGTGTCGGACCGCGATTTCGCGCTGGAGTTCCTCTCCGCCGCCGCGATCTCGGCCATGCATCTTTCCCGCTTCGCCGAGGAAATCGTCATCTGGTGCAGCGCGCCCTACCGCTTCATCCGACTTTCCGATGCCTTCACCACCGGGTCGTCGATCATGCCGCAGAAGCGCAACCCCGATGCGGCGGAGCTGGTACGGGCCAAAACCGGTCGCATCACCGGCTCCCTGGTCGCTCTGCTGACGGTGATGAAAGGCCTGCCGCTGGCTTATGCCAAGGATATGCAGGAAGACAAGGAACCGGTGTTCGACGCCGCCGAGGCCTGGGCACTGTCGCTCGCCGCCATCGCCGGCATGACGCGCGACCTGACCCCGGTACTGGAGCGGATGCGGGCGCTGGCCGGTTCCGGCTTCTCCACCGCCACCGACCTGGCCGACTGGCTGGTGCGGGTGCTGAAACTGCCGTTCCGGGAGGCGCATCATATCACCGGCCGCCTGGTGGCGATGGCGGAGCAAAAGGGTGTCGATTTGGCGGACCTTTCCCTGGCGGAAATGCGGAGCGTGCATGATGGCATTACCGACAATGTGTTCAGCGTGCTGACCGTGGATGCCTCGGTCGCGTCGCGCACCAGCTTTGGTGGCACCGCACCGGTCAATGTGGCGCGGGAGGCGGCGCGGTGGCTCGCGGCGTTGTCGGTATGAGGATCGCGTTGTTGATCTTGGTCGTGCTGCTGGCCGGCTGCGCGAAGAAGGCCTCTCCGGTGGCGCCGGGTCCGGCGGATCAGATCACTTATCCGAAGTCGTATCCGACGCGTTGATTGTGGTTGCGGCGCGCGGCTTTCGGGCGTTACGGTTTCTGGCCTAACCATAACAACCGAGGGAACGAATCGTCATGACTCCAGATCTGACTCTGCTCGTCTGCGCCGTTGTTCTCGCCTTCATCCAGGTCGTGCTCGCCACGGTGGGGACCAATCTGCAGGTTCCATTGTCGGTTCTGGCCGGCAACCGGGAGGTCATGCCCGACATCACCGGCTGGGCCGGGCGCGCGATACGGGCACATCGGAACATGATGGAAAACCTGCCGTTGTTCGCGGCATTGGTGCTGATCGCCCATATCGCCGGGCGTAATAATGCGACGTGCGTGCTCGGCGAGGAGATATTCGTCTGGGCGCGACTGGCGCATGCGGTCATTTACGTCGTTGGCGTTACGTGGTTGCGCACGGTCGCCTGGGCCGTTTCGGTGGTGGGGATGGCGATGATTTTGTTGCAGGTGTTGTAGGATATTGCTCCCTTTTCGTCATGCCCGGGGTCTGTCCTGGTACATACTCACAAGTAATTTACGATATCGCATTGAATGAAAAATGTTCGCGCGATGGGGCGAAGTGCGATTCGCTGTCTCCGCCGGCTGGGCGGTGGCGGGCACTCGCCTGATTACGCTGCCCGCGCGCCAGCGCGGATCGCGCCAAACGCATCGCCGTGGTGGAGATACGGTTTGGCGAGTTTGAGATCTGTCGCCCGCGCCTGAAGCACGATCGCAGCCGGGCGCATCGTCGACTGGTACCAGATGAGATGGATCGTCGAACAGCTGTTCCGGGTGAGAAAATCGCAAGGGCTGGGGCTGGAGGAGAGCCAGGCCGCCGCGGCCGAACGTCTGATGAAGCTGGCAGCCGCGGCGATCAGGGCCGCGTGCACCGACATTCAATTGGTGCGGGGAGGGTAGGATTTTCGAAATGAAATCGAAATTAGATGCAAGAATCCCCTAGGGGTCGAGCCTCGGGGATGACGAATGAGGAATCCGGGCCCCGTTGTCTCCGTTCACCGGATTCCTCTGGAGCCTACCCCCAGACCGCCTTCCCGCCCACCAGCGTCATCGTGATGTGCCCCATCGTCGTGTCTTCCTTAGCGCCGTGCCAATGCCGCTCCCCAGCCTTCACATGCGCGACGTCGCCGACCTTGATCTCTTTCCGCTCATGCTCCGTCGCGACCCAGCCGGAGCCGGAGACGACGATCAGCACCTGATCGCAGTCGTGGACGTGCCAGCCGGTGTTGCAGCCTTTGCTGAAGTTCACGACGCTGCAATTGAAGTTCTCGGACTCCCCCGGCTCGATGATGGTCTGGCGGGTGCGTTCGACCGGGCCGGTCCAGCCATCGGTCCGTTCGGCGGCGCCCGGTGCGGGCAGGACCGGAATGTCTTTCAGCGTGACGACTTTCATGGCGATTTCCTCCTGTTATGATGACAGCAAGTCCGCGGCGACAAACCGTCGCAGTTCCTCATCCACCACCGGCTCCACCCCGAACCAGGCTTTGAATCCCGGGACAGCCTGATGCAGCAGCATGCCCAGCCCTTCCACGGTGCGCAGGCCGTGGGCGCGGGCCGCGGCCAGCAGCGGTGTTTCCAGCGGGACGTAGACGATGTCGCACACCGCCGAACCGGGCGCGGCGCGGGACAGGTCGATCTCCACCGGGTTCTGGTTGTGCATCCCCAAAGATGTGGTGTTCACCAGCAGGGCGTGGTCCGCGAGCGCGTCGGACCGGCGGTCCCAGTCCACCACGTTCAGCCCTGGCAGGTCCTCCGCCAGCGCCTCGGCTCGCGCGCGGGTGCGGTTGGCGACGGTGACCCGGACACCCAGCTCCTGCAAGACCGGCACGATGGCGCGGGCCGATCCGCCGGCACCCAGCAGCAAGGCCGGGCCGGCGGCGGGATCGACGCCGTGGGCGCGCAAATTGGCCAGGAAACCCCAACCATCGGTGTTGCCGCCGGAAATCTTGCCGTCCTTGAACACCAGCGTGTTCACCGCGCCGGCTTTACGCGCGATGTCGTCCACCGTGTCGCAGACCTCGAACGCGGCGATCTTGTTGGGGATGGTGATGTTGGCGCCGGCGAAGCCGGCCAGCATCAACCCGCGCACGGCGGCGGGGAAATCCTCCGGCCGGATAGGCAACGGGACATAGGCGCCGTCGATCTTATGCCGCTCCAGCCAAAACCCGTGCAAACGGGGGGAGCGGGAGTGGCTGACCGGCCAGCCGATGATGCCCGCGAGGCGGGCGCTTCCTGAGAGTATGGGCATACCAGGAGAATTGCCGGACAGGCGGCCGAAGATCAAGCAGGGGCGGCAAGCGGAAGATGCCGCGACGCCGCCGCGTATGAGGAAGTGCTGTGTATCGAACTCACCCAAGCAGGTATTCCGTTCCGGCGGCAGGTGCATGTCCCCATCCTGTATAACGGGAAAAACATCGGCGGTGACCTCTACGCCGACATCCTCGCGGGCGACGATCTGGACTACGAGCATGAGGCCGCCATCTTGCCGACCGGCCGCGATACCGGGCATGCACGGTATCGCTGTTCGAAACGGAGACCGGCATGCAGGCCTTGGATCGCAGATTGGAAACCGCCATCGCCCTTGCGACGGAGGCCGGCGCCATGGCGATGCGCCTGCGCCCTCCACCCGGCGGACCCCAGGCCACCCTCAAAGGCGTCCAGGACTGGGTGACCGAGGCCGATGGCGCGGTCGAACGCTTCCTGTCCGAACGCCTGCTCGCCGCCTTTCCCGAAGACGGGTTCCAGGGCGAGGAAGAAGGCGTGGGCCGGACCGGCACGCTGCGCTGGGTGGTGGATCCGATCGACGGCACCGCCAACTACATGCGCGGCGCCAACCGCTTTTGCGTGTCCCTCGGCCTGTTGGAGGACCGAGTGCCTTTGGCCGGTGTCATTGTTGCGCCAGCATTGGGGGAGACATTCGCCGCCCGCCAGGGCGCCGGCGCCACCTTGAACGGTGCGCCGATCAGCGCGGCCGACACCGCTGACATGAAGCGTGCGACGGTGGAAGTCGGTTGGTCGGCCCGCCGGCCGGATCAGGATTTCCTGGCAATTTGCGCCCGCGTGAAGGCCGCCGGCACGGTGCTGCGCATGGGTGGCTCCGGCGCCCTGGGGCTGGCCGATGTCGCCGCCGGGCGGCAGGACGCTTACGCCGAACTGCACATCAACCTGTGGGACGTGGCAGCGGCGCTGGTTATTCTCCATGAGGCCGGTGCGGTCGTGAACGACTTCCTGGCCGGGGACGGCCCGACCAAGGGCAACGCCATTTTGGCCTGCGCGCCCGGCATCGCCACGGCCATGCACGCGTTGTTTTGACAGCCGGCGCCCTGGGCGCTTTCTTGCCGCCGACGCCAGGAGGAAACACCGCTATGTCCGGCCACGAACGCCCTTTGGAGGGCATGCGCGCCATCGCGCTGGAGCACGCCGTCGCCGCGCCCCTGTGCAGCCGGCATCTGGCCGACATGGGCTGCGATGTGATCAAGGTCGAGCGCCCCGGCGTCGGCGATTTCGCCCGCGATTACGACAGTTTTGTCCACGGCCAGAGTAGCCACTTCGTCTGGCTGAACCGCGGCAAGCGCAGCGTCACCCTGGACGTGAAGCAGCCGGCGGCGCGCGCGGTGCTGGACAAGCTGATCGCCGGTGCGGACGTTCTGCTGCAGAACCTCGCGCCCGGCGCCGCCGCTCGGCTTGGCCTTAGCTACGAGGCACTGAAGCCGGCGAACCCGCGGCTGATCGTCTGCGACATCTCCGGCTACGGCGAAAGCGGGCCTTTCGTGCAGAAGAAGGCCTACGATTTGCTGATCCAGGCGGAGTCCGGTCTGATCGCCGTCACCGGCTCCCCCGACGAGCCGTCGCGCGTCGGCATCTCGGCCGCCGATATCTGCACCGGCATGTACGCCCTCACCGGTATCCTGGGCGCGCTCGTGCGGCGCGGTCGGACGGGGGAGGGGGCAAACATCAAAATCGCCATGCTCGACGCGCTGGCGGAGTGGACGACGCAGCCGATGCTGCGGAAGGTCTACGCCGGCTCGCTGGTGCCGCGTTCCCCTACCAACCACCCCGCCATTGCCCCCTATGGCGCGCACAAGACAAAGGACGGCCAGGTTATCTTCGGTATCCAGAACGAGCGCGAGTGGGCGGTATTCTGCGACAAGGTGATGGAGCAGCCGGAGATGAAGACCGACCCGCGCTACAACTCCACCAACAACCGCCGGGACAATCGGGTGGACCTGACCCGCCAGATCGAGGCGCGGTTTGCCCCCCTGACATCCCTGGAGGTGGTGAAATTGCTGGACGACAACGGCATCGCCAACGGCCGCCTGAACGATGCCCAGGACGTTTGGGACCACCCGCAACTTGCGGCCAGGGACCGCTGGCGGGAGGTTCAGACCGAACACGGCCCCTACCGTGGCCTGCTACCGCCGTTCACCTTCACGGATGTCGAAATGGGCATGGGGCCGGTGCCGGCGATCGGCCAGCATACGGATGCCGTGCTGGCCGAATTGGGCTACGGCGCGGACGAAATCGCGGCGATGCACAAGTCGGGGGCTGTATGACCGACTTCGACCCCACCGAACATCGCATGATCCCGGCGCAACGCTGGTTCGAGGACTTCCGCCTCGGCGAACGCTTCGTCCTGCCCAGCCGCACCATGACCGAGGCGGTGTTCCTGGCCTTTCAAGGCGCCAGCGGCGACAATCATCCCATCCATTATGATGTGGAATTTTGCAAAGCCCGCGGCATGCCCGGTTTGTTGGCGCACGGCCTGCAAACCCTCGTGCAAACCGCGCCGGGCGCGGGACTGTTCCCCTATTATACC
>CAIYDT010000148.1 GCA_903924985.1 uncultured Acetobacteraceae bacterium
CGTATCGTCATCGGCGGCGGGCATGGCAGATTCTGTCCGGGGCTGGAGAGTGGCGTCAGCACCCAATCTCTAAGCGATTCCAGATGGTTGTACCATGCCCGTTTCTGAATCCCTGCTATGCGGTGAATAAGATGGGTTAGATCGTCTTCTTGAATTGACTTGACAGTTTTGTCGCCGACCTTATGCTGTGTGCCGCATGACAACCGGGTGCGTCAGGACTATCGCCTCCGGCTAGGTGAGGAATAGCGCCATGAGCCAGACGACGTTGCAGAACACCGACCTCGACACCACCTTGCGGGACGCGAAGGAGGCTTACGTCGCCCGCAATCCGAAAAGTCTGGCCCGTCACATCGAGGCGCTCGGTGTCATGCCCGGCGGCAATACCCGCACGGTGCTGCACTACGCCCCGTTCCCGCTCGCCATGGCGCGCGCCGAGGGCTGCCGGCTCTGGGACATGGACGGCGCGGAATACGTCGATTTCCTGGGGGAATACACGGCGGGGATCTACGGCCACTCGCACCCCGTCATCCGCGCCGCGGTGGACGCGGCGCTGAACGGGGGCATCAACTTCGGCGCCTCCAACATGACCGAAGCGCGCTTCGCCCGCGCCATCTGCGAGCGTTTCGGGCTGGAGCGGGTGCGCCTGACGAACTCCGGCACCGAGGCCAACCTGCTGGCCATCACCGTCGCCACCATCTTCACGAAACGCAAAAAGGTGTTGGTGTTCGACGGCGGCTACCACGGCGCGGTGTTCGGCTTCGCGGGTGGCGGCTCCCCTATCAACGCGCCATTCGACTACGTGCTGGCGCCCTACAACGACCTGGACGCCACCCGTGCCCTGATCGCCCAGCACGCCGCCGACCTGGCAGTGGTGATCCTGGAGCCCATGATGGGCAGCGGCGGCTGCATCGCCGCCTTGCCCGCGTTCCTGCACATGATCCGCGCGGAAACCGCCCGCGTGGGCGCGCTGATGATTTTGGATGAGGTCATGACCTCCCGCCTGTCGCCCGGCGGCTTGCAGACGGTGCGCGGCGTCAAACCCGATCTGACGACGTTCGGCAAATATATCGGCGGCGGCATGTCGTTTGGAGCGTTCGGGGGCAGGGGGGACATCATGGACCTGTTCGACCCCCGCCGCGCCAATGCCTTGCCGCATGCCGGCACCTTCAACAACAACGTGCTGACCATGGCAGCCGGCTTGGCCGGTCTGACCCAGGTCTACACGCCGGAGGCAGCCGTTTCGTTAAATGCCCGTGGCGATGCGCTACGGGAACGACTGAACGCTGCCTCCCGGGCGGTCGATGCGAAACTGCAATTCACCGGCATCGGCTCGATGCTGGCCGTTCATACCACGCGCGGACCGATCCTCAGCCCGGCCGATGCCGCCCAGGGCGATCAGAAACTCAAAGAGCTGTTCTTCTTCGACATGCTGGCCGCCGGCATCTGGCTGGCTCGGCGAGGAATGATGACGCTATGCCTGCCGATCGGCGACGCGGAGTGCGATAAATTGGTGGCGGCCGTGGAGGAATTTCTGTCTGCCAGGGCGTCGTTGTTGGCGGCGGGATAGGGCGCGACCCCGGTTACACTTGCGTGTCTCCGATGCGATGGATGGTTGCGCGGCCTCGGCCTTGGGGGCTACGTTGCCGGCCTCACCACCGCCTTCCGCGGCCATCCTTATCTTGCGGCATTGGAGCCCGAGACGATGTTGCCTCCCCCCGCCGGCCTCAAGGACCCGACGCGCCACTTCCTGAACTATTTGCAGAAACACCCCGACTTGCGTGCCCGTATTCGCGCCCCGATGGGGCAGACCGTTGCCTATGCCGGGACGGTCGCCACCGAGCCGGTCTGGCAGCGCCTGCTGCGCATGCAAATCTCCGCCCCTGGTCCAAATGATTTCTGCATGCTGCCGGATATCCTCAAGCGGATCATGGTACCGAACGATATGTTCGCCGCGGTTGGCTTGATCACGGCGCCATCGGTCAGGACAATGCTCGACTTCGTCAATTTTCTGACTGGCGAAGGTGGTTTGCCGAAGCAGGTCCCCTGGGATCCGGACGGCTTCATCATCTGGCGCGCGCTGTCGGGAATCTTCATGTCGAATGCGGCCGGACGAGTACGCCTGCTGGTGGCGGACGTACCGAACCGGGATGGCAAGGTGTTTTTCAAGACCGAGATGTTCGTGCTGTCGCGCAATCCAAACATCGACCCATTCAGCAAGGGGGCTTTGGACTTGTTGCGCAAACAGATTTCGGCCGGAAGTCCGCTCGGGCAGATCGAGCTGGTCTAGGGCGAAAAACGGCGTCGGCGAACGCCGCCATCACCACGCACGCGGCCTCGGTGCGAGGCAAACCCCGAAACCGCGCCACGTCCACCCCGAACCCAGGCGCTTCGCCAAGCTGCGGTACCAGACAGATATCCGAGGAAGCCCGGCGCGGCACCAAGCAAAGCGACAGGTGCGGCATGATGATCGTAATTAGAATCGTCTACACACCGTCGCCCCTGCCGGCGCCGCCGAACCTCCGCTATACTCCCCCGCATGTCCGCCCCGGAGCCCCGTGCCAACCCCATTCTGCTCGGTCATGACGCCGCCGAGGCAACCATCCTGGACGCGATCGTCGCTGGCCGGATGCATCACGCCTGGCTCATCACCGGCCCGGAAGGTGTTGGGAAAGCGACTTTGGCCTACCGTTTCGCCCGCCGCCTGCTGGCCGGGCGGCCCACGGGGCCGAGCCTGGCGCTCGATCCCAGCCACCCCGTTTTCAAACGGGTCGCCGCCGGCTCGCATGCCGACATGCAGACGGTGGAACGCGCTTACGACCCCAAGCGCAAGCGCATGCGCACCCAGATTGCCATCGACGACATCCGGAAAATCAACAACTTCATGCACTTGACCCCAGCCGAGGGGGGCTGGCGGGTAATCGTGGTCGATGGGGCGGAGGAGATGAACCAAAACTCCGCCAACGCCCTGCTGAAGGTGCTGGAGGAACCGCCGCCGCGTGCGGTGATCCTGCTGGTATGCTCGTCCCCCGGCCGGCTCCTGCCGACCATTCGCAGCCGCTGCCGCCGTTTACGCCTGGGGCAGCTCGACGACGCCACGATGCACACGCTGCTTCGGCAATATCTGCCGGCGCTATCGGACGGTGAACGCGGGCGGCTGGTGACATTGGCGGAGGGGTCGCCAGGGCGGGCGATGGTCATGGCCGAGGATGAGGGGCTGGCGATCTCAACGTTGGTCGATAACCTGTTGGCCAATATAGAACATTTTCCGCTATCCAAAGGTTATGAGATCGCCGATCGGCTGGCCCGTAGCGAGACCGGATTTTCTACCTTCATGGACTTGCTGCGCGCCGGGGTGTCATCCGCCGTACGCGCCGCCGCCCGTGGCCACGCGGATCCGGAGCAGGAGCGCATGGTCGCCCTGCGCCCCATTGATGCCTGGGGCGACCTGTGGCACGGGCTGACCCGACTGCAGGACGAGACCGAACGTTTCGCCCTGGACAAGCGGCAGGCGATCGTCGCCGGGCTCGGGATGCTTATTGGAAATACGCCATGACCAAGCGATTTTATATTACAACGCCAATCTACTACGTGAACGGGGCGCCGCATATCGGGCACGCCTACACCTCCATCGCGGCCGACGTTCTGGCTCGGTTCAAGCGGCTGGACGGGTTCGATGTGTTCTTCCTGACCGGCACCGACGAGCACGGCCAGAAGGTGGAGCAGGCGGCCGCCGCGGCCGGGCTGGATACCCAGACCTACGCCGACAAAATATCTCAGGATTTCAGGGACATGGCGGACGCCATGGGTGTATCGTACGATGACTGGATCCGCACCACGGAGCAACGCCACAAGGCCAGTTGCACCGAGTTATGGAAGCGGATCGAGGCGGCGGGCGACATCTACCTCGGCCACTACGAGGGTTGGTACGCCGTTCGGGATGAGGCGTTTTACGATGAATCCGAACTGGTGATCCTGCCGGACGGGAGCAAGATCGCGGAGAAGTCAAAGGCCCCGGTGGAGTGGGTGCGGGAGCCGTCCTATTTCTTCAAACTGTCCGCCTGGCAGGACCGCCTGCTGCAATTTTATGAGGATAATCCAGAGTTTATCGCCCCAAGCTCGCGCAAGAGCGAGGTACTGAGCTTCGTGAAGGGCGGGCTGCGCGACCTGTCCGTGAGCCGCACCACATTCAGTTGGGGCATCCCGGTGCCGGACGCGCCGGGGCACGTGATGTATGTGTGGTTGGACGCGCTCACCAACTACATCACCGCCGCGGGGTTTCCCGATACCGCCGCTCCGCGATGGGACTTCTGGCCGGCGGATGTGCATTTCGTGGGGAAGGACATCATCCGATTCCATGCCGTTTACTGGCCGGCGTTCCTGATGTCCGCTGGCATTGCGCCGCCCACGCGGGTGTCGTCGCATGGTTGGTGGGTCGTGGACGGGGAAAAGATGAGCAAATCCCTGGGAAACGTGGTCGAACCTCGCGCGCTGGCGAAGACGTTCGGGCTGGATCAAATCCGCTATTTCCTGCTGCGCGAGAAGCCGTTCGGCGCCGATGGATCTCTGAACCACCAAGCCATTATCAGCCGCATGAACGTTGAGTTGGCGAACGACCTGGGTAACCTGGCGCAGCGGTCGCTGTCGCTGATCGCGCGGAACCTGGACGGCAAGCTGCCGGGCAGGGGGCCCGCCACCGCCGAGGATACCGCCCTGCTGGACGCCGCCAACGCCCTGCCCGGCCTCGTGCGTTTGAACATGGATCGGCAGACCTTCCACGAAGCCCTTGAAGATATTTGGAAAGTCATCCGCTCGGCCAACGCCTACATCGACCATCAGGCGCCCTGGGCGCTGCGCAAGACCGATCCCGCGCGGATGGCGGTCGTTCTGCGGGTACTGGTGGACGCCATGCGCGTGATCGCCACGCTGCTACAACCGTTCATGCCCGAGAGTATCGGGCGGATGCTGGACCAACTCGGCGCCCCGGCGGATACGCGGTCGCTGGCCGATCTGGCGACGCCCCTGGTGGACGGGACCCAACTGCCCACACCGCGGGGGGTGTTTCCGCGCTACGTGGAGCCGGCGGCGTAATGCTCATCGATTCCCACTGCCACCTGGATTACTACACCCAAGTGGAACTGCCGGATGTGCTGGCGCGTGCGGCGGCGGCCGGGGTCGGGCAGATGGTCACTATCGGCACCACAATCGAGCAATCCCAACGGCTTCCGGGACTGATCGAAGGTCACGACAATCTTTGGTGCACCGTCGGCGTCCACCCGCACCACGCGGCTGAAGCCCCCATCCCGACGCCCGAATTCCTGGCGACGTTGGCGCGGCATCCACGGGTGATCGGCATCGGCGAGTCCGGGTTGGACTACTTCTACGACAAATCCCCGCGCGACGTTCAGGCCGAGAATTTTCGGGCGCATATCCGGGGTGCTCGTTTGGCCGGGGTGCCGCTGGCGATTCATGCGCGTGACGCCGACGATGATATTGCAACGATCCTCCGGGACGAACGGGAACGGGGAGGGGACTTTGCCTTCCTTTTGCACTGTTTCAGCTCCACCCGAGCGCTGGCGGAGGCGGCGATGGAGCTGGACGGGTATTTCAGCTTTTCGGGAATCCTGACCTTCCCTAAATCCAGCGAACTCAGGGACATAGCCCGCGACATTCCACTGGATCGCTTGCTTGTGGAGACCGACGCGCCGTACCTGGCGCCCGTGCCTTTCCGGGGCAAGCGCAATGAGCCGGCCTGGGTGGCGCATACGGCCAAGGTGCTGGCCGATGTTCGGGGCCTCACGCCGGCGGCAATGGCCGACCTGACCACGGCCAATTTCCGCCGCCTGTTCCGGAAGGCGGCATGAAGGTCACGATCCTTGGCTGTGGCGCCTCGGCCGGCGTGCCGATGATCGGCGGGCCCGATGGCAGCGGCGATTGGGGCCAGTGCGACCCGCATGAGCCGCGGAACCGCCGCACACGGTCGAGCATCGTGGTGGAAAGCGAAGGAGGTCAACGGCTTCTGGTCGATGCTTCACCCGATTTGCGCAGCCAGCTGTTGGATTGCCGAATCACCGGCATCGACGCGGTGTTGTTCACCCATGCCCATGCCGACCACATCGCGGGGATCGACGACATCCGCGTTCTAAACCGCATCGCCAAGCGGCCACTGGATACCTTCGCGACACAACGCACGCTGGACGAGGTTTCGCGGCGCTTTGCGTATGCCTTCAAGCCGTGGAAACCGCCGGGCTTTTACAGGCCAGTGCTGGTTGGGCAGCCGTTGGAGCCTGACGGCGTGGTCGTGACCGCGGGGCTCAACGTGCGGGTGTTCACCCAGAATCATGGCAAGCTCGACACGCTGGGGCTGCGCGTCGGCGCGTTCGGATACTCGACCGACGTGGTGGCACTGGACGAAGCCGCCTTCGCGGCTTTGGAGGGCGTGGACACCTGGGTGGTCGGCTGCTTCCTGCGCGACGAGCCGCACTGGACGCATGCGCATCTGCCGCTGGTGGTGGAGTGGGTGAAGCGGCTGCGGCCACGGCGCACGGTGCTGACGCATATGGGCACGACCATGGACTGGGCCTGGATGGCAGCGCATCTGCCGGCAGGGATCGAGGCTGGGTTCGATGGGATGGTTCTGACGGTTTAGCGCGCGCATTAGTTTACATAATATTCCTTCTGCGGCAATTGGACGCGAGCAAAGGGTAAGGGATCGGCATCGCGCCTCCCTGTCCTTCCAGGAGATCGTACAGCCCCAACGGACATGTGGCCGATGCCCGAAACCTTGCATACCCCTTCGCGCCGGCCTATCCGCCATTCATGCCCGCACCAGCCCCGTCGGCCGAAGCCGAACTCCGCCGTCTGATCGATATCATGGCCGCCCTACGCGACCAAGACACCGGTTGCCCCTGGGATAAGCTGCAAACCTTCGACACCATCGCTCCTTATACTATTGAGGAAGCCTACGAGGTCGCGGATACCATCGCGCAGCGGGATTTCTCCGCGCTGCCGGACGAATTGGGCGATTTGCTGTTCCAGGTCGTCTACCACGCCCGCATGGCCGAGGAAGAAGGCCGCTTCGCCTTCGCCGAGGTCGCAAAGGCCATATCGGACAAGATGATACGCCGGCATCCTCATGTGTTCAGCGATTCTGCCGTGCGCGATGCGGCCACCCAAACCACCGCCTGGGAGGCCCAAAAATCGGCCGAACGGGCCGCGCGCCAGGAAACCGGCACGTTGGCCGGGGTGCCAATCGCCCTGCCCGCTCTGACCCGCGCCGAGAAAATCACTAAACGCGCCGCTCGGGTTGGGTTCGACTGGCCGGACGCTGGGGCGGTGCTCGACAAGCTCGACGAGGAAATCGCCGAGCTGAAAGCCGAGCTGCCGTTGGCCGACCCAGCGCGGTTGACGGATGAGGTCGGGGATATGCTGTTTGTGCTGGCCAATCTGGCGCGCAAGCTGGACCTCGATCCCGAGGCCTGCCTGCGGCACGCCAATCAGAAATTCTCCCGCCGTTTCAATGCGATGGAGCATGCGTTTGAGACTGAGGGCAAAAGCCTGAAGGGCATGAAACTGGCAGATATGGAGGCCGGTTGGCAGCGGGTGAAGAAAGCCGAACGAGACTCAGGATGACGGGGAGCAATGTCCTACTCGCTGCGGGCAAGCGAGCCGGCGTGACCTCGACGGGTTCGGGGAACCGTGCGAAATAGCCGATAACCCCATGGAGATACGGATAATGACCGCAGGCCCCCTCGCTCGTTTTAAGGTTATCGACCTGACCCGCGTGCGCGCCGGCCCAACCTGCGTGCGGCAGCTGGCGGACTGGGGTGCCGATGTCATCAAGATCGAATCGCCGGAGGGCGACGCCGGCCTGGGCGGGGAGCGGCACGGGCCGGACTTTCAGAACCTGCACCGGAACAAGCGCAGCCTGACGCTCAACCTGAAAGCGCCGGAGGGTCTGGCGATCCTCAAGCAACTCGCGGCGAAGGCCGACGTGGTGGTGGAGAATTATCGTCCGGACGTGAAATACCGCCTGGGCGTGGATTATGAGAGCCTGAAGGCGATCAATCCCCGGCTGGTGTACGCGTCGATTTCCGGTTTCGGGCAGGACGGGCCGTATCTGACCCGCCCCGGCTTCGATCAGATCGCGCAGGGCATGGGTGGGCTGATGTCGATAACCGGCCTGCCCGGCCAAGGGCCGGTCCGCGTGGGCATCCCCGTTGCCGATCTGACCGCCGGCATCTTCGCCGCCATGGGCGTGTTGGTGGCGCTGCTTGAGCGGGAGGAGTCCGGCCTCGGCCAATGGGTGCAGTCGTCGCTGCTGGGCGCGCAGATAGCCATGCTGGATTTCCAGGCGGCCCGCTGGACCATCGGGCACGAGGTGCCCGAGCAGGCGGGGAACAACCACCCCACCAGCATCCCGACGGGCGTGTTCCAGACCAAGGACGGCTACATCAACATCGCCGCCGCCGGCAACGATATTTATCGGCGGTGCTGCGAGGCTCTGGGCGTGCCGCGGTTGGCTGTGGACCCGCGCTATGCCACCGGGAAGCTGCGCTCCGACAACCGCGATGCGCTGAACGCCGAGATCGAGGCGATTACGCGTGGTAAGACCTCGGCCGAGTGGATCGACGCGCTGAACGCCGGCGGCGTGCCGTGCGGGCCGATCTACAAGATGAATGAGGTGTTCGAGGACCCGCAGGTGAAGCATCTCGGGATTACCCGGAAGGTGCATCATGCCGTGCTGGGAGATGTGGAGGTGATCGGTCAGGCGATCGAACTCAGCCGCACGCCCTGGTCGGTGCGGAGTGCCACGCCGGAGGCTGGGGAGCATACAGACTCCGTGCTGGCGGAGCTGGGATATGGGGCGGCGGATATCGCGGCGTTGCGGGCGAAGAAGGTGGTGTAGCAATCCGGCTTGAAAGCCATGGCCTGAAACTGGGTCAACCGGCCCATCGCCCGCCATGCCTTTGTCCCGCTGGCCTTCGCACCCGGCGCGACAAGCTCATCGGGTTCGTCGAGCAGCCGCTCCGGCAGGTGCCAAAAGGCGAGGTCTGTGGTGCGGCCCTGCTTTTCGTAGTTGAGGGGCGGAACGGACTCGGCTTCCTTGAATAAGTCAGGCAGTGACTTGCCCGTGAGCCGCGGATACAGTGGGACAGTCATCGCGTTATCGCGCGCAACCGCGAGCAGGGGACACAACATGGCACTGTATCACAACGCGGCAAAGCGTGCCCTGGCCAACAATGGCCTGGCGCTGGGGTTCGGGCTGCATCATCTGCGCAGCAATGCCGCTCCGATGCTGGCCGCCGCGGGCGGGCACGATCATATTTTTATCGACATGGAGCATGGGGCCTTCACCATGCAGGAGGCGACACAGCTTTGCATCGCCTCCCTGCCGCACGGCATCGCCCCGATCGTACGGGTCTGCGCCGGTGCGCTGGATGAGGCGACACGATTGCTCGACAACGGCGCGTTGGGGATCGTGGTTCCGCATGTCGATACGGCGGCACAGGCGCAACGGATCGCCGATGCCTTCCACTACCCGCCGATGGGCACGCGCAGTTGGGGCGGGCCGCCGCCGGCCTATGGCTACATGGCGCCCCACGTCGCTGAGGCGCAGGCGGCGATCAATGCCGAGGTACTGACCTGTGCGATGATCGAGAGCGCCGAGGGTGTGCGCAACGCGGACGCCATCGCCGCGGTTAACGGTGTCGATGTGTTGCTGATTGGCAGCTACGATCTCACGTCAGACATGGGAATCGCCGGGCAGTTCCGCCATCCCCAGGTTGTTAAAGCGATCCAGTCCGTGGCTGATGCCTGTCGCGGGCACGGCAAGGTACTGGGCGTCGGCGGCATCAGCAGCGACGACGATTGCGATTTCTATATCCGAATGGGATCGCGTTTCATTACCAGCGGCAATGACCACAGCTTCATGGTGTCCGGGTCGATCGCCGCGGCGAAGCGGATGCGCGCGTTGGTGGCCGCGACATAAGCGCAACGGATAGCGTAGCGCTTATGTATTCGCCGCGATTGATCCCGCTGACAGAAAGCAGGATGACACGAGTGAGCGTCTGGCGGCGATGCCAAGGCTGTCGCCCGATTACCTGATGACCCTGGCCTGGAGCGTCCCCCATCTCTTTATGACCGCGCGGTATACCGCGCGGTTGGCGATACGCGCGCCGTTCCTTCGGTAATCGTGATCGGTTCCGCGGGGCAACGCCTTGGCTCCCCCTGCCCCTCCCACAGCCAATACACATTGTCCCCGGCGCCGTTCACCGCGGCCACTTTGTGGTTCCCGCTGGCGTCGATGGCATGGATGGTGACCCGGCTGATCAGGCCGCCTTGCAGCGCCCGCATGTCGTCCACGGCCTCGTAAACCGCGTCGGCCACGCTGGCACCTTTCTTCATGTACAAAACAATTGCGCGCGCGGTGCCGCAACGGATGGTCATCTCCCCTGCCCCCGTGCACGCCGCCGCGCCGTAACGCGTGTCGGCGTAGGAACCGGCGCCGATAATCGGGCTATCGCCCAATCGGCCCGGATACTTCCAGCCCCAGCCGGACGTGCTGGTCCCAGAGCAGATGGCGCCGGAGGCGTCGTGGGCGAGGAAGACGGTGGTATCTCGTCCCACCTCCGGGTCGATGGCGTGGCGACACAAGGGCGCCAGATCGACGTTGGGCCATGCCCGTTTCTGCTCCTCGGTCAGTTCCGCGTCGAACCAGGCCTGCCATGCGCGTTTGGAGTCCGCGATCAGGTTGTTGGCCGTCTCCGCCCCAATCTCGGCGGCGAAACGGGCCGCGCCGTCGCCGACCAAAAGCTCATGCGGCAGGCGGCGCATGATCTCCCGCGCCACGCTGACGGGATGCAGGAACCCTTGCAGCGCGCCGACCGCCCCGGTTCGCAAAGACGACCCATCCATCAGGCAAGCGTCCAGTTCGACCTCCCCCAAGATGTTGGGCCAGCCGCCGCGGCCGACGGTGCGGACCGAGGGATCGGCCTCGATCAGCCTGATCCCGGCCTCGATGGCGTCCAGGCCCCCTGCCCCATTGGCCAGCATGCGCGCGGTGGTGGGAACGCCGAGCGTGCCCTCGTTGTTGGTGACCAGGATCATCGGGTGACTCCGTTTTATGTCATTCACGTGCTGTAGCATTTTGCACCCCGGAACCGTAAACAGGCGCGACGGAAACGAACCTGCCTTCGATGCCGCCGCCCGATGCGGAGGCCAACCGCCTTGCAGCGTTGCGCCGCTACCGCGTGCTGGACACCGAACCCGAGGAAGCCTTCGACCGTATCGTGCATCTCGCCCAGGCGCTGTTCGATATGCCGGTCGCTCTGATCTCCCTCCTCGACGACCGCCGGCAGTGGTTCAAGGCTCGCTGGGCATCGAGATTCAGGAAACGCCGCGATCCTGGGTCTTCTGCAACCAGGCGATTGTCAACGCCGGAGGAAAAAAGCATCGGCGGGCGGGAGCAAAACTACATCACGGACGATGGCAGCCAGGCGCCCCGGTCGGCGCGTTGCCGGCGCTTGCTCTGTTTGAGCCTGTAGCTTTCGCCGTTCATTTCCAAGATGTGGACGTGGTGGGTGAGCCGGTCGAGCAGCGCGCCGGTGAGACGCTCGGAGGCGAACACGCCGGTCCATTCGTCGAACGGCAGGTTGCTGGTGACGATGGTCGAACCGCGCTCGTAGCGTTGGCTGAACACCTCGAACAGCAATTCGGCGCCGGTCGACGACAGGGGCACGTAGCCAAGCTCGTCGATGCAGGGGAATCGCATTTGGAATTGTTTGCGGCTGATCGAGGGCTTGC
>CAIYDT010000149.1 GCA_903924985.1 uncultured Acetobacteraceae bacterium
CATTGGCCGCCTGGGCCGCGTCCCGCAACCAGCCGATTCTGGCACGATTGTTGGTCCTGTGAGAGCAAACAGGCGGGACGCGTTCGAAGGCAACATATCGAGGCAGGCGACGTCGCGTGGGTGCTGGTCAGCACCATACTGGTGTTACTGATGACCATTCCCGGCCTGGCGTTGTTCTACGCCGGGATGGTCCGCAAGAAAAATATGCTGGCCATCATGATGCAGTCGTTCAGCCTCTGCGCGGCGATGACGGTGGTGTGGATGGTGGCTGGCTACTCGCTGGCCTTCGGCAACGGCAACGCCTGGATCGGCGATTTCTCCAGGCTGTTCCTCAATGGGCTGGCGGACGGCTGGGACCAGCCGTTCACGCTGGGTGCCGGCACTGCCAACCCGCAGCCGACGACGATCCCGGAGAGCGTGTTCCTCATGTTCCAGATGGCCTTCGCCATCATCACGCCCGCCGTGGTCACAGGCAGCTGCGCCGACCGGATGAAGTTCTCCGCCATGCTGGTGTTCTTCACCCTGTGGTCGCTGCTGATCTACGCCCCGCTCGCGCATTGGGTCTGGAGCGCCACCGGCTGGCTCGCCGTCATGGGCATCGCCGATTTCGCCGGCGGCACGGTGGTCGAGATCAACTGCGGCGTCACCGGTCTGGTCTGCGCCTTGGTGCTGGGCAAGCGGCTTGGCTACGGCACTGAAAACATGGCGCCCTATAACCTGTCCTACGCCGTGATTGGCGCCTGCCTGCTCTGGGTGGGCTGGATGGGCTTCAACTCCGGTGGTGCGCTTGGCGCCAATGGCCGAGCGGGGATGGCTGTGCTGGTGACGCAGATCGCGGCGGCGGGGGCGACAATGTCCTGGACCTTCGCGGAATGGTTCCTGCGCGGCAAACCGTCGGTCCTCGGCGCGATCTCCGGCGCGGTGGCGGGCCTGGTGGCGATCACCCCGGCCGCGGGCTTCGTCTTGCCCGGGCCGGCTTTAGCGATCGGCTTGGTGGCGGGGGCGGTATGCTTCTGGATGTCCACCACCGTGAAGGGGTGGCTGGGCTACGACGACAGCCTCGACGCCTTCGGGGTGCACGGCATCGGGGGGATCATCGGCACCCTGGCGACCGGTTGGTTCGCCTTTGGGCCGCTGACCGCGACCAAGGACGCGCCGGCCGGAGTCAATATCGGCGGCCTGCACCAGCTTGGCGTGCAGGCGGTCGCGGTCGTCGCCACCATCGCATTCTGCGCCATCGGCAGTTGGATCCTCCTGAAGATCGTCGACGCCACGGTCGGACTGCGCGTTACCCGGGAAGAAGAACGGGAGGGTCTGGACATCGTCCTACACGGCGAACAGGTGTTCTGATACCGCTTTATTAATCAGCCACTTCCAGGGTATGGTTAAGTGCGTGCCCGAAGCTCGGGCATGCACGAGGGAAGAGACATGGCCACCCGATCCCCCACCCTGGAGGCGCGCCGCATCGCCTCCCCCGCCCTGAAGGCGCTGATCGGCCACCGATCGGCGGAATTCGGCGGCATCTCCCTCGGTATGGCGGGCATCGCCGTGCTGATCGCACTCGTGACGTACGATCCCCTCGATCCATCTTTGAACACCGCGACCACCCGGCATGCCGCCAATCTGGCCGGGCAGGGCGGGGCGATGTTGTCCGATCTGTTGCTGCAAGGCTTCGGGCTCGCCGGCGCCTTGCCCGGGCTGGCAATGCTCGCCTGGGCTTGGCGCATCGCCTCGCATCGCGGCGTCGGCAGCATGGCCTTCCGGTTGGCCTGCCTGCTCGCCGCCCTGCCCCTGCTGGCAGCCGTGCTCGCCAGCTTACCGGCCGCTCAGTCGCTGGGCTGGCCCGCGACCTCGGGCCTGGGCGGCGCGGTCGGGCTGCTGCTGTCGCATGTCGGCCTCGATGCCGGGCAAACGCTGTTCGGCCCGGTGGGCGTAGTCGCGGTCTGGGCAACCGGCTTGGCAGCCGCCACTGGGCTTTCGGTGCTGTCTATGGGGCTGTCGTCCGGGGAGTGGAAGGCCGCGGGCCGAGCGACCGCGACCGCCGCGCGCATGGGCGTGTCGAGTGGCCGCGATGCCGCTGGCGCGTTCGCCAGGGGCACCAGGCGCGTAACGCCGTCCGCGTGGCTCTCGGGCATCGTGAGCCGAACCCCGCCGATGGAGCCCGAAGCGACGCGGCCGCCGCCGATCACGCGGTCCCCGCCACCACGCCCCGCCGCCCCCCCCGTTATGCAACCTGCCCCCATCGCCCTGCTGGACGACGATTCGGACGACAGGCCCGCGATCGATACGCGCCCGGCCGAACCGCCGCGGCCAGCCCAAACGGGCGCCCCGGTCGTGCACGCCCGCAAGACATCCTCTGCCTACCGCAAGCCGGTGCAGGAGACGCTGCCCCTGCCCGACGCCAGTTGGCGCATGCCGCCCCTCAGCCTGCTGAAAAAGCCGCCTGCCCGCATCGTCACCGGACCGACCGAGGAGGCCCTTCAGGGCAACGCCCGCTTGCTCGAAACCGTGCTCGGCGAATACGGCGTGCAAGGGACCATCGTGGAAATCCGTCCCGGTCCGGTCGTGACGCTGTATGAGCTGGAACCCGCCCCCGGCATCCGGAGCGCCCGTGTGATCGGGCTGGCGGACGACGTGGCGCGCAGCTTGTCGGTTGTCGCCGTGCGCATCGCCACCGTGCCTGGCCGCAACGTTATCGGCATCGAGGTGCCGAACGCCAAGCGGGAGACCGTCTACCTCAGCGAAATCCTGTCCAGCGGTGAGGTCCAGAACGCCACCGGCAAGCTGGTACTGGCGCTGGGCAAGGACATCGGCGGCACCTCGGTCATCGCCGATCTCGCCCGCATGCCCCATCTGATGATCGCCGGCACCACCGGGTCCGGCAAATCGGTCGGCGTCAACGCCATGATCCTGTCGCTGCTGTATCGGCTGTCGCCGGATCAGTGCCGCCTGATCCTGATCGACCCCAAGATGCTGGAACTGTCCATATACGAGGGCATCCCGCATTTGATGGCCCCCGTCGTCACCGAACCCGCCAAGGCGGTGATCGCCCTCAAGTGGACCGTCCGCGAGATGGAGCGCCGCTATCGCGCCATGAGCCAGCTCGGCGTCCGCAACGTCGGCGGCTACAACGACCGGGTGGTCGAGGCGCGCGCCAAGGGCGAGGTCGTGACGCGCAAGGTCCAGACCGGCTTCGACCCCGACACCGGCAGCCCCACCTTCGAGGAACAGCCGCTGGCGCTGGAACCGCTGCCCTTCATCGTGGTCGTGGTCGACGAAATGGCCGACCTGATGATGGTCGCCGGCAAGGAGATCGAGCAAGCCGTGCAGCGCCTGGCCCAAATGGCGCGCGCCGCCGGCATCCATGTGATCATGGCGACGCAGCGACCCTCGGTCGACGTCATCACCGGCACCATCAAAGCAAACTTCCCGACGCGCATCAGCTTTCAGGTCATTTCGAAGTTCGACTCCCGCACCATCCTGGGCGAGCAGGGCGCCGAACAACTGCTGGGTATGGGCGATATGCTGTTCATGCCGGGCGCTGGCCGCATCGCCCGCGTACATGGCCCGTTCGTTTCGGATGATGAGGTCGAGGCGGTCGTTGCCTTCCTGCGGGAGCAGGGTGAGCCGGCTTATGTGGAGGAAGTGACTGAAGTGCCTGACGGTGACACGTCGGTCAGCAGCATCCTGGAGGCAAGCGAGGGTGAGAAAGGCCTGTTCGATCAGGCCGTTGCCGTGGTGGCACGGGAGGGCAAGGCGTCCACGTCCTTTATCCAGCGGCATCTGAACATCGGCTACAACCGCGCGGCGAAGCTGATCGAGCAGATGGAAAAAGAGGGGATTATTACGCCGGCCAATCATGCCGGGAAGCGGGAGATTCTGGTGCGGCGGACCAACGACGAGGATTGATACCAATCGCCGTTGGAACAGACGTACCGGCCGCCGTTCCACGTCATGCCGGCGGATGCCGGTATCCAGGTCTTTCTGTCCTCACCGCTCAGTAAAAACGTGGAAGGCGGGGTCACGCCCGCCATGACGAGGAGGGGCTAACGGAGAGCCGGTTCCAACGGCGGACTGGTATGAGGTTTGAGGGATGGCGTAGACGCGGGCGCGCAGAATATCGGCCAGACCGTAAGTCATTTGGCCGGGATCACAGCAGTCGGGGATTACCACGGCCAGCCGGTCGAGCAGGCCAAAGCGCTTGTCCACGCCGGCCAGCAAAAGCACGCCGCCATCTGAATTGATGGTATCCCCATCAAACGCGGCACGATCAAAAGGTCCAGCGTGCCCCGAGTGTGCCGCCTTGGACGCTCGAACTCGCCCCGGCGGAACCCGCGTAACGCAGGAACACCTGGCCAGACCCAAGCGACAGACTCACGCCCAGTCCGAAGACGGCGACATTGCGTGGGGCGGGTGCGCCGTTGACCGTGAATGCGGCACCCGGCGTGCCGTCCAGGTACGCGGTTGAGTCCCGTCGTGTCGCCAAGAACTCGTGGCCCCAGCCGAGCCGGCCGCTGATCTGCAATGGCGTCTGCAATCCGACCGGCATCGCGTAGGCGATCTCAGTGCCCAGGATGCTCTGCGCGGACCCGGTGGTGTTGCTGGCGACATGCAGATCCGCGGCGCTGGCGCCGCTTTCGGTGAATCTGTTCTGGGCAAAGACGATGGACTGGAGCGCCACGAAGGGTGTTACGGCGACGGCGGCGCTGAGGTCGTGCCGATAGCCCGTTTCCACACGTGACAGGAAGCCGCTGCCGCTGGGGGATCCGCTCGCCCTGCGCGCAACGCTCCAATAGTTACTGGCGAAGTCGATATCGCGATTCACCGAGGCATCATTGTAAGCGTAGCCCACCGTACCCTCGATATACCAGGCGCTCGGCGCGAAGCGTATGTAAGGCGCTGCCGAGAAGCTGTCATAACCGCCGCTGCCTGGGATCCCATTGGTCACAAATCCGCCGCGCGTGTAGCCGAGGCCGACACCTACTCGCAACGTGGGGTCGATCCAATAATCGAAGCCACCGGCGATGCCGCCGATGCCGAATGCAACATCGTGGCTGTCGCCGTTGCCCGACTCGGATCCGGCACCGCCGACCGCGGTCAGCCAGGGCAGTAGCTTGCCGATGGCGATGGCCGGACTGTGCATCTGATCGCGCACCGCGCCGAGGAAGAGTTGTCCCGCCGTGATTGCCGCCGTCGCGGTGTCGGCATAGACCTCGCCATCGAGCTGCGCGAGCGCCTGCTGAAGCGGGACCGGGTTGCCGAAATTCAGGCTATCCAGAGTATTGTAGATCCCGTCCATGTCAGTGAAGAGCCCGGGCAGGGTGGCATGGTCGAGCGCGCGAGCAACCGCCGCGGTGTTGCCGGTCCCCGCGTTCGGCAAATAGGCCAACGCATAGGTGCCGAGCGGCTGCTGGTTGATGTAGTCCGAGGCGGGCAGATACTGCGGACTGGCGCAGTTCGGAGAGCTGGACGTGCCGATGATGTAGGACTGGTAGGCACCGCCGTTACCCCACGGACCGGGGGTCGGGATCGCCGGCGGATTGGCCGGGAAATTCCCGTTCACCGGCGCGCCGGTCCCAGTCATCACGCATGTGCCAGCTGGAATCTCCACGAGCGTGACGTTGGTTGGCAGGTATGGCAACGCCAGCACATTCCTGATCTGCTCTGGCGTGAGGCCGCGAATGGCGTTCGAGCCCGCGATGAACGCGCGATTGGGCGCCGTAACGCCCAGCGTATAGACTCGGACATACTGGGTTGGCGCTGTTGTCAGCACGACGTCAGCCGGCGCCGAAGCGAGAAACGCCGCCGTCGGAGGCGTACTGGAAATATACGTGTTGGCATCAGCGCCGGTGGTGATCCATGGCATCACCACTATCCCGGGTGGTACCGGAAAGCTGGTTTGATTGTACTGCGCCTGCGCGCCAGCCGGCAACGCCATCTCGCCCACGATCAGGCACAGAGAAACAAGTATGGTTCGCCACGGGCCTATTATGGTGGAAGCTGCCATCGAGACTCTCGCCTGGATTTCTCCGGTTATCAGCCGTTTCGATCAAGTTGTGGGCAGTCTAGCACCTTGGCTCAGAGATTACGACTCTTTATTGTGAGTAATACCAGCCCGCTGAAATAGCGCTTCAGCCGCGTGGTATGAGAC
Organism: uncultured Acetobacteraceae bacterium; assembly: GCA_903924985.1. Lineage (GTDB taxonomy): Bacteria > Pseudomonadota > Alphaproteobacteria > Acetobacterales > Acetobacteraceae > Rhodopila. Next base: position 6,152 of record CAIYDT010000149.1, read on the forward strand.
GGGCTAACGGCGCGTAAACGTCCAATACAACGGCGTCCGCCCGGCCTTCAGCGCCTTGGCCTCATACCGCGTCGGCGGCCACCCCTCGGGCCGTTCCGTCGCCGGGGGCGGCGCGTCGAACAGGGTCTGCGCCCCCATCACCTCCGTCACCCACGCCTGGTAGGTGGGGTCGTCGCTGGCCACGCGCCATTCCGCGCCCGGCTTCAGCACACGCGCCAACTCGGGCAACATCGCCGGGTGCACGAACCGCCGCTTGGCGTGGCGCATCTTGGGCCAGGGGTCGGGGAACATAAGGAACAGGCGGTCCAGGCAGGCGTCCGGCAACGCGCGGATCAGCACGCGGCCATCATCCGGCCAGAGGCGCAGGTTCGGCGGCAAGGGCGCCGTAGCCTCCCCGCCCTCCGGCACCAAAGCGGACAGCAACGAGCAGATGCCGTTCTCAAACACCTCGCAGGCGATCAGGCCGGCCTCGGGGTGGGCCGCCGCTTGCGCCAACGCGTGCTCCCCGCCGCCGAAGCCGATCTCCAGCCACAGCTCGGGCAGCCAAGCGGGCGCCGCCGCCTGATCCAGGCGGAAGCGCAGGCGTTCCAGGGTCACACCCAGAAGAACTTCCTGCCGGGGCCGCAGCTTGTGGCCGCGGCTGCGGCCATACAGCCTATCCGGCGGGGGCTTTACCAAAGGGGATGTATTACCGTCCGAAGGCTGCTTTCAGCGCTGGCACCAGATCCGTCTTTTCCCACGTGAAAGTGCCTTTTTCCTCATCCGGCTCGCGGCCGAAATGGCCGTAGGCCGACGTCGGTGCGTAGATCGGGCGGTTCATGCGCAGGTGCTCGCGGATGCCGCGGGGCGACAGGTCCATCAGGTCGCGCAACGTCTTCTCCAGTCGAGCCTCATCGACGTCTTTGCCCGTGCCCTGCAAATCCACGTACACGGAAAGGGGCCGAGCAATGCCGATCGCGTAGGCGATCTGGATGGTGCAGCGGTCGGACAGCCCGGCCGCCACCACGTTCTTCGCCAAGTACCGGCAGGCGTAGGCAGCGGAGCGGTCCACCTTGGTGGGGTCCTTGCCGCTGAACGCGCCGCCGCCGTGCGGGGCCGCGCCGCCGTATGTGTCCACGATGATCTTGCGCCCGGTCAGGCCGCAGTCGCCGTCCGGCCCGCCGATGACGAACTTGCCGGTCGGGTTCACATGGAACTCCGACTCGGGGGGCATCCAGCCGCGCGGCAGGATGGACTCGACCAGCGGCCAGAGCATGCGCTTGATCTCGGCCTGCTCCAGGCCCTCGACATGCTGGGTGGAGACCACAACGGCGGTGGCGCCGACCGGCTTCCCATCGAGATACCGAAGGGTCACCTGGCTCTTGGCGTCCGGCAGCAGCCCGGCGACCGAGGCATGGCCGGTCTTCCGCAGGTCGCGGATGCTGCGCAGAATTTCGTGCGAGTAGTGCAGCGGCGCCGGCATCAGCGTGGCCGTCTCGCGGCACGCATACCCGAACATCAGCCCCTGATCGCCCGCGCCCTCGTCCTTGTTGCCCGCGCTATCCACCCCCTGCGCGATGTCGGAAGACTGGGAGTGCAAATGCACCGCGATATTGGCGTGCTTCCAGTGGAAACCCTCCTGCTCATACCCGATGTCTTTGATCGCCATGCGCGTCAGGTGGATCAACAGCTCGGGGGTGACGTTCTCGGGGCCGCGGGTTTCGCCCGCCAGCACGACGCGGTTGGTGGTGACCAACGTCTCACACGCCACGCGAGCGAAGGAGTCCTCGGTCAGGAACGCATCCAGTACCGTATCGCTGATGCGGTCGGCGACCTTGTCGGGGTGGCCTTCCGAGACGGACTCGGAGGTGAACAGGAATTCGCCCGTATCACGCATGGATGGTTCTCTCGCGTCGCGCTGCCCACGGCCTTTCTGGGGCCGTGCCCAGCCGGGTGCCGGGCCGGCGGTGTGTGGCGGAGAAGGCGCGGGGGGTCAAGGGTTTTGGGAGCGGCAAACGGGCGATCGGGCGAAGCAATGCCCCGCCGTCACGCCGCCCGCGCCCAGACCGGTTCGGTGGCCCGATCGTCCGGTGCGGGATCCCCAACCGGCGGAAACGACGAAGGGGAGGATATAAGGGGGACTCCCCGCCGCTTGGGGGCGGAGGCAGGACGGAGGGCGCGTCGCGTTGCGGCGGGCGCGGGAGCCTATCCAGAATCTTGTGTAACCGGCACGGTCACACAAGAATTCTGATAGGCTCTAGGCTTCCGGGTTCCGCCACCCCCCTCCGCCCGCCACGCGCCCGGTGCGCGACCCGGGAAAACGCCACGATCGCCCGATACAGCAGAAAGCATCCATCACCGGCATATCCGGATCGGGAGCAAGCCCGGCCGCCGAATCCCGTACCTTGTCCAGCAGCACAACCAGTTCCATATCCAGCGCCCGCGCATGATGGCGAAAGTCCGGTTGGGGTCGAAACCCGACACCCGAACCGATCCACCACCCACCCCACCCCCGCTTGCCCCCACCCCACCCCCACCCTAACCTCCCCCCAAGCCCCAAACCGGGCCGGGAGCACGTCCAATGCCCACCACCAAATCCCCAATCCCCCGCCGCACCGCCCTGACACTCGCCGCCGCCGCCGCCCTCACAAACACCGCCCACGCCCAACCCGTCCCAGGCCGCGCCGCCGAGAAAACCCTGCGGTTCGTGCCCTATTCCAACCTGATCGTCATGGACCCGGTCTGGTCGATCTCCATCATCGGCCTCGAGCACGCCTACATGACCTGCGACCAGCTCTACGGCCTGGACGACACCTTTACCGCCCGCCCGCAAATGGCCGAGGGGCACGAAATCTCCGACGACAAGCTCCGCTGGCGCTTCACCCTGCGCGACGGCCTGGTCTTCCACGACAACGAGAAAGTGCGCGCCGTCGACTGCGTCGCCTCCATCCTGCGCTGGTCCAGGCGCGACCCGTTCGGCCAGCACATGGCCGCGCTGATGGACGAAATCACCGCTCTGGACGACCGCCGCTTCGAAATCCGCCTGAAGCGCCCCTACGCCCACATGCTCTACGGCCTCGGCGCCACCACCTGCTTCATCCGGCCGGAGCGGCTGGCGAAGACCGACCCCTTCAAACCCATCACCGACCAGACCGGTAGCGGCCCGTTCAAATTCCTCGACACCGAGTTCGTCACAGGCTCCCGCGCCGCCTACGCTCGGCATCCCGGCTACGCGCCAAGGCAGGAGCCGGCGAATATGTGGTCCGGCGGCAAGAACGCCTATTTCGACCGGGTCGAGTGGCACATCCTGCCCGACGCCGCCACCGCCGCCGCCGCGCTGCAAACCGGGGAGGTCGATTGGGTCGAACGCCCGCTGCTGGACCTGATCCCAAAGCTGAAAGCCGCCCCCGGCGTGACGGTGCAGCAGGTGGACCCGATGGGGTTTTTCTCCATCATCTGGCTCAACAACGCCGCGCCGCCGTTCGACAACCCCAAGCTGCGGGCCGCGCTGTTGCCGGCAATCAACCAGACCGACTTCATGACGGCGGTGGTGGGTGACAACCCCGCCCTGATGCGCACCGGGATGGGCATGTTCACCCCTGGCTCCCCCTTCGCCTCCAACGCCGGGCTGGACATCCTAAACGGCAAGCGCGATCTGGCCTTGTCCAAAAAGCTGATCGCGGAGTCCGGCTACAAGGGCGAAAAAATCGTCGTCATGTCCCCCGAGCTGCCAGAATCCCACGCGATGGCGGAGGTCACCAACGCCCTGTTCCGCGACCTCGGCCTGAACGTCGATTACCAGACGATGGATTTCGGCACCCTCTCGGCGCGCGCCCGCAGCAAGGATCCGGCCGTGTCGGCGGGCTGGAGCTGCTACTGCATCGGCTGGGCAGGCCTATGGCCCGGCAGCCCCGGCAGCCACATCCCGAGCGCCGGGGTGCGCCCCAACCCGGCGATGGAGGCCCTAAGAAACGCATGGTTCGACGCCCCTGACCTCCAAGCCCAAAAATCCATCGCCGACCGGATGCAGGTGCTCGGCTTCGAGGACCCGCCGTTCATTCCCCTCGGCCAGTACTTCATCCCCTACGCCTTCCGCACCGGCCTGACCGGCTTCGTGAAGGCGCCCATCACCGCGCTTTGGAACGTACGGCGTGGGTAATTCTGCAAGGAAATGTAGCGGCTCTGAGGCTGCCATGGGAGTCCGCGCGGTGCGTCGGCCGCATTGCTGGTCCTGATCCTGGAGCGTCAGGCAGTCATGCTGATCAGCGTTCCACTGGCATTCGAATATGAGGCGATCAGCCTGCGCGCGGAACATCTGTTGGCAACGCAGGCGAACGAGGCGGCGGTAACCAACCTGATCGATGCACTCATCGACGTGGCCGTACCCGTCGAGGTTCATTATCAATGGCGCCCTCAATTGACGGATGCCGGCGACGAAATGGTCCTGGAAGCCACGGTTAATGGGCAGGCCGATGCGGTCGTGACTTTCAACCGAGGGGACTATGGCGAGGCCCCGACCGGGTTCGGGATCGCCGTTCTCAGTCCGTGCGAGACCTTGCGGGAGATACGCACATGACAACCAAAGTGACGACCTTTCCGCTGCGGCTGACTCTGTCGCTGAAAGCGGCGGTCGAGCAGCGCGCCAAAGCCGATGGCACCAGCATGAACCAGTTCCTGGCGATGGCCGCGGTGGAGAAGCTCGCGTCCATGAAGCGGCGATTGTCTTCCGCTGTCACGCCGACCGAGCCCACTCGTCCGGGCAGATGGTCCTTGATCACGTCCCATTGGTCATCGCGGAGGACGTGGGGGCGCATGGGTGAGCCTTCGGTTGAGCTGACACTCCATGAATCGAAGAACGGGCCGCGCCGGAAGCCCCCCTTCCTATTTGACGACAAGCCCTAGATATCGCACTGAGACGGAGGAGCCAGTCCATGAGCAGCGATACAAACCACCACGACCACACGCACGACGACCACGGCCAGGAGACCCCCTCCGCCACCGCCCTGCGGGTCAAGGCGCTGGAATCCCTGCTGGTGGAAAAGGGCTTGGTCGATCCGGCCGCGCTGGACGCCATCGTCGATGCCTATGAAACGAAGATCGGACCGCGAAATGGCGCTCGGGTTGTCGCCCGTGCGTGGACGGACCCCGCCTACAAGGCAAGGCTCATCGCGGATGCCACGTCGGCGATCGAGGAGATCGGTTTTGTCGGCTCCGACCGGCCGCACATGATCGTGGTGGAGAACACACCCAGTGTGCACAACCTCGTCGTTTGCACCCTGTGTTCCTGCTACCCCTGGCTCGTGCTCGGCTTGCCGCCGGTCTGGTACAAATCCTCCGCCTACCGTTCACGGGCAGTGATCGATCCGCGCGGCGTGCTGAATGATTTCGGCCTGACGCTGGAAGAAGGGGTCGCGGTGCGCGTCTGGGACTCGACCGCCGAGCTCCGCTATCTGGTGCTACCCGAACGGCCAGCGGGCACCGAGGGAATGCACGAGGACGCACTGGCCGAACTGGTCACGCGCGATTCCATGGTCGGCGTCGCCAAGGTCGCCGCGCCCAAGGAGGCTGCGCCATGAACGGGGTGCATGACATGGGCGGGATGCACGGCTTCGGGCCGGTCGTCCATGAACCGAATGAACCGGTGTTCCACGCCCCCTGGGAAGGCCGGGTGCGCGGCGTGGTCCAGCTGATAGCAGCATGGGGCCTTGTGAACATCGACGCGGGCCGGCACTCGATCGAACGCCTGCCGCCCGTCGACTACCTGCGTTTCAGCTATTTCGAGAAATGGCTCGCGGCGCTAACCAATCGGATGCTCGCCGCCGGTCAGATTACGCAAGAGGAACTGGCCAGCGGGCGCAAGGCAGACGGGACTGTTGTGGCCACGCCTCCGGTTATCGGCGAGATGGGTGCGAAAATCCTCACATCGGTTCACTCCTACGAGCGGGAGATCGCCGTGAAGCCGCGCTTCGCGGCCGGGGACCAAATTCGGGCCCGCAACATTAACCCCGAGGGTCACACCAGGCTGCCGCGTTACGCGCGCGGGCGGCGGGGCACCATTGAGCGGTACCACGGCGCGCATGTCTTCCCGGACTCGAACGCCCGTTTCGCCGGGGAGGCGCCGCAACCCCTCTACACCGTGCGCTTCACGGCGCGGGAACTCTGGGGCGACGCGGCCAACGCAGCGGATACGGTCAGCCTGGACCTGTGGGAGGACTACCTTGAGCCCGCATGAAGCCACCGCGGCCCAGCCCGGCCAGCCGCACGATGAATCCGGACCGGTCTTCGCCGAACCCTGGCAAGCCCAGGCCTTCGCGCTTTCGGTCCAACTCCGGCGGGCCGGGTACTTCACCGCGACCGAATGGGCCGACACCCTGGGTGCCGTACTGCGAGAAGCGGGGGACGATGACGGCTCCCGCTACTACGAGCATTGGCTGAAAGCGTTGGAACGTCTGAGCCTGGCCAAGGGCCTGACCGAACTTGCAACACTGGATCGGCGAACAACTGCTTGGGAGGATGCCTATCGCCGGACGCCGCACGGGCAACCGGTGGAACTGCGCGGCACATAGGGTTCGAACAGAAGCACACCCAGATGAGGATCGTTCAGCTGCGGCATCGTGCCGACAAAAATGCTGTCTTTCCCAGTCATGGCATACCCCACCCGTTATCTGCTCGCGCGTTTGCTCGCGCTGTGGCTTGGGGTTAAATCACCGCTTTCAACCTAGGCGGAAGGAAGTCAACGAATGAACGACGCGGTCGCCACCGCCACCGACCTGGATCAACAGGCACGCCTGGACCTCGCCGCCGTCTACCGCCTGCTCGCGCATCACGGCTGGGGCGACGTCATTTTCAACCACGCCGCCATGCGCGTTCCGTCCAACCCGCGGCACTTCCTGATCAAGCGGCACGAGTTGCTTTACACCGAGGTCACCGCCTCCAACCTCGTCGAAGTCAGCATGGATGACGACCTGGACGAGCGTGCAGGCGTCAACCGCCCCGGCTTTACCCTGCACTCCGGCGTCCTGCGCGCCCGGGCGGACGTCAACTGCTCTGTTCATGTCCACCCCGAGGAAGGCATCGCATTATCCGGCCTGCGTCACGGCTTACGGATGCTCTCCCAAAACGCGATGCGCTTTCATAACCGGGTCGGATACCACGACTACGAAGGCCTGACCGACAGCTTCGACGAGCGCGATCGCATTGCCGCCGCCTTGGGAAAACACCGGGCACTGATCATGCGCCACCACGGCATCACCACGGTAGGGGAAACGGCGAGGGAAGCATTCTCCCTGATGAAGGAATTCTGCCGCGCCGCGCGCATTCAGCTGATGATGGAATCCACCCACGCTTCGGTGCTGGAAATCCCGGCCGCGACCTGCGAGCACGTCGCGGCCCAGTACGAAAAGCACGACAAGGGCCGCGCCTCCGCCGAATGGCCGGCTTACTTGCGTATGCTCGACAAGATCGACCCCGGCTTCCGCGACTGACATGCAAAGGGGCTCGATCCCCCGACCATGAACCCGACCTGGATCCTGCGCACCGGCCGGCTGGTGTTGACGCCAGTGGGTGGCGCCGACCTGCCCGATCTGCGCGCCCTCAAATCCGACCCGCAGGTTTTCGCGGTCATGCTCGGCGGCGTGCGCGGCCCGACGGAAGCGGCTGAGGAACTGGCGCGGGACGTCGTGGCCTGGGGCGCCAACGGCTTCGGCATCTGGGCGGTCAGAGAAACAGCCGGCAACCGCTTCGTTGGGATTACCGGGTTGGAGTGCCGGCCGGACGGGCGCGGTGTCGCGTTACGCTTTGCCCTGGGTCCGGACGCACAAGGCCGCGGTCTGGCCAGGGAAGCAGCAGGCGCCGCGCTGCGCTTCGGCCACGATAACGCCGGCCTGACCAGGATTGTCGCCATAGCGCGTGAGAGCAATATCGGCTCCCGCGTTGTCCTCGGCGCCATCGGCATGACCGAATGCGAAAGCTTCGGCCAGAACGGCTATCGCATGGTGCTGTTCGAGAGCCTTCGGCGCTAATTCTGGTCCAACTGCGCCCTCATCGCTTTGATCAGTGCGTCGACATCGCTGTTGTTGCGGGTCAAATATGCCGCGTAATCGTTGCGCTGCGTCTGCCGCAAGGAGGTATTTTCGGCGATCACGTCGATCACCTTGGGGTTGGCGGCAGCATTGGCCACCACCCATTCTACCGTGGTCGGGGGATTGTTCGGACGCTCGATGACGCTTGACACAACATCGGTGTCATCGCGCGGCTGGCTGCGCCCGATCGTCAGCTTCACTTCCTGATATTCGCCGAGCTTGGAGGTGATGTTGCCGATCAGCACTTCATGAAACAGGCCCGTATAGCGTTTTTGCTGATCGGGCGTGGCGGTTCTCCAGAATCGTCCCAGGCAGAATTTGGCGATTCCATCGACATCGATCGCGCTGTCGATGATGGGGCCGACAATCTTGCGCCGGTCCTCGACCGATCCGGCACCCTGCATCGCGGCCAGAATTCGGTCGCCGGTGACCTTAACGAAGGCACCCGCCCGATCACCCGCCGCCTGTGCCAGAACCGGGCGGGTCATGAGGGACAATAGCGAGCCGAAGCACAGAAGCAAAAAAGCGCGTCGGTTGGGCATGGTGATGCGGTGCCTCATTCAGCGTGCTTGTGGTGGCGTTAAGTTACTCTGCGCTTGCGAGAACCAAACCGGGATGGTCGCTCGGTTATCGTTACGCAGTTCCTTGATCTCTCCTTCCCGATGCTGGCGGTACAGGCTGCGGAAGGTCGCGTAGGGATCCAGCGCCGTCTTTTTGATCTGATCGACAGGGTCCAAATACCGCTCCCGCGAGTCGAGGGCATTCAGGCCGAAACGGGTCCAGTTCACCACTGTCAGCGCCGTTGTATGTCCTATCCAGGTGAACGGATCCTGCACCATATCCACACCGAAACCGACGGCATCGCGAGGCCCGCTGGGGCCGAGCACCGGCAAAAACAGAAACGGCCCATCCGGAACGCCCCAATTGGCCAGCGTGAGTCCGAAATCGGTGTCGTGGTTCGGATAGCCCCAGTCTGTCGCCACGTCGAAAACGCCGACGAGTCCGAAGGTGGAGTTGATCAGGAACCGCATGGTGGTATCGCCCGCGCGCCGCGGCTTGCCCTGCATCACGTCGTTCGACAGCTGAACGGGTGTACCCAGATTGCTCAATACATTGTGAATTCCCGTGCGGACGGGACCCGGTACCACAAACCGGTAGGCCTGCGCTGCCGGCCGCAGGATGACCGTGTCCAGCCCGTTGTTCACCGCGTAAAAGACGCGATTGGTGGGCTCCAACGGGTCATTGGTCTGTTTGAACTCTGCCAGTGCTTCCGGATCGTCGCCCGGCGGCGGGGTGGCGCAGCCAGCCAGCACAACCGCCAGGAGCCCTGCAAACAAAGCAACACGCCAAACCTGCGTCAGAAGCACCGCGGTTGGAACGGGGGGAGTGCGGAGATCGGCGTCCATTGATTCTCTCAGGCCAGGACCGGGGAGGGACCACCAATGGCCTCACCCGGACAGTCACACATCATGCTACCCGGCCGCCCTGTCGGGAAGGCGCCACAACCACCGGGCCGCCACCTTGTAGCATGGCCGGCGTGCCGTGCAATGAAACTGCGGGGCCAGGGGCATCCGGACATTGCGTGGGTTCGGCAACCCCTCACGGTGCATGGAGACCTGAGCATACCGGGATGGACGGCACGCCGTATGACGCTGACATACGCCCCCCAAGCGACCGGATCGGCACCGTCGGCACCCTCTCAAGTTGCATAGGGGTCCAAGCGCACAATGCGCAAAGGGACATGCCGGCCACGATAGGATGGAAATTTATGTTATGGTCGTACTCGACATCCTCGGGGCCAGGCAAGATTCTTGAGACAGCCTATCGCCAACCACTTGGCCAACGCAAACGCTTTCGGTCTTGCGTCAGGACCGAATTCCAGGGAATGGAGCGGCATGAGCCCTGCCCCCGATCTCAACGCCCCGACCCTGCAGCGATGGCTGACCGGGCCGCGCTTCTCCGGCTTGCCGATGCCTACGGCGGATCGCCCGCCACCCAAGCTGTCCTTCGAGTTTTTCCCACCGCGCACTGATGAGCTGGAAAAGCAGCTTTGGGCCTGTATCGAGCGTCTGGCACCGCTCGCCCCCCGCTTCGTATCCGTGACCTACGGCGCCGGCGGCAGCACCCAGGCCCGCACCCATGCTACCGTCGCCCGGTTGGCGCGGGAAACCGCCCTGACCCCGGCCGCGCACCTGACCTGCGTCGGCGCCACGCGGGAAGAGGTGGACGGTGTCGCTCGGCAATACTGGGCGGCCGGGGTCCGTCATATCGTTGCTCTGCGCGGCGACCCCGCGCCTGGAACCGCCTACGCGCCCCATCCCGGTGGCTACGCCTTTGCCGCCGACCTCGTCGCCGGATTACGCCGGCTCGCGAACTTCGAGATTTCCGTCGCCGCCTACCCGGAAACCCACCCGTCCGCGCTCAGCCCCGAGGCCGATCTGGACAATCTGAAGCGCAAGCTGGACGCCGGGGCGACGCGGGCGATCACCCAGTTCTTCTTCGACACCGAGACCTACCTGCGGTTCCTCGACCGCTGCCTCGCCGCCGGCATCACCGCCCCGATCGTGCCCGGCATCCTGCCGGTGTCGAACTACACCCAGGCCGTCCGCATCTCCGGCATGTGCGGCACCAGCGTGCCGGATTGGATGGGGCACCTGTTCGAGGGGGTGGAGAACGACCCCGAAACACGCCGCATGATCGCGATGGTGGTGGCGGCCGAGCAGGTGCGGCTGCTGCAGGCCAATGGGGTGGACGAATTCCATATCTATACGCTGAACCGCCCCGACCTGACCTACGCGATCGCACACGTATTGGGAGTCAGGCCGGGCCGGTGATCGTATTCTCCGTCAGGCAAGGGCCGGCCAAGACAGCAGCCGGCCCTCATCCTAGCGCAGCTTGATAATGATCTTGACGCGGAAGCGCCCGATCACCACAATCAGCACCAGGATCAAACGACGTTTACCCATCGTTAGACTCCTGACGTTAAACCGGCCGGGGCCAATTCCCCGGCCGGTTTTGTCATTCTGCCCCCCCGAGGTTAACGAACCGTTAACGGCAGCCTGCTTTTCGGCATGCTCGGGTATTTTGCCCAGGATTGGCACAGTTCCCCTGATGTTCTAAAGTCTGGGCCGACGGAGTCCCACCAATGTCCGACTATTTGGCCCGCCTGAACCCCGAACAGCGCGCCGCGGTGGAAACCGTGGACGGGCCACTGCTGGTGCTTGCCGGTGCGGGCACGGGCAAAACCCGCGTCCTGACCACCCGCTTCGCGCATATCCTGCTGACCCACCGAGCGTTTCCGAACCAGGTGCTGGCCGTCACCTTCACGAACAAAGCCGCCAAGGAAATGCGGGAGCGTGTCGGCGCCATCCTCGGCCAGCCCGCCGAGGGCCTTTGGCTCGGCACTTTCCACGCGCTGTGCGCTCGCATGCTGCGCCGCCACGCCGAGCATGTGGGGCTGCAATCCAATTTCAGCATCCTGGACACTGACGACCAGTTGCGGGTGCTGAAGCAGCTCATGGAGGCGGAACGGATCGACATCAAACGCTGGGCGCCGCCCGCGTTGATGTCGATTATCCAGCGCTGGAAGGACCGTGGTTTGACCCCGGCCAGGATCGGCGCCGCCGACGATACGGATTTCCTGAACGGACGCGCGAAAGAATTTTACGCGGCATACCAAAACCGGCTGAAAGCGCTGAACGCCGCCGACTTCGGCGACCTGCTGTTGCACATGACGGAAATCCTGCGATCTCAGCCGGAGATTCTGGCGCAATATCACCGCATGTTCCGTTACATCCTGGTGGATGAATATCAGGATACCAACGTCGTACAGTATCTTTGGTTGCGGCTACTGGCGCAAAGCCACAAGAATATTTGTTGTGTTGGCGACGATGACCAGTCGATCTACTCCTGGCGCGGCGCCGAAGTCGAAAATATCCTGCGCTTCGAAAAGGATTTCGAGGGCGCGAAAATCGTACGCCTGGAGGCCAATTACCGTTCGACCGCGTCCATCCTCGCAGCCGCCTCCGGCCTGATCGCGCATAACGAAGGCCGGCTGGGCAAGACTCTGCGCCCCGGACGGGCCGACGCGCAGGGTGGCGAGAAAGTCACCGTCGTTGGGGTTTGGGATTCCGACGAAGAAGCCCGCATGGTCGGCGACCGTGTCGAATCTCTGCGCCGGGCCGGCGAATCCCTCGGCGAAATGGCGGTGCTGGTGCGTGCCGGATTCCAAACGCGGGCTTTCGAAGAACGATTGATCATGCTTGGCATTCCGTATCGTGTGGTCGGCGGCCTGCGCTTTTACGAACGCCAGGAAATCCGCGATGCCATCGCGTATATGCGCGCGACGGTGCAACCCTCCGACGATCTGGCGTTCGAGCGTATCGTCAATGTTCCCCGCCGTGGCGTGGGGGAAACCGCTCTGCGCGGCATGCACGAACTGGCGCGGGCCCAGAACATTCCGCTTTCCGCCGCCGCTGCCCGCTTGGTGGAAACCGGCGGCTTCCGCGGCAAGGTCAAGGAAACCATGGCCTCGCTGCTGCGCCAGTTCTTGGGTTGGCGGGAGCAGTTGGACAAAGAAGGCCACGTCGTCACCGTCGCCACGATGCTCGATGAGAGCGGCTACACCGACATGTGGAAACAGGACAAATCCCCGGAAGCGCCGGGCCGGCTGGAAAATTTGAAGGAACTGATCCGTGCGCTGGCGGATTTCGAAACATTGGGCGGCTTCCTGGAACACGTTTCGCTGGTAATGGATAATGAGGAAAATGCCGGCGATGCCAAAGTCAGCCTGATGACCCTGCACGGTGCCAAGGGCCTCGAATTCGACAACGTCTTCCTGCCAGGGTGGGAGGAAGGCATTTTCCCCAACCAGCGCTCCCTGGACGAGAGTGGAGCCAAGGGGTTGGAGGAAGAACGCCGCCTTGCCTATGTCGGCCTGACCCGCGCCCGCAAACGCGCCATCGTCAGCCACGCCGCGCACCGTCGTATTTATGCCAATTGGCAGGACTCCATCCCCAGCCGCTTCCTCGAAGAACTGCCCGAGGAACACGTGGCCATAACCGGCTCCGCCGCGATGGCTCGGGAAGCCCGCATCGCCGCCGCCCCGTCCTTCGGCACACAGTTTCCCGTGATGGCACGCCGCCCCAAGACGATCGAGGCCTGGGAACAGCCCGCGCGCCCGGTGCGGGAGGATGCGATCCTGGTGGGCAGCCGCATCTTCCATCAGAAATTCGGATACGGAACAGTGAAAAACGTGGATGACGACAAACTGGACATCGCCTTCGACAAGGCCGGCGACAAGCGCCTGCTGGACCGCTTCGTGGAGCCGGCTTGATGGCAAACCGTATGGAGCGCGCCTGATGGCAAACCGTATGGAGCGCGCCTGATGGCACGACGCCACGCCACCCCCCTGGAAACGGTGTTCGTCACCGTCCCGGAAGACGCGCTGGAAGCTTATGAAGCAGCGCTGGACAGCGCCTGCGACACGGTCGGCTTCTTCCGCGACAACGTCACTGGCGACTGGCGGGTCGAGGGCGTGAAACCCGTCGGCGCCAATGAACCCGAACTGGCTGCCGCCCTGATGCTGGCCGAACTGGTAACGGGCATCGCCGTCCCGCTGGAACGCGCCGCGACCGAGGCCGAAGGCTGGCTCGCCCGCACCTATGCCTCGTTCCCCGAACAACCGATCGGCAAACGCTTCGCCGTTCGTGGCACACATTTGACGGGGAAGCCGACCTCCGGCCGGGTCACGCTGACATTGGATGCGGGGCTGGCGTTCGGCTCCGGCGAGCACGGCTCGACCCGCGGCTGCATCGTGGCACTGGAAACGGTCGCCCGCCGCCACCCAAGGCGTATTCTCGACCTCGGCACCGGCTCCGGCATCCTCGCCATCGCCGCGGCCAAGCTGCTGCGCCGCAAGGTGCTGGCCACCGATATTGAGCCGTGGTCGGTGAAAGTGGCCCGGCGGAACGCGATACAAAATGGCGTTGGGGGGCTGGTCCGCGCCAAGCTGGCGGACGGATGGCACCACCCGACGGTCCGGGGCGGTGCGCCTTACGATCTGGTGTTCGGTAACATCCTGGCCCGCCCGCTTTGCGCGATGGCCAAGGATCTATCGGTGCATCTGGCGCCCGGAGGGACCGCCATCCTCGCGGGCCTATTGGGAACGCAGGCGCGGATGGTGCTGGCGGCTCACCGCCGGCGCGGTCTGGTCCTGGAGCGGATGTTGCCGCAAGGACCCTGGACCACGCTGGTGGTGCGGAAAAAGGGCTGAGCCGACCCCTTTACCGGTGCGTGCCGCGGGCCCGCAGGTCGGTGTTGGCGGTGTCGTCGAACATGCGGATGAAGTCGCCACGGTTCAGGCCGATGTCCATCAACTCGCGCTCGGACATCATCGACAACTCGTTCAGTGCCCGGCGATCCGCGTTCCATGTGCGGATGTCCGAGATCCGGCCGGCGAGCCACTCGGCAAAGCCGCCGGAGCGGGCCGGACGCGCCTCGTCGTAGCGATTCTGGTCTTCCAGGCTGGTGTCGATGTAGCTCAGGCTGGGCAGCGAGAATGAGAAATGGTTATCAGCAGTTGCGGTGTTCATGGCTCTCTCTCCGTCAACCCGGGTTCCAACGCGGCGTCGTCATGGCGTAGCGCCCTCGGGCTCTGGTGCAGTGCAACATAAGCGCCCGGAGACCGAACGATTAGCGCGGATTCGACCGGCCAGCCGTGCGAAAACCGCATAGATGTATGTATGCGTATGATATGGAGGCATGAATGGACGCCGACCGACTGGCCGCGCTGCGCGCGGAACTCGCCCACCAGGGATTGGATGGCTTTATCGTGCCCCGAGCGGACGAGCACCTCGGGGAATATGTCCCGGCGTCCGCCGAACGCCTGAGCTGGCTGACGGGCTTCACCGGCAGCGCGGGAATGGCGGCGGTACTGGCCGAGCACGCCGCGGTGTTCACCGATGGCCGCTACGTGCTGCAACTCGCGGCCCAGACCGATGCGGTGCAATGGGAGCGGCTGCACATCACCGAACAACCGCCGCCGACCTGGCTGGCCCAGCATGTCCCGACCGGCGGAAGAATCGGCTACGATCCGCTGCTGATCAGCGAAGAAGGTCTGACTCGGTACAACGAGGCAGGCTTGGCGATGCAGCCGGTCGCCCGCAATCCCATTGATGCGATCTGGACCGACCGGCCGGCGGCGCCCATCGATCCAGCTCTGCCGCACGACCTTACTCACGCCGGGCGCAGCGCCGACGACAAGCGTGAGGACATCGCGAAGATCCTGCGCGACGCCAAACAGGATGCGGCAGTGCTGACCGACCCGGCCTCGGTCGCGTGGCTGCTGAACATGCGCGGCAGCGACGTGCCCTTCACCCCCTTCGCGCTGGGTTTTGCCCTGGTGCACGCGGATGGGGGCGCCGAGCTGTTCATGGACCCGGCGAAACTGCCGGAAGCGACACGGGCCTGGCTGGGGAACACGGTCTCGGTCGCCGGACGCGACGCGCTCCAACCTGCTCTGGCGCGTTTGAAGGGGAAGACGGTGCGGGTCGATCCCGCTGGCTCCCCAGTCTGGTTCGCGCAGCAGCTGCGGGCGGCCGGCGCCACGGTCACCGGCGGTTCCGATCCGTGCCTCCTGCCCAAAGCTCGCAAGAACCCCACCGAACAGCAGGGCATGCGCAACGCCCACGCCCGAGACGCGGTCGCCATGTGCCGCTTCCTGCACTGGATCGCCGAACACGGCACCGCCGTGACGGAGATGGCGGCGGCCGAGAAACTGCTGTCACTCCGCCAGGAGGTCCCCCTGTTCCGCGGCGAAAGTTTTCCGGCGATCTCCGGTGCCGGGGAGCACGGGGCCATCATCCATTACCGCGTCACACCGGAAACCGACCGACCGATACGCCCGAACGAGGTCTACCTGATCGACTCCGGTGGCCAGTACCTGGACGGCACCACCGACATCACCCGCACCGTCTGGACTGGCCCCGGCCCAGCCCCCGCCGAGGTCAAAGCGCGCGTGACGGCGGTGATGAAAGGTCACATCGCCATCGCCTCCGCCGTATTCCCGCAGGGCGTCGGCGGCACCCATATCGACAGTTTCGCTCGACGGGCACTCTGGGCGATGGGCCTGGACTACGACCACGGCACCGGCCACGGCGTGGGATCCTATCTGTCCGTGCATGAGGGGCCGGTCAGCATCTCCCGCCTTGCCCGCCCCGTAGCGATCGCGGAGGGCATGGTGCTGTCCGACGAACCAGGCTTCTACCTGCCGGACCACTACGGTATCCGGTTGGAAAACCTGCTGCTGGTCCAGGACGCCAACCTCCCGAATGCCACCAAGCCTTTCCTGCGGTTCGAAACCCTGACCCTGGCCCCCTTCGACACGCGGTTGATCGACCCGGCGCTGCTCGATCCATGGGAGAAAAATTGGCTGAACGCCTACCACGCCCGCGTGCTGGCCGAGGTCGGCCCATCCCTGCCGCCCGACACGCGCGCCTGGTTGGCAGGTGCCTGCCAGGAGATCGCCTGATGTTCCACCGCTTCCGGGTCGGCGCGATGAACGCGACCGTCGTGTCCGACGGCCCCCTGATCCTGCCCGCCGCGCCCCACATCTTCAAAGGCCCCGACGCCGAGGTGGTGAATGCCGCGGTGGTAGCCGCTGGCCAGGATATCGCCCACGTCCGGGTGGAGCAAAACTGCCTGCTGCTGGAGACCGGCACGCACAAAATACTGTTCGACAACGGCCTGGGATCGGAGAAGCTGTACGGCCCCGACAGCGGTCGCCTGCTGGCAAGCCTGTCCGAAGCCGGCATCGACCCCGCGGCCATCGACGCGCTGGTGCTGACGCACGGCCACTCCGACCACTGCTGGGGCACCATGAGCGACGCCGGCACCCCCAATTTCCCCAACGCCACTATCTATATGTCTCAGGAAGAACTGGATTTCTGGGAGTCCGACCCGCCCTCCGAACGCCTGGAGCGCAGCGTCGCCGGCGTTGCCAGACATTTGCTACCGTTGCGCGAGAGGATCGTGTTCGTGCGCGATGGGGAAGAATTCCTGACGGGCGTGCAGGCCTGGCTCACCCCCGGCCATACGCCGGGACACATGGCATATCTCTTTGCCGGCAACTGGTGCCTGACCGGCGATGTCGCGTTCCACGACCCACTGTCCTACGCTTTCCCCGAAGCCCACAGTGCCTACGACACCGACCGGGAGCAGGGCGCCGAAACCCGCAAGCGCCTGCTGGCCCGGCTGGCCGACGAGCGCATCGCCGTGATCGGCTACCACCACCCCTGGCCGGGACTGGGCAGGGTCGAGCGGGCGGGAGGGTCCTACCGTTTCCTGGCCGGCCCCCTATGATCCCCCCAACCAACCGAGGAGCTTCCATGCCCGGCCCGCTGCACGGCTACCGGATCGTCGACCTGACCTCCATGATCTCCGGCCCGCTGGCCACGATGATCCTGGCCGATCAGGGCGCGGACGTGATCAAGGTGGAAAACCCCGACGGGGGCGATCATACCCGCGCATCGAATAACCGGCGGAACGGGTTCTCGGCTTCCTTCCTGAACAACAACCGCAACAAGCGCTCGCTGACGCTGGACCTGAAGGACCCCAAGGCCAAGGAAGCACTGCTGCGCCTGATCGCCACCGCCGACGTGTTCGTACAGAACTTCCGCCCCGGCGTCGCCGACCGGATGGGCTTCGGGGAAGACGCCCTGCGCGCCGTCAAGCCTGACCTTATATATGTGTCGATCAGCGGCTTCGGTGAGAAAGGACCCTTCGCCGGCAAGCCGGTCTACGACCCGCTGGTGCAGGCGATGTCCGGTCTGGCCACCATTCAGGCCGGCTCCGATACCGAACGCCCGCGCCTCGTGCGCACCATCGTGCCGGACAAGCTGACCGCCATCTCCGCCTCCCAGGCCATCACCGCCGCGCTGCTCGCTCGCGAACGCACCGGCCAGGGGCAGCATGTCCGGATTTCGATGCTGGAGGCGGTGATCGCCTTCCTGTTCGCCTCCGACATGGGCAGCCAGACCTTCGTGGGGGACGAGTTCCCGCAGCAGGAGGCCGCCAGCTTCATCGACCTGATCTACCAAACCGCGACCACCTTCATCAGCGCCGCCGTGCAATCGAACAAGGAGTGGCTGGCGCTGACCCGCGCGCTGGACAAGCCGGAATGGCTGGACGACCCGCGGTTTAAAACCCCAGCCCTGCGCCAGCGGAACATCGACGACCGGCTTATGATGACGCAGGAAGTCCTGCTGACCCGGCCCGCCGCTTATTGGTTGGAGCGGCTGACGGCGGAAGGTGTCCCCTGCGCCCCCGTGCTGACCCGCGGCGAAATGATCCAGGATCCGCAGGTCCAGGCCACCGGCATCGTCGTCGAAACCGACCATAAGGACGCCGGCCGCATTCGTGGCGCCCGCCCCGCCGCGCGGTTTTCCGCCACACCCGCCAGTATCCGCCACGGTGGCCCGGCCCTTGGCGAGCACAGCGACGCCATCCTTGCCGAACTTGGCTACTCCCACGCCGAAATAGCGATATTGCAGGCGAAGGAACTCACGGCGTGATGGGCTGCCGTCACTGACTCACCCCGTTCGGGAGACGATTCGATCGCAACTGCGGCCAAAAGCATCCGGCGGGGGAGTACGACCGTTGCCTCGGTGTGCTGAAACCACGACCGCAAGGCAGGGTATACGTTCCCGGTGCGTGCTCGGCCGAAGACCCATTGCTCCGGCCTATGAGCCGGTCTCGAAGCCGCTGAGCGGGACGCTCAACGAATTTCCCCATAGTGTTGTGCCGGCGCAACACTATCGAGGAACGCCGGTCACCGGCGCGCGTGACGGAACCAGGTAACGACTTGCGCCGCCGGACCAGCAAGCCGGCGTGTCCCCTGGGATACGATTGGGGAAACCGCTGGTTAGTCCTAGGGCCCGCCCAACAATAATTGAATCATCTGGGCGCACAGGCCTCGCAATATCGTCATGTCGAACGCAGGCCCGCCATGACGATATTACGAGGCCTGGACAAAGGAAATCCGTGGGTGGCGTGCCTGCACCCGCTATGACGTTGAGAGGCCAGAGCGCCGGCTGCGGAGCGATTATTGTCTGACGATCCCCTGGGGCGTCCCGATGACGGCATCCAGATCCTTGACGCATTTCCGGAACAGAACGGGCCAGGGCCAGCCAGCGTATCGATGGCTATCGTGTACTTAATTTGATACAAGTCATGAAATAGGAAGAAAAATTGCCGCAGCCGCAACTTAGAAAAAATGGTAAATTAATTTATTATTTTGGTTGATTTCCCTTAGCGCCCAATCATCTGACCACTATCCTTCAACGCTATGCGGATAGTGAGAATCGCCTTTCCAACTATTTGCGTGCCAATAAGTTTTTTATTGAGATAGTTTAAATTATTGGAGACGATAATCGTGATCATTTTGTCGAAATTCAGATTGAATTCTGAAATCCAGTTATAATATTATCCAGTTATACATCGAAATCGTGAGTCACTTTTGGCCCTGCAAACTATAATAATTTCGTGTGCCTCGTAATTTTCAGTAGTATCTTAATCCGACCTGTTCTATAGCTGCGATATACCGACTTGACTTGGCGCAAACGGGTCGGATATCAAAACAGCGCCTCAACCAGGCCGTCGAAAAACGGCCCGCTGACAACAACGTCGCAACATACATAAGGGGACCACCACAATGTTCGACTATATCAAGACCTGGGCATCTCTGCGGACCGACCGCCGTGCCGTCACCGCACTGGAATACGCCATAATCGCAGGCATTATCGTTGCGGTGATCGCGCTCGGCTTTGGCGTTATGGCCACCGACATCTCCAACAAGTTCAATTCTATCGGCACCGGCCTCTGATTGCTGACAAGCGTTGTCCTGAGGATCTTGGCCAGGGTGCGACGGCCGGTTACGCCGTCGCACCCTGTACATCACATAAATGTGACCGGCCCATCAGCCCAGGGTTCACCATGTCGCACGGATGGGTTTCACTCCTGGCTCCGGCTCCGCTCATCGCGGCAGCGGGGCTTCTGTTGTTGGCGGCACTTCATGATATCGTGGCACGAACTGTGCCGAATGGGGTTTCAGCCTTACTGGCCCTGGCGGGTCTGGGCGCGCGCATCATGGATAACAATTTGTTGATCGGTGTAGCCACGGCCGCTGCCGTGTTCATGGTCGCGGCGCTTCTCTGGCGCCGTGGCTGGTTGGGCGGCGGGGACGTGAAGTTGATGGGGGCTGCCACACTCGCGGTACCGTCAGGCCATGTACTGTCATTCATTGTCGCGACGTCGGTGGCGGGCTCGATCTTCGCAGCCCTCTATCTGGCGGCCGGTCGTATCGCGCGTGACCTCAAGGGCCCGAACCCGGGTCCTACCGCCAAGCCTGCCAGCCTGCTGTCTCGCGCGACCCGGGCGGAGCTTTGGCGTCTGCGCAGGGGCGGACCGCTTCCCTACGCCTGCGCCATCGCCGCCGGCTTCCTGTTCGTTCAGTTCTGATCGGAGCGCCCCGTGGTCCTCCGGGTTGCTTTTTTCATTCTGATGGCTTTGGCACTTGTGGGATTCGGTACGGTGGCCTGGGTCGCGTTGCGCCAGCCATCGGCCGCTGCCCCGGCCGGGGCAGCGCCGGCTGCCGCGGCGCCGCAGAAGAAAATCCTGGTCGCTGGCCGCTCGATCTCCGCCGGGTCCATGTTAAAACCCGAGGATATCGTCGGAAAGGGGGTGACCGGCAGCGATAGCCCCGGGACGATCGCCGCCGACACACCCTATGCGGCCCGCTCGCTCGCCGGCTCCATGGCCAAACACAGCATCGCTGCCGGAGAAACGATCCGGGAGGACGACTTTCTGAAACCCACCGATCACGGCTTCATGGCGGCGGCGCTGCAAAACGGCATGCGCGCGGTCACCATCGGCGTCGACGCCACCAGCGGTTTGGCTGGTCTGGTGTGGCCGGGCGATCGGGTCGATCTCATTTTGACACAGACCCTGACCGACCCGTCGCTGCCCATCGGCCGACGGATTTCCGCCGAAACTATTCTGACCAATGCGCGAGTCATCGCAATCGACCAGCAGTTGATGCAAGGCGGTGCGCCGTCCGGCAGCGAGGGTCAGGCGCGCACCGTGACCCTGGAAGTCAGCCCGGAGCAGGTTCAGCGCGTATCGGTCGCCATGCGGCTGGGCCGTTTGTCGCTGTCCGTGCGGGCAGTATCGCCGGACGATGATGGCAGTGCCGGGTCCAGTTCTCCCGGAAGTGTGGCGGGTGCACGCAGCGGTTCGGTCTATGCGCGCGACGTATCCTCCGCGCTGGGCGGGGAAGTGCCAATCCCGTCCGCGCAGCGAGTCATCCGCGTGTTCCAGGGTGTGGCCGATCCGAAGGAGTTTAAATTTTGAGACGTGCCGTTCTAAGGGAACTGCTGACCGCCAGTGCACTGGTATTGTTGCTCGGGCTCGCGCCAGCGAGCGCGGCACGCGGCGAAAATCCGATCTCGGCCGTGTCGGTGGAAGCTGGAACCGGGAAAGTACTGTCTCTGACAACCCCGGTGACCAACATTTTCGTGGCCGATCCAAAGGTGGCTGAGGTCCGGCCCGTCAGTGCGACCTCGTTGTTTATTTTCGGCCTCAACCCCGGCCGAACGACGATCGCGATCATGGACGCCGACGGGCACCTGTTGGCGCAATATGAGATGACGGTCCAACCCTCCTCCTTTTCCGCACGCGAAGCGCAATCCGCGATCGACCGCCTGATTCCAGGCCATCACGTAAAAATACAGGCGCAGGGCAAGGGCCTGATGTTGACGGGTAGCGTCAAGAGTCCGGCTGATGCCGCCCAGGCGATGGCCATCGCAAAAGGCTATGTCGGCGAGGGGGCGGCCATCGACAACGAGATTACCGTGGATTCGCCCGTCCAGGTCACGCTGAACGTGCGGGTCGCGCAAATGTCGCGGCAGGTCGTGCGCAACCTTGGTATCAACTGGCAGGCTCTCGCGAATATCGGCACCATCGGGAAGTTGCCGGCGCTGGCCCTGAACGCCAATGCCGCCACCGTTGCGTGCGTTGCCGCGACGGGCGGCGGGTGCCTGGGCGCCGGCTTTAATGGGGTCATCGATGCCCTCGCCAAGGACAATCTCGCGCATGTGCTGGCAGAGCCGAATTTGACCGTCATCAGCGGCCAGGCCGCCAGCTTCCAGGTCGGCGGCGAATATCCGATCCCATCCAGCCAGGGCAACGGCGCGGTCACCGTCACCTACAAGAGCTTCGGCGTCATGTTGTCCTTCCTGCCGACCGTGCTCAGCGACGGCCGAATCAACCTGCACGTCAAACCGGAAGTCAGCGAACTCAGCAGCCTGAACAGCGCGGTTCTCGTAACCGGCACAACCTCTCAGATCGTGCCGTCGCTGACGGTACGCCGAGCAGAAACCACGGTGGAACTCGGCACCGGAGAGAGCTTCGCCATCGCTGGCCTGCTGCAGCAAAGTACGAACGACAGCGGAACCGGCCTCCCGGGCCTCGGCGATATACCGATTGCCGGTGCCCTATTCCACGACAACCAGTTCGAGCGTACGGAAACCGAGCTGGTGATCGTCGTGACACCCTACATCGTTCGGCCGGTGGCTAACCCTTCGATGCTGCGGCTGCCGACCGATGGCTACACGCCACCGCCAGACCTCGAACGGTTGCTGCTGATGCGCCAGGTGTCGAAGCAGAAGGCGCCCGTTCCCGTCTCGATCCCCGGCAGTGCCGGCTTCATCGTTCAGTGAGGGCTGGCATGACAGAATATGTTCGCCTGACTGTCGCATTCGCCGCCTGCCTGGGCATCCTCGTGGGATGCGGCAGCCGCGATCCCTATCAGCGCGACGACGTCTGGTACCCGACCGGTGCGAATGCTGCCAACCTGGCGGCCCAGGTGGCCAACCCAAACGATCTCGTGCGCGGGCAAAGCGATCCGAAACAGCAGGCCGGTGGCCCAGCCAGGAGCGTGAACCGCGTCTGGACCGACTCCGCGAAGTCTCTCACCCCCAGCGCCTCCGGCGGTTCCAGCGGCGGCGGATCGGGCGGCGGCAGTGCGGGTGGCGGCAGTGCGGGTGGCGACACGCCGTCGATTCCCGGGCTGACCGGCGGGGGATGATGGCCATGCCCGACGAAAGCCGCTCACGACCCGAAGCCCTCCACGCCGATGGCGGCCTGGATGCACGGCACGACCGGCCCGCTTTGGTCGGCTTCATTTCCGATGCACAATCCGAAGACGCCATTCGCGAAGGCCTGACCGATCTGACAACCGAGCACCTCGATGTTCGGCGCGGCGGGATACGTGCGGCTATCGCTGCCATGCAACGGCAAGCGACCCCGAAGGTATTGATGGTCGACGTCAGCGGGGAGGAACGCCCCTTGTCCGCGCTGGGAGATCTCGCCAATGCGGTCGAGCCTGACGTCTCCGTGCTGGTGGTCGGAGACATCGACCATGTCGACTTTTACCGTGAAGTCACCCGCAGCATGGGTGCCTCGGAGTATTTGGCGAAACCCCTGACACGCGACGCCGTGACCCGCCACTTTGGCGCATTCATCAGCGGGCAGTTTCGCGCCGGCCCGGACGCCGCCCTTGGCGGACGGGCGGTATCGGTAACCGGCGTGCGCGGTGGCGTCGGCGCCACGACGATCGCGGTGAACCTGGCATGGAATTTCGGCGTCGCGATGCACCGCCACACGGTGCTGGTCGATCCGGATATTCACCTCGGGGCGGCGGCATTCCTGCTCAACGTGCAGCCCGGCTTGGGCCTGCGCATGGCGCTGGAAATGCCGGACCGTATCGACGCCTTGCTGGCCGAACGCGCGGCCTTGCCGGTGGCGGATCGGCTCCACATCCTCGCCAGCGAGGAACAACCGTCCGTCACAGCCAATCACGCGCCGGGCGCGGCGGCCGCGCTGATCGAAGCCATGCGCCGGCGCTACAATTTCATCGTCGCGGATGTGCCGTTCGCGCCCGTCCGGCTTTATAACGATTTCCTCGATCTGGTGGACCAGCGCGTGCTGGTGATGGTACCCACGCTCGCCGCGGTACGGGATACCGTCCGCCTGCTGACGCTGCCGAAAGGCCCCCGGCAGGATCAGCGGGCCGTGATCGTCCTCAATCGCGTCGGTATGCCGGGCGGCCTGACCCGCCAGCAGGTCGAAGAGGCGCTGAAGATGAAGGTCGACGTCGCGATCCCCGACCAGCCACGCCAGGTCGGCAACGCCGCGACACTGGGCGAAGCCGTGATGAAAAGCAGCGCAGGCGTCAGAAGCGGTATCCAGGAACTGGCCCGGCAGGTGGCAGGCGTCCGGATTCTGGATGCGGTCACTAACCAGCAGTCGAGTCGCCGAAGTGGCACCCGCCCTGAGCGCAAAGGATGGTTTTCCTGGAAACGGGCAACCGCATCATGATCGCGACACCGGTCTTCGGACGCCGGCCGCTGACCTCGGTTGGCGGTTCGGACACACTCACGGCGCAGGACGGGCCGGAAGCAATTGCGGTTCTGAGCGTTCTGCCCGAAGCCTCGGTTGTCGATCTCCGGGCGGCCTGCATGGCGCGGCTCGATGCCAACACAGTTGCGTTGATGACGTCTGAGCGCCTGACCACGGATATCGAGCGGCTAATATCGGAAATCGCAACCGAACGGCGCATTCAGATCAACCGCCGCGAACAACGGACGCTGGCGACGGAGCTGGTGCACGACATTCTGGGTCTGGGACCGCTGGAAACGCTGCTCGAGGATGATTCGATCAACGAGATCATGGTGAACGGTCCCGACAAAACCTTTATCGAGCGCCGTGGCAAGTTGGTGTTGTCGAACGTGCGGTTTCGCGATACGGCGCATTTGGCCAGCATATGCCAGCGAATCGCGTCTTCGATCGGGCGCCGGATCGACGAATCGAGCCCGATGGTCGATGCCCGCCTGAAGGACGGTTCACGAGTCAACATCGTGTTCCCGCCGTTGGCGCTCGACGGACCTTACATGACGATCCGCAAGTTCGGGAAGAGTGCGGTCGATTTCGCCAAGCTCATCGAATGGGGGGCGCTGACGGCACCGGTCGCGCGCATCCTGGAAATCGCCGCGAAAGGCCGCCTGAATATCGTCATTTCCGGCGGCACCGGCTCCGGCAAGACCACGCTCATGAACGCACTGTCTCGTCTGATCGATGAGGGCGAGCGCGTGGTGACAGTGGAGGACGCCGCCGAGTTGCAGTTCCAGCAGCCGCATGTGGTACGCCTGGAAACCCGCCCCATGAGCCTGGAAGGTCGCGGTGAGATCACCCAGCGCGATCTGATGCGCAACGCCCTGCGTATGCGGCCCGACCGCATCATCATCGGCGAGGTACGTGGATCCGAAGCCTTCGACATGCTGCAAGCCATGAACACCGGACACGACGGCAGCATGTCCACCGTCCACGCGAACACCACCCGCGATGCCATAACCCGCATCGAGAACATGGTTCAAATGGGTAGCATGGGCCTGCCGTTGCGCGCCATTCGTACCCAGATCGTTGGTTCCATCGACCTGATCTTGCAGGTGGAGCGTCACCGCGACGGCGGCCGCCGGCTTACGCAGGTTACCGACGTGTGCGGCATGGAAGGCGATGTCATCACGCTGAACGATATCTTCCAATTCGAACACAAAGGCGAAGGACCCGACGGCCGCCTGATTGGCGACTACAAAGTCAGCCGCATGCCGCCGAGCTTCCTGTCCAGGCTTGCTTATTTCGGCTTGGACAAGTCTTGGCGGGCGGTGCTGGCCGAGGCAGACCAGACCTGATGGATGAAACGCGCCTCCGTTATGTACTGGTGGTGGGTGCCGGACTTGCGTTCGTGGGCCTCTGCGTCAGCGTCTTGCTATTGTCGCAGACCCAAAAGGAGGTTGAGCGGCGCAACAAGCGCCTAGCCTCGGTGATAGCGGCGAATCTGCAGCCAGCCCACATTGAGGCGTCGGCATACGGCGTGTCCGAATCGGCATCCAGGCAGCCGGCCATAAACACGATCGGCAGGATCTTTGGGTTCGACCCCGACAAGACCGCCCTTTACCCAACACACTGGTGGTTGATTTTGACTGGCCTGCTGGTCGTCGCCAAGATCGCAGAATTCATTATCGCCGATTTCCTCGGATCTTACGCCCTGGCCTCCATTCCCGCGATCTGGCTTATCATGAGCCATAAGTTCTTTGGCTACTTCGAGCGCCGCCGGCAGCAGAAATTGTTGGATGAATTCCCCGAAGCGCTGGCGATGATCGTGCGCGCGATACGCGTCGGCATTCCGCTCATGGAAGCCATCCGTAACGTATCCCGCGCCGCCCCGCCCATCACGGCCGCCGGTTTCGCCCACCTGGCGGAGCAGGTTGCCATCGGAATGACGCTGGAAGACGCCATGCAAGAATTGGCCCGCACGACCGGACTGACCGAGTATCGCTTCTTCGCGATCACCGTGACACTGCAGAATCAAACCGGCGGCAATTTGAGCGATACGCTGGAATCATTGGCCGACGTGATCCGCAGACGCTCCGCGCTGAAAGCCAAGGGGCGCGCCATGACCTCGGAGGCGCGCAGCAGTTCCCTGGTGCTGGCCGTGCTGCCGATCATAACCGGGCTGATGTTGTGGACAATCAACCCCCAGTACATTGGCGTCCTGTTCACCGATCCCCAGGGTAAGTCGATGCTGGGTTTGGCCGTCATCATGCTGTCCTTGGGTGTCCTCAGCATTCACACGATCATCGCGAAAACCCTGGCATGATCCGATTTCTCTTGTTTGGATCGCTCATGGCGTTTATCGCGCTGATAGTGTCCGGCATCCTGATGTATCATGATGTACTGCGCGAAGAAGCGATGGCCGCTCGGATTCGTGCCATTCATGGCAAAGGCGATGAAGCAAAACCCGCTAACCAGGCTGAAGCGATTCGTGGACTGCTGACAAATCTGGTCTCGGGCGTCGGCACCATGATGCTGCGCAGCGGCATCATCCCGGCCACGACGCGAACCGAGCTGGAACTGATGCTGGGGGATTCGGGAATGCGGGGCTCTCAGGGCCTGAACGTCTTCGTGGGATGCAAGTTGTTCGTTCCGCTCGCCATGCTGCTGATCGGCCTGTTCGTGGCGAACTATGTCGAGAAATTGCATGGACTGAATCTGATCGTTCTGCCCATCTTCGGCATCGTTGGACTGATCCTGCCGGACTGGATCCTCAAAAGACGCCGCGGGCAATATCTGGAACGGGTGGCGCAAGGCCTGCCCGACGCACTCGATCTGATGGTGATCTGCACTCAGGCCGGCCTGGGCCTCGGCGCCGCTGTGTTGAAGGTCGCGGAGGAGTTGCAGCATGCCTACCGCGACCTCGCGCGGGAATTCGCGCTGACCGCCAATGAACTGCAGATCATGACCGAGAGCCGGCAGGCCTGGCTCAACCTGGGAGCCCGCACGGGCATCGAAAGCTTCCAACGACTCGGGGCCACGCTGGTCCAAACCATGCAATACGGCACCCCCGCTTCGGAGGCATTACGCGCGCTGTCGGCGGAACTACGGGCCGACATGCTGACCAAATTCGAGGAGAAGGCCTCCCGCCTGCCCGTCATGATCACCATGCCGATGATCATCTTCATTCTGCCATGTGTGTTTATCATCGCTGCCGGTCCCGCGGTGCTGCAAGCTATGAGGGCAATCGCGCAATGAGAAAAATTGCTTCATGACGCGCTTGCACCGATGGCACTCGCCGCTAATCGTATGTCTGATGGCTGCGTTGGCCGGTTGCTCCGGATCGAAGCCGGACCATTCAGGTGTCGTGGTCGCGGAAGAGGCATTGCGCAATGGCTCCCCGACGCTCGCCATGCAGGTGACGCAGGGTATCCTGGCCCGTTCCCCAGACGATGTTCCGGCTTTGCTGATGCAGGGCGACGCCGCGACACAGCTAGGGAAATTCAACGACGCCGAAGCCGCTTTCCTGCACGCGCTGCGGCTGCAACCCGATTCGATCCGCGGCAAGGTCGGGCTGGGCCGCCTGCGGCTGAGCACCGACGCCACCGAGGCCGCTTCCTTGTTTCAAGATGTGGTGCGGCGGGAACCGCGCAACCTGAACGCACTGAACAACCTCGGGGTCGCCCGCGACCTGTTGGGACAGCATCGGGCGGCGCAGGAGTCCTACCGACAGGTGCGGGCCCTCGATCCCGCCAACACCGCCGCGCAGGTCAATTTAGCCTTGTCGCTTGCCATGAGCGGCAATGCCGCCGACGGCCTGCTGCTGATCGCACCACTGGCCAATGAATCGTCGGCATCGCCCAAGGTGCGGCACGATTACGCCGCCGTACTTGCGATGGCCGGACGGGAGAACGAAGCCGAACAGATCCTTGGACACGACCTGTCGCCAAGCCAGGTCCGGCAGGTCATGGACGCACTGCGCGACCAGCGAAACCACGCATTTTAGGGCGGCTTACCCCGGAGGTTTCCAGCCGGAGCGAAAGTGATCTAACGTCCCCATCCGACAAGAACGAGGGGACGGTCATGATCATTGAAGTACGCACCTACCAATTGAAGCCCGGCACGCTGGCGGAGGCCGAGAAGCGCTTCGCCGCTGCCCTGCCAGTGCGGGAAAAGCACTCCAAACTGGCCGCCTTCTGGCACACCGAGGTGGGTGCGTTGAACCAGATCATTCATGTCTGGACCTATGACAGCTTCGCCCAGCGCACCGCCGTGCGCGCCGCCGCCACCAAGGAAGAAGGCTGGCCGCCGCCGATCCGGGAATTCGTGGTCTCGCAGCAGAGCGAGGTGTTCGTCCCCGCCCCGTTCTCCCCGCCGCTGACCCCGAAGGAGGTCGGGCCGGTGTTCGAGATCCGCAGCTACACCATCGCACCGGGTGCCATTCCCGGCGTGATCGAGCGCTGGGCTGGCAAGATCGACGAACGCGTGAAGCTCTCCCCGCTGGTCGGCGCTTGGTACTCGGAGTTCGGGGCGTTGAACAAATGGGTCCACATCTGGGCCTACAAAGATGCCGCCGAACGCCAGCGGATCAGAGCCGACGCCGTGGCACGCGGCCTGTGGCCGCCCGGCAGCGGCGCGACGGGGGCGATTATCAAACAAGAGAACATGCTGGTCGCGCCTGCATCGTTCTCCCCCATCCGTTAGCCTCGTGGCGCGCTTGGTGGCAGGGTTCGGGACGTCGCACAGCCCGATGCTGGCGTGCGCGGCCGAGGATTGGACCGCGTCCTTCCTGCCCCGCGACAAGGCGCGCCAGCACTACGACTTCGACGGCCGCCCCTGCCGCTACGACGATCTTTTGGCGCTTGCCCCGCCGGATGCGATGGACCGCATCGCGCCGGGTCCGATGGCGCTTCGCCGGGCGGCGATCGACGCGGCGCAGGAACGGTTGCGTCAATCCATCGCGGCCGCCGAACTGGATGCCCTGATCGTAGTCGGCGACGACCAGGAGGAACTTTTCGACCAATCCAACATGCCGGCGCTGGGCATCTTCCATGGCTCCAGCATCCGCAACGCCCGCGCCGCCCCGGCGAACGACGCGATGGCTCGCGCCCGCATGCGCTTTTTGGAGGAAGGGGGCGAAGTCGAATACCCCTGCCAGGGCGATCTCGCCCGGCATCTGATCGGTTCGTTGCAACAGGCCGACTTCGACATTTCGGTATCCGGTAATATCCCGCCCGGCAAAGCCGAGGGACATGCCTATTCCTACGTGCACAAATTCTGCATGGGCGAGCGCCCGGTCCCGATCGTTCCGGTGTTCCTGAACGCATATTACCCACCGAACCAGCCCAGCCCGGCCCGATGTTTCGCCTTGGGCGTCGCCTTGGCCGGCGCCGTTGCCGCCTATCCCGGCGATGCTCGGGTTGGTATCCTCGCGTCCGGCGGGTTGAGCCATTTCGTGGTCGATGAGGCCTTCGACAGCACCATCGTCGCTGCCCTGCGACGCAAGGACGCGGATTTTTTTCGCGCCGCGCCGCTGCACAAGCTGCAAGCCGGCAGCTCCGAAATTCGCAACTGGATCTGCATGGCCGGCGCGGTCGGCTCGCTGGATTTGGATTGGATCGAGTATGTACCGGGGTACCGCACCCCGGCGCTAACGGGGACCGGACTGTGCTTCGCCAGTTTCCGGTGAACAGGCATATTGGGGAGTAAGACAAAATGGCGACCGGAACGGTAAAATGGTTCAATGACGCAAAGGGCTTCGGCTTCATCACGCCGGATGCGGGTGGGGAGGACCTGTTCGCGCATTTCAGCGCCATCAACATGGATGGGTTTAAGTCGCTGAAGGAAGGCCAAAAAGTCCAGTTCGAAGTAGCCCAGGGCCCCAAGGGCAAACAGGCCACCAATATTCAGGCCGCCGAATAGGGAGACCGCATCATGAAAGTCGGAACCGCGCTCAGCATCCTGGCCCAGCCCGGCCGCCCGGATGTCGCTTTGTATAACGAACACATGGCACTGGGCGATCTGGCCGAACCCCTGGGCTTCGACTCCCTGTTCGCGCTGGAGCACCATTTCACCGGCTACTCCATGTCGCCGTCGCCGCTGCAAATGCTCAGCTACTATGCCGGCCGCACCACCAAAATCACGCTCGGTACCTGCGTCATCGTGCTACCCTGGCACGACCCGATCCGGGTGGCGGAGCAGATCGCGCTGCTGGACGTCATGAGCGGCGGGCGCACCCTGATGGGCTTCGGCCGCGGCGCCGCCAGCGTGGAATACGAGGGCTTCCGCATCCCGATGGAAGAAGCCCGCCCACGTTTCGTTGAATCCGCGCAGCTGATCGTGAAGGCGCTGTCGAACGAGCGTTTCGACTGGCAAGGGGAATTCTACCAGATCCCCGAGATGTCGATCCGCCCGCGCCCGATCTCGCACCCCGAACGGCGGTTCTATGCGTCGTCGGTCAGCCCGGAATCCTCGGAGATCATGGCCAAGCTGGGCTTTGGCATGATGGTTGTCATGCAGAACGAATGGCCCAAGGCAGCCGAAGACGTTTTGCGCTACCGCGAAATCGCATCGAGCGTCGGCCACAAGCCCCGCCCACCGATCATCCTGAGCAACGTCGCCTGCGCGCCCACGCGCGAAGAAGCCCGCGACTGGGCAATGCGTTATCTGGGCGAAAAATGGGATTCCATCGACAATCACTACCATTTCGCCGACGGGCATCTGTCCAACGTGAAGGGCTACGAATCCTACGGCAAGCTGGCGAAAACCTACACAAAGATGAAGGACGAGACGTTCCGCTCCAAGGCGACGGATTTCTACGTCAGCATTCAGGTGGTCGGCACGCCGGACGATTGCATCCAGCAGATCGCCGAGCTGCGGCGACTCACCGGGATGGATCATTTCGTGACGGAGTTTTCGTTCGGCAGCATGCCGCACCATCTGGCGGAGCTGAACATGCGCCTGTTCGCCGACAAGGTTGTGCCGGTGCTGCAGCGCGACGCGGCCTTCCAGGGCATAGTCGATCCGTTCGAGGGCAAGAGCTCAGCCAGCGAGGAGCGCCTGTTCGCGCCGGCCTGAATCGGAGATCCAACCATGACCGCTCTCGACGCCGTGCTGAACCACGCCGACGCGCAGTTGGACGCGTCGCGCGAACGCCTGTTCGACCTGTTGCGCATCCCCTCGATCAGCACCCAGCCCGAATACGCGGGGGAGTGCGTGCGCGCCGCCGAGTGGGTGCGGGACCAACTGACCGGCATGGGATTTGAGGCGACCGTCCGCCCAACCGCCGGTCATCCCGTAGTCGTCGCGCACCATCCCGGACCGTCGGGGTATAAAGGCCCGCACGTTCTGTTCTACGGCCACTACGATGTGCAGCCGCCGGACCCTCTGGCGCTATGGAACAGCCCACCGTTCGAGCCGCAACTGATCGACGGCCCCCGCGGCAAGCGCTTCGTCGCGCGCGGCGCGGTGGACGACAAAGGCCAGGCGATGATGTTCATCGAGGCCCTGCGCGCCTGGTTCAACGCCGGCGGCGGCATCCCGGCCAAGCTGACATTGCTGATCGAGGGCGAGGAAGAAGTCGGCTCCAAAAACCTGGAACCCTTTCTTATTGCCAACAAGGACGAATTATCGGTGGCGGATGTCGCGCTGATCTCCGACACCAATATGTGGAACGTGGATACACCCGCCGTGACGACCATGCTGCGGGGGATGGTCTACACCGAGGTGACGCTGAAAGCTGCCAACCGGGACCTGCATTCCGGGCTATATGGCGGGTCGGCGCTGAACCCCATCAACGCTTTGACTCGCATTCTGGGCCAGTTGCAGGACGAGAACGGCCGCATCCAGTTGCCGGGGTTTTACGATCGGGTGAAGCCGGTTTCGAATGCGCAGCGGGCGCAGTGGGATTCCCTCGGCTTCGACGAAGCGACGTTCCTGGGGGATATCGGCCTGACCGCGCCGGCTGGGGAGCGGGGGTATTCCGCGCTGGAACGCCTCTGGGCACGTCCGACCGCCGACATCAACGGCATCTGGGGCGGCTATACCGGCGAGGGCAGCAAGACCGTCATCGCGTCGCACGCATCCGCCAAAGTGTCGTTCCGGCTGGTATCCAACCAGGACCCCGATGAGGTCTACGCGCAATACCAGCAATTCGTGACCGACCGCTTGCCGCCGGGCGCCACGGCGGAATTCGCGTTGTTCTCCCACGGGCCGGGGATCGAGGTGAACACGGACTCGCCGTGGATCCGTGCTACGCTGGGTGCGTTATCGGACGAATTCGGCAAGCCGGCGGTGCTGATGGGCTGCGGCGGCTCCATTCCGGTGGTGACGTCATTGCGCTCGGTGCTCGGATTGGAGGCTCTTCTGATGGGGTTCGGCCTGGATGACGACCAAATCCATAGCCCCAACGAAAAATTCGAGCAGGCGTGCTTCCACCACGGCATCCGGTCGCATATCCGGCTGTTGGGGAAACTGGCGGGGGGATGACCTTCCGCATCGCCGGGTTGCAAAGCACGCTGGCGGGGCCGTTCGATCTGGCGATCGAGGCTGGGGAATGTATCGCGATCACCGGGTCGTCGGGTTCGGGGAAATCGCTGTTCCTGCGCATGATCGCCGACCTCGATCCTTGCGAGGGGGATGTGTTCCTGGACGATCGGTCCCGCCGCGATATGACGGCACCGGAATGGCGCCATCAGGTTGTTTACAACCCAGCCGAACCGGGATGGTGGGCGGAGGATGTCGCCTCCCACTTCGTCGATATCGCGGCGGCGCGCGCTCTAGCGCCGCGTTTAGGGTTGCCGGCCGAATTGTTCGACGGCCCGGTCCTCCGCCTGTCCACCGGGGAACGCCAGCGGCTCGGCCTGATCCGAGCGCTTTCGTTGGACCCGAAGGTGCTGCTGCTGGATGAGCCGACGGGGGCGTTGGACGCGGACAATACCGCGCTGGTGGAGGCAGTATTGCGGGAACGGCTGGCCGGCGGCACCTCGGTCGTGATGGTGACACATAGCGCCGAGCAGGCCGGGCGGATGGGGGACCGGCGGTTTCGGATGGCGGAGCGGCGGTTGGTGGGGGTATGATCCCGCACATTGGATGGAGGGGCATATGGCTACCGTGATGGTCGAAATCTCAGTCGACACAGAAACCGCGGAAGCGCTGGCCGACCCGCGGCGGCGAACGGCAGCGGCGGCAGGCATCACCGACCAGGATATTGACGACGAACTGGCTGCTTGGAAGACGAAGCGGGCGGCTCGGCGCGGGTGATTGTCATCGGTGCCGCGCTCAAGCATGACAGCAACCCATGCTTAGTACTGGTCGGGGCCTATGAACAGGACCTCGTGGCGATGTCCGAGCCGGTGGCCGATGAGATCCTGGACGTACTGGCTCGGCCCAGGTTTGCGGATGTTTTAACGCTACAGCGCCAGGCAGAAATCGCCCGCCTGCCATTCAGCGGCGCCCACTGGTTTATGCCGGGGTCCGCGTGACCGATTGCCGCGATCCTCGGGACAACATCTACCGCGAGTTGGCGCTCGCCGCGAATGCCACGGCGTTGGTTTCGTCGGATAAAGATTTGTTGGTGCTCCATCCCTGGCGTGGGGTTCCTGTTCCGCGGCCGACCGAGTTTCTGGGGTCTCTGTGACGGGAGACACAAGACCATGACCCCCATCCTCCTTTCCCCCACCGACATCGCCATCGCCGCCGTCCTCATCGTCTTCGACGGCGTCCTCTCCGTCCTCCTGCGTCTCCGCCTGCACAGGCAGTTGGCAATAGCCGCCACTCGCATGATCGCGCAGCTCGTGCTGATCGGCTTCATCATGCGGGCGGTGTTCGCCATCGCCTCCCCGCTGCTGACGCTCGCGGTGATCCTCGCCATGGTCCTGATCGCGGGGAATGAGGTCGCCTCCCGCCCCGAACAAAAACTCCACCGCCAAGGCAACTACATCATCGGCGCCGGGGCAGTCAGCCTCGCGACCTTCCTCACCGCGATCCTGGCGCTGACCACGGCGATCCGGCCCTCCCCTTGGTACGACGCGCATTACGCCATCCCGCTGGCCGGCATCATCCTGGGCAACGTCCTCAACGGCGCCAGCCTGGCGCTCGACTCCATGCTCGGCGGCGTCGTCGCGCAGAAAGCCGCGATCGAGGCGCAACTGGCTCTCGGCGCCCCCTTCAAACGCGCCATCAGGCAACTGGTCAGAACCTCGGTCCGTCGGGCGCTGCTGCCAACCATCAACCAGATGTCGGCTGCCGGCCTCGTGACCCTCCCGGGCATCATGACAGGCCAGATCCTGGCGGGCATGGACCCGTTGGAGGCTTCGAAGTACCAGATCCTCCTGATGTTCCTGTTGTCTGGAGGCAGCGGTCTCGCCGCCGTTGCCGTGGTGTATCTGACGGCGGCGCGCTTAACCGACGACCGCCAGCGCCTGCGGCTGGATCGCCTGATCTTGAAGGGGAAACGATTGTAATTCTTGTCAAACATTGCAGTATCGGCCTCATTGAGAGGACATTGAGGAACGGTACCATGAGCGGCACCACGGGCGGGCAGGCGGCTAGCCGAGCCCTGCTGAACATCAGATTGACCCCGGCAAGCGACGGGTTTCAGCTGCGGCCCACCGGCATGTTCACTGGCTACGGCGGCTATCGCCCGAACTATTTGCTCAATGTGCCGGGCCTCAATTTCAACCAGCCCACGGCCGCACCCCCCGCTGCACCCAGCGGCGGCGGCACGCCGGCCGAGGCGCCGGGGGGCAACACGGAATGGGTGACGCTGAGTCAGGCCGTGGTGCAGTTCAATCCGGCGAATGCCTTGCTTTGGGCCAACCGCCCCGGCAGCGCGGCACCTGCCCCCGCGGCAACCTTGCAGTTCAATCTGTTGTTCGGCGGTTTCGGCAATCGCTTCCAGATCGGCCAGTATATCTCTGGCTCCGGCACGTTCGGGACGGACTCAATAGGCCGTTCCTACAGCCTGTCGTGGGGATTGCTTGCCGGTGGAAACGATCTGCTGGTGCGTGGACCGGTGTCGTTCATCAATCCGCAGCTCCAGGTCGGGCCAAATTTCTCCAACCTCGGGCGTCCGGATGTGGCGACACAAATCGGCGGAAACATCAGCAATTTTATCAACTTTAGCCAGGAGGGCAGCGCCCTGACCGTCGGCATCGGCGGCCAGATCGGCTACGCCTACGACCTTTCGTCCGGGGTCAGCGCCGTCAGCGCCTCGCTGCTGCTGCAACTGCAATTGCAGCGGATGATGGGACGGCCGTAACCGGAACGGCATCTTGCGGCGGCACGCCTGAAGGAGGACCATTGCCTCCCACGGCAGCAAGGACCCAAGCCATGATCGTCGCCGATGTGATGAACCGCAACGTGATCTCCGTCGCCCCGGACGCGACGGTGGAGGAGGCGGCGAAGACCATGCTCGCCCGCGATATCTCCGGCCTGTTCGTGGTCGATGCCAAGGGCGAACTCGCCGGTATCGTGACCGAGGGCGACCTGCTGCGCCGCGACGAACTCGGCACCCAGCGGCACCGTCCCTGGTGGCTGCGGCTACTGGTGTCCCCCGGGCGGCAGGCGGCGGACTTCACCCACACCTACGGCCGGCATGTCAGCGACGTGATGACGGTGGACGTCATTGCCGTGGCTGCGTCTGCCCCGCTGGAGGAAGTCGTCGAAACCATGGAAAAGCACCGCATCAAGCGGCTGCCGGTGGTGGAAAACAACCGGGTCATCGGGGTCGTCAGCCGCTCCGACCTACTGCGGTATCTGATCGGGCACGCGCGCCGGACCTCGACCGCCGCGACGGATGACTCGACCATCCGCACCGCCATCCTGGACGCGCTGGACAAGCAGCCCTGGGCGCCCGTGACCTCGCTGAACGTCACAGTGGCGGACGGTGTGGTGGACATATGGGGCACCATCACCGACGACAGCGAACGCCGCGCCATCACGGTGGTGGCGGAGAACACGCCGGGTGTGAAGAAGGTGCACGACCATCTGGTCTACATCGAGCCCTACTCCGGCACGGTGATCGAGTCCCCCGACGAGCAGCGCTGATCTTCGACGTCGCGGTCATTGGCGGGGGGATCAACGGCGCGGGTATAGCCCGCGACGCGGCTGGACGCGGCCTGTCCGTGCTGCTGCTGGAACAGGGCGACCTGGCGGGGGCGACGTCCTCGGCCTCCACCAAGCTGATCCACGGCGGTCTGCGGTATCTGGAGTACTACGAGTTCCGCCTGGTGCGGGAGGCTCTGAGCGAACGCGAAATCCTGCTGAAAGCCGCCCCCCATCTGGTGCGACCGCTGCGCTTCGTGCTGCCGCACCACGCCGGATTGCGGCCGTGGTGGATGATTCGGGCGGGGCTATTTCTCTATGACCATTTGGGCGGCCGAAAGCTGCTGTCCCCGACCCGGACCTTGGATCTGGCGCACGATCCAGCCTTGAAGCCGGGGTTCGGCCGAGGCTTCGAATACTCCGACTGCTCGGTGGACGACGCCCGGCTGGTGGTTCTGACCGTACGCGATGCCGCGCTGAAAGGTGCCGACATCCGCACCCGAACCCGCTGCGAGGCCGCCCGTCCGGTGGACGGAATGTGGTCGTTGACCCTCGGCGATGGGCGGGAGGAACGCGCCCGCGTGCTGGTCAATGCAGCTGGCCCTTGGGTGTCGCAGGTGCTGTCCAGCGTGGTGGTCCAAGATGCCCCCACTCGAGTCAGAATGGTCAAGGGCAGCCACATCGTCACCCGCCGCCTGTTCGAAGGGGACAGAGCCTTCATCTTCCAGAACGCCGATGGACGGGTGTGCTTCGCCATCCCCTACCAGCAGGATTTCACCCTGATCGGTACCACCGACGAGGAATACACCGGCGACCCGCGTGGCGTCGCGATCTCCCCGACCGAGGAAACCTATCTGCTGACCGCCGTCAACGACTACCTGCGGACTCAAGTCACTGCCGCCGACATCGTCTGGCGCTACGCCGGCGTCCGTCCTTTGCGTGACGACGGCGCCTCCAAAGCACAAGAAGCCACCCGGGATTACGTGCTGGAACTCTCCGGCACCCCGCCCGTGCTGTCCGTGTTCGGCGGCAAGATAACCACCTACCGACGCTTGGCCGAGGCCGCGATGGACCGCCTTGCCCCATTCATCCCGGGCCTCCCGGGCCCCTGGACCGCGCATGCCACGCTGCCTGGCGGCGACTTTCCCTGGGATGGGATCGACGCGCTGACCCAGGACTTGCTTAGTCGCCACCAGTCCCTGACCCCCGCCACCGCTCGGCGACTCGTGCACGCGTACGGCACGCTGGCATCGAACGTCCCCGGCGGCACCGACCTCGGCGCCGGCCTGACCGAAGGCGAGGTCGACTGGCTGGTCCGCAACGAGTACGCCCGCGGTGTGGAAGACATCGTCTGGCGCCGTACCAAGCTGGGCCTGCGCCTCACGGCCGCCGAAACGGACCGGCTCGCCCGCCACCTTGCACACTGACGCCCGCCCGCTACCCTGCCGCCCTGAACGAACAAGGTGCGGACGAAGACATGGCAACCGAAGCAGTGGCACGACCGGCGGCAACCATTCTTTTGCTCAGGGACGGAGCGAAGGGATTGGAGGTGTTCATGGTGGTGCGTCACCATGCGATTGACTTCGCCTCGGGCGCGCTGGTGTTCCCCGGCGGCCGGGTGGAGGATAGCGACCACGCGCTGGCGGAACTTCTGTTGGCCCCGGACACCGAAGCCATGGCCTTCCAACTCGCCGCCATCCGCGAAACCTTCGAGGAATGCGGCGTCCTGCTGGCCCGCGCGACCGGCGCCGACGCGTTGATCGACGCCGACAGGTTGCTCCAGGTGGAGGACCAGCACCGCGCCGCCCTGAGCGCCGGCAGCATCGAATTCGGCGCCATCCTGACGGCCCACAACATGCAACCCGCCACCGATCTGCTGGTGCATTACGCCCACTGGATCACCCCAGCCAACCAGCCAAAGCGCTACGACACGCAGTTCTTCCTGGCCGAGGCCCCCGCCGCCCACGTCGCGGTGCATGACGGGCACGAGTCGGTGGATTCCATCTGGATCACTCCCCAGGACGCCCTGACCGGCACCGAGGAAGGCCGCTACAAGCTGGTGTTCGCCACGCAAATGAACCTGGCCAAACTCGCCCGCCACGCAACGGTCACCGAGGCCATGGACGCCGCCCGATCCTCAACCATCGTGACGGTGCAACCCCGCTCCACCAAGATCGATGACACGAGGCGCAAATTGCTGATCCCCATCGAAGCCGGCTACGGCGGCGGCGAGTTCATCGTCGATCTTCCGCCTGCGTCATAACCGGAGCTCCCCCATGAAGGTCGGCCTGTTCGTCACGCTGGAACACGAAGCGCATGAGGATGCCACCGAACACCTGCGGAACCTGAAACAACAGGTCCAAACCGCGAAGGACGCCGGCTTCGACTCCCTGTGGCTGCCGCAGCATTTCGTCACCGGCCCTTCCATGCGGCAAACGGCTGCTTCCCCCATGCTCGGCTACCTCGCGGGCGTGGCGGAGGGCATGCGTCTCGGCACCGCCGTGCTGCTGCTTCCGATGCTCAACCCCGTGCTGCTGGCGGAAGAAGCCGCTACGCTGGACCACCTGACCGACGGCAAATTCGTTCTGGGGGTGGGCCTCGGCTACCGCGACACCGAGTTCGCCGCCATGGGGATCGAGCGCAAGTCCCGCGTCGGCCGCTTCAAGGAGTATATCGAGGTCATCCGACGCCTCTGGGCCGGCGACCATGTCACCTTCCACGGCAAATACATCAAGCTGGACGACGTCAGCCTGAGCATGCGCCCACGCAACCCGAACGGCATCCCCCTTTGGGTCGGCGGCACGGTGGAGGACGCGGTAAAGCGCGCCGCCGCGATCGGCGACTCCTGGCAGGGCGCCGGGGCCATGACCATGGATGAGATGAAACGCTGGTGGGGCGTATTCCACCAGGCCCGCGCCGATCTGGGCAGACCGTTGGATTACGTCCGTCAGGTCTCCCGCGAGCTGTTCTGCGGTCCGTCGATGCAGGACGCGATC
This sequence comes from uncultured Acetobacteraceae bacterium, assembly GCA_903924985.1. Taxonomy (GTDB): domain Bacteria; phylum Pseudomonadota; class Alphaproteobacteria; order Acetobacterales; family Acetobacteraceae; genus Rhodopila. Next base: position 45,699 of record CAIYDT010000149.1, read on the forward strand.
GATCTGGGACGCGGGCCTATCGCCGCGAAATATACCCGTTACGCCGGCCACGGATTCGGCGGCTTCGATCCCGCTGCCGGGGAAGACTCGTTCCGCCAGTTCGCGCAGGACCGTTTCGTAGTTGGCGATGAATCCTACGTCCGCGACGAACTCCAGCGCTACCGCGACACGCTCGGCGCCACCGAGTTCCGCTTCCGCATGAACTGGCCCGGCCTGCCGCAAGGCGAGATCCTGGCCAGCATCCAGCGTATGGGCCGGGTCGCCGCGAACCTTTGAAGGCAATCGGGCGGGGCTTGCCCCGCCCGACCCGTTTTTACTCGACGCCTAGCAACTCCACGTCGAACACCAGCGTCGCGTTCGGGGGGATGACGCCGCCGGCGCCGCGCGCGCCGTAGCCCTTCTCCGGCGGGATGGTCAGCGTCCGCTGCCCGCCGATCTTCATGCCGGCCACGCCTTCGTCCCATCCGGCGATCACCTGGCCGGCGCCGAGCCCGAACCGGAAGGGCTGCCCCCGGTCGCGGGAGCTGTCGAACTTGCTGCCCTTTTTGTCCGCGGCGGCGGGATCGTGCAGCCAACCGGTATAGTGCACGGCCACGCTCATGCCGGCCTCCGCCAGATCGCCGTCGCCGATTTTTACGTCTTCGATCATTCCATCATGTCCTTTGAAAGTATTCAGCCTTGTAGCTCAGCCAGGATCGGCAGCAAGTACTCGGCGAACAGTTTGGGGTTCTCCGCGAAGGGGAAGTGCCCGATGCCTTTCATCGCCTGAAACCGCACCCCGGGGATTTTGGCGGCCGTTGCCTCCGACAGTTCAACGGTGCAGGAGTAGTCGTATTCCCCCGTCAGCATGAACAGCCGGCAGCGGTTGGTATCGATGCGCCCGACCCGTTCCCGAGCATCCCAGTCGCCGGAGTAGAAGGCGATGTCGCCGAAAAACACCTGCGGGCCGCCCTGGCCATAGTGCCAGGCGATCTGTTCCACGTATTCCGCTGGGCTTTGCGGGGCGCTCAGGGCTCTGATCCACTCCGGGACGAACTGCGCCTGGTTGACATGCGGGTGCGCCGCCCAGACGGTTTGCCGCTGGTTGATCTTGTCGCAGGCCTCGCAGGCGACGATGCCGGAGAACGCCTCGGGGTGGCGATACGCCAGTTCCAGGCAGATCTCCCCGGACATCGACGCACCCAGCGCGATCGGCTTGTCCAGCCCGGCCGCGGCGACAAAGCCCATGATCAGCTCGACGTACAGGTCGGTGTTCAGCCGCCAGGAGCCCTGGATGGCGCCCTCCGGCGGCGGCGATTTGCCGTGCCAGGGCAGGTCGAAGGACACCAGCCGATGACCCGCGACCACCCGAGGATCGGCCATCAGCCCATGAAACTGCCGCCCATCCGCGCCGGCCGTATGCATGCACAGCACGTCGCGGCCGGTGCCGGCGGATTCACTGTAGATTTGATACGTCACCCCCCGCACCGTCACCGGCACGTATCGCCCGGTCACCGCCGGCACCGCCCGCGCCCCCTCCCGAGGATGCAGCGACACCGGCACGGGCAACGAATGCCCCAGCACGAGCCACTTGCCGATCTCCAGCACCCGGCGCGCGATGTGCGCGTGCTGCATGAACGCAAGCTGGTCGCCTTCGATAGAAAATTCCGGCAATCGGTACATCATGGCGAAGATGCCGTGATGATGACGAGGCGGAATTGGTTCGAGGAATTTCGCCCAGATCGCGGAAGGTGCCGCCAACGTAAACGCGGGCGCCCCCTCGCCGTACGCAATTCGGCCGTCGGTAAAGCCGAATTTGGTAGCCACTCCGTCGCTTTCAAGGGCGAAACACACATTCCATGGCCCGGCCCAAGTCCCTAGTACGGCATCGCTGGCACAGGCATCCCGCCATGCGGCGGCATTTGGAAACGGGTTCATAGCGGGTCGATCACCTCCAGCACGACGGGGTGGTACTGGTCGCCGTGCCCCTGTGCCTCGGCTTCGCGCAGCCGCTCCATCGTCAGCTTCGCCGCCTTCATATCCAGCCCAGCGGCGTCCGCCATTTCCAGCGCATACGATAAGTCCTTGATCGAGTACCGCACGGAGAAAGCCCGCTCCGGATACACCCGTGGCACCATCGACTTCATCCCGTGGTTGCGAAGGACAAAACTGTCCCCCGAACCCATCGACATGATGGGCAGCAGCACCTCCGCCGGCACGCCGTTGCGGCGGCCGAGCGCGATGGCCTCCGCGAGGGCGGCGGTGTGCTGGAAGACCAGCATGTTGTTCAGGATTTTCACCACCTGGCCGCACCCGATCGGTCCGCAATGGCTGACGTCGGAGCCCATGGTCTCCAGGATCGCGCGCACATGCGCGAATGTGCTTTCGGAGGCGCCGACCATGATGCTCAGCTCCCCCTTCGACGCGGCTTCTCTCGTCCGGGCGACGGGGGCGTCGGCGAACAGGATGCCTTTGGCCTCCAGCCGAGCACCGATTTCGCGCGTGGCCGCGACCGAGGACGTGCTGGTGTCGACGATGCATTGGCCGGGACGCAAATGCGGCTCCAGCTCCGCCACCACCGCCTGCATCGCCTTGCCGTCAGGTAGGGAAAACAGGATCACCTGGCATTGTGCCGCCAGCTCCTGGGGTGTTGCTGCCTTCACGCCTTGCTCTGCCAGGCGGCCCAGCGGCGCGGGATTCAGGTCGTAGGCCAACACGGCCCTGCCGGAACGGCGGGCAAGGTGGCCGCACATCGGCTCCCCCATGACCCCAAGGCCGATGAATCCTATGGTTTCTATACGAGCAGGCATGGGTTGCGGTCTCCTGAGCTTGAAGGCACTTTTGGTCAGGCGCGGCCGGCTGTCAAAGTCCGGGATAAGGGCTTGCGGCGGCAACAGTCTCATTTTATTTGATGTGAGACAATTCACTGGGCACGTCCCGGATTTTGCGTCGTTGAAAGGCCCACTCGGTTGGAATCCGCGTTCATTTTCGGGCACATCGGGAACCTGGCGGATTCTTTGGGATCCGGCTGGTCGGTGGAGGACCACTATGCCTGGGCGACCGGATACGAGAGCAAGCTGACGCTGCCGCTGCCGGGCAACGACAAGCCATACGTCGTACGTTTCACGCTGCACCCGCTGCTCAATCCCGGCGTGCGGGATACCCAGCGCCTCGCCTTCCTGGCCGGGGCTGACGTACTCGGGCGTTTCGAGGTCACCAAACGGCAGTCGATCGAATTTGCCTTGCCGGTCGCCCTGACCGCTGGACTGGATCGCATCGAACTCACGATGGTGCATCCCGACGCCATGCGCCCGGCCGATTTTCAGCCGACGTCCGACACGCGCTGGCTGGCTCTTTGCTTCCATTCCGCCGGGCTGATTCAGGAAGAAGTCGCCTTACCCACCGGCGAGTCGTCCGCGGCGGGGCCGGACCTTCCAACGGGAATCGTTGCCGGCAACTACTACGCCTTGCAACTGGCTCGCATCGCTGGCGCGCTGCCATCGCTGCGGGGCAAAATCAGAATCCATTATGTCGATACGCACCCGGACCTGACGGACACCGCCCATACGCGACCGAAGAATGCACTGACGTCGGCCACCTTTTGTTGGCTGCAGTCCGGCGTGGGTAGCGGCTCCACAACACAGGCATTGCGCGCCGCTTTGCCGGAAAACTGCGAGTTACGCCGCTTCGCTATGCCGGAGATGCTTGCGTTTTGGCCCTTCCTGAGTGCCGACCCCCGCGCGGTGCCGGAACCCGATCTCTATGTGCCGGCACGCTACCGATTCGGCGACCGCATCGCCGCGGGCCTGACGCACTACACCATGGCCGATGACCTGCTGTACATGATCTACGAAGGTATGACCGAGAAGGAAATGCCCAACCTCGACGCCCTGCTGGCTATGGACGTCATGAACTGGAAACGGCTGGACGCACGCAGCGACGTGAAACTGGCGGCGTATATGCAAAAATCCATCCATAAGGAGCGGGTGTTCAACGCCCCCACCATTCCTGGCCCCGCTTTGCTGCGCGCGCTTACCGAACGACTGCTGGCGTCGCCGGCGGTGCACGCCCACGCGACGCAGACCGATCTGCTGTCCGACCTCGACGCGGTGACGGAAGGCTTTGTCGGACGGCGGGAGGAACTGCCGATTCATCCCCTGGTTGCCCGGCATTTCAATCTGGCCTGGTGGTCCCCCGATCATATCTACCGCTGGCATGCCAACCGCGTGTCTTTCAAGGACTATATCCTGGACTACATCCGCTGGGCGGCGTGGCGGCCATGACCCGGTCGGTACTGATCTACGCGAACTGCCAGGGCGAGGAGTTGATGCTCACCGGTCGGTACCTGCGCAACGTCCTGGGTGACTTCGCCTTCAAATGGATCCCCGCGCATAAGGTGACAACAGCCGACTGGACCACGTTGTACGGCCCTGATTTCATGCGCGACGTGGTCACCGTGTGGGAGCAGGTCGAGAGCGGCCAGCCAACACCGCACCGCGCGGCGCTGCACGAACGGTTGCCGCCGGGCTGCGAAGTCGTAAAATTTCCGCCGCTCAGCGCGTTGTTCCTCTGGCCGTTTTCCGGCAACGATCCGCGCGTCGCGGCCGACCCCGCACGCTACCCCTGGTCGGATTCCATCGGTGCGGTTCTGTCGACCGAAAATCTCGGCGACGACGCGCTGTTCGATAAATACATGGAAGTGACCGCGGAGCGGATGCCCGACCTCAACCGCCGGCTGCGCATCGACGTCGTGCGCTGGACCGCGACCGACGCCTTGGCGGACATCAAGATGGCGGAATGGGTGGAACAGAACTTCCGCACCACCAAGCTGTTCCACACCTCCGGCCACATCGCCGCCGCCGCCACTGGGCCGCTGTTCAAGCAGTTGCTGCGTTCGACACGGAGCCTCGACCGGCGGCGCATTGGCGCCGCCCTGGCGGAGACCGACATGCTGCTGCGGCACCACCAGGGGCAGGACTTCGAATGTGTGCCGATCCACCCCATGGTGGCGGAAGCCCTGGGCCTGACATGGTACGATCCGGACGCGCGCTACCGCTGGCACGGGCACGATTGGACCTTCAGGCAATACGTCCTGCATTACATCCGCTGGGCGCCCTATCTGGACTAAGCGCGATGCCATGCGCATAAGACGCCCCGCCCCTTCCGACGGAGACGAGCATGCCCGCCGCCGACCTGCTGACCCTGATCGCCGGCACGCTGGGCATTCCCCCGGCAGAGGTGACCGAGGCGTCCGACATGACGAACGCCCGCAAGTGGGACAGCCTACGCCAGATCATGCTGATGACCGAGCTGGAAACCACCTACGGGATCGAACTCACCGATGAGGAGATGACGGAGGCAAACTCCGTTGCCAAGATCCGGTCGGTGCTCAAGGGCCACGGGATCGGGTAACCCGAGCTACTACCTCTGCACAGTGGTTTTGACAGGGTGCCGGCGCGTTCGTCCCGGCCGCCCGAAGCCGCGACCGCTCGGTTTTGGTGAAGCGGATCGGCTTATACCAACCGCCCTAACCACTGACACACGCCCAGAGCCTCATTCCGATTGAGCGTATGCGTCCTGGGTCGTTGACCAGAAACTCCCATGCCTTCCGGCAGGCCTCGACGATCTCTTCATAGCTATCCCAG
>CAIYDT010000150.1 GCA_903924985.1 uncultured Acetobacteraceae bacterium
CTGCCCCTGGACCCCGCTAAGGGCTCGCCCTTAGAACCCCATAATTGGTTTGGGAGTGCAAGGGGCAACGCCCTGGCCTTGCTTCCCGCCAAGTCGCCGCCTAGCTTGCAGCCCTCATTTACCAGGGGGAACGCCAACCATGGCGACAAAACTCAAACAGCGCATCACCGCGGGCAAAGCCTGCGTCAACGGCTGGCTGGCGATACCGTCGGGCTTCTCGGCCGAGGTCATGGCCCAGTGCGGCTGGGACACCGTTACGGTGGACATGCAGCACGGCGTGCAGGACTACCAGTCCATGGTGCAGTGCTTCCAGGCCATGCAGGCCCACCCCGTCACCCCGCTGGTGCGCGTGCCGTGGAACGAGCCGGGGATCATCGGCAAGGTGCTCGATGGCGGCGCGATGGGCGTGATCTGCCCGATGGTGAACAACGCCGCCGAGGCGAAGGCGCTGGCCGATGCCTGCCTGTATCCGCCGATGGGCAAGCGCTCCAACGGCCCGATCCGCGCCGCCATGTATGGTGAGGCCAGCGACTACCAGAAGACCGCGAACGACGAGATCATGATCATCCCGATGATCGAGACCCGCGAAGGCATCGACAACATCGACGAGATCCTGTCCGTCCCCGGGATCTCCGGCATCTATATCGGCCCGTCCGACATGGGCCTGTCGCTCGGCATGATCCCGATCCTCGATCGCGAGGAACCGAACATCCTGGCCATCTACGAGAAACTGCTGGCGTCCTGCAAGAAGCACGGCAAATTCGCCGGCCTGCATAACGGCTCGGCCGCCTACGCCTCGCGCATGATCGGCATGGGCTTCCAACTCGTCACCATCGCCAACGACAGCGGCCTGATGGCGAAGGCGGCGAAGGAAGCCGTGGCCGCCGTGCGCAGCAGCAACCAGCCCGGCGCTGCCGCTTAACGCAGGATATCGTCTATACTGCGGCCGCGGATGCACCAGCATCCGCGGCCGTTTTCGTTTCAACGGAGTTGCTTCATGTCGCTGACGAACACCCCGCCGGTCGTGATCCGCCTTCACCCGGACGACAGCGTGATCATCGCCCGCGCCACCCTTCTGCCTGGCACGCCCCTGGCCGATGGCGTGGTGGCCGCCGAACGCATTCCCGCCGGCCACAAGGCCTCGATCCGCCCGCACGCGGTGGGCGAGCCGATCCGCCGCTACGGCCAGATCATCGGCTTCGCCACTGCCCCGATCGAGCCCGGCCGCCACGTGCACGTGCATAATTGTGGAATGGAGGATTTCAGCCGTGACTATGCCTACGGCGAGACCGCGGTGCCCACCCAATACGCCAACACCCCCGCGACGTTCGAGGGCATCGTCCGCCCGGACGGCAAGGTCGCCACGCGCAACTACATCGGCATCCTCACCAGCGTGAACTGCTCCGCCCACGTCGCCGGAATGGTTTCCGACCTGTTCAAGCGCAACCCGTTCTCCGACCACGATCCGCTGGCGGATTTCCCGAATGTGGACGGCGTGGTCGCGCTCACCCACAAGACCGGCTGCGGCATGACCCAGGACGAACCCCTGCGCGTGCTGCGCCGCACCCTGGCGGGCTACGCCAGGCACGCCAATTTCTCCCACGTGATCGTGCTGGGCCTGGGCTGTGAGGTGAACCAGATCGGCGGCCTGATGGAAGAACAGCGCCTGGCCGGAAGGCTGAAAGCGATGGACATCCAGACCATGGGCGGCACCCGCAAGACCGTGACGGCGGCCGCCGACTTCGTGAAGGAAGTGCTGGCTGAGTCGAACAAGGTCCAACGCCAGACCGTGCCGGCCTCCGCCCTCACCGTCGCGCTGCAATGCGGCGGCTCGGAC
>CAIYDT010000151.1 GCA_903924985.1 uncultured Acetobacteraceae bacterium
ATGCCCCTCGGGCCAGTCGGCAGCTTCGCGTGGGTAGTGGCTTATAGATACGGATGCTGTCGGGGAAGCCATGGCGATGGCCCTGTTTGAGCCTCCCGCCGGTCTCTGCCACTCTCTCCCCAACGAATTTCGGGAAGGGACGGCCCATGACCCATGCGCTGCGCATCCATCGCTATGGCGGACCGGAGGAGTTGCTCTGGGAACCGGTCTCGGTCGCACCGCCCGGCCCCGGTGAGGTACTGCTGCGCCACACCGCGATCGGCGTGAATTTCGTCGACGTCGTTTACCGCCGCGGCGCCGCACCGTCCCTGCCGCACATCCCCGGCCGCGAGGGGGCCGGGTTGGTCGAAGCGGTCGGCCCGGGCGTCACCGAGGTCGCGGTGGGCGACCGGGTCGCCTACGCGCCGGTATCGGGCGCCTATTCCGAACGCCGCACCATCGCCGCCGAACGACTGGTGAAACTGCCCGACGGCATCGACGACAAGACCGCCGCCGCGACCATGCTGCAAGGCATGACGGTACAGTACCTGATCCGTCAGTTGCACCGGGTCCAGCCGGGCGAAACCATCCTGTGCCACGCAGCGGCCGGCGGAATCGGCCTGTTCCTCGGCCAATGGGCCTCAGCCCTCGGCGCGACGGTGATCGGCACCGTGTCCACCGAGGCCAAGGCGGAGCTGGCACGGGCGCACGGCTACAGCCACACGATACTATACACACGGGATGATTTCGTGGCGCGCGTCCGGGAAATAACCGACGGGCGCGGCGTGCCGGTTGTCTATGACGGGGTCGGTCGCGATACGCTGGTAAAATCCATCGATTGCCTCGCGCCTCGTGGCCAGGTGGTCAGCTTCGGCCGCGCCTCGGGTCCGGTGCCGCCGTTTGATCTGCAAGTCCTCAACCCGAAATCCCTCGCCGTGCGCGGAGGCACCTTGCAGACCTTCGTCACCACGCGCGCCGATCTGCTGGCCGTGGCGGCCGACACGTTCGACGCCGTGCTGTCGGGCAAGGTGCAGGTGCAGGTGAACCACACCTATCCGTTGCGCGAGGGCGCCCAGGCCAACCGGGACCTGGAGGACCGCAAGACGACCGGGTCGATTGTGCTGCTGCCCTAGCGGCGCTTACGCTGCGTTCAGAAAAGATCATGAGGAGCGTCAAAAATGACCGTCCAGGCATTCCGCTTCGATCCTGTGCGCCTGCCGCCCGAAACCGAGCTGCTGCGCGAAGACGTGCGCGATTTCATAGCCGACAACCGCGCCCTGATGCAGCCCTTGCCGATGGGCTACAGCCCGGAATTCAGCGAAAAGATGGCGCAAAAAGGCTGGGTGGCGATGACCTGGCCGAAGAAATGGGGCGGGCGCGAGCGTAGCGCGCTGGAACGCTACGTGGTGCTGGAGGAAATGCTCGCCGCCGGCGCCCCGGTCGGCGCCCACTGGGTCGCGGACCGCCAAAGCGGGCCGAACATCATGCGCTTCGGCACGCAGGAGCAGCAGGATTTCTTCCTGCCCCAGATCGCCGCCGGCAAGATGTATTTCTGTATCGGCATGAGCGAGCCCAATTCCGGCTCCGACCTCGCCGGCACCACCACGCGGGCAACCAAGGTGCAGGGCGGCTACGTCGTCAACGGCACCAAGCTCTGGACCTCCAACGCCCACCGCGCCACCACCATGATCCTGTTCTGCCGCTTGGCCGGCGTCGATCAGGAGATCGACCGCAAGGCCGGCGCCACCCAGTTCCTGGTGGACATGAAATCCCCGGGTATCGAGGTCCGCCCGGTCTACAATATGCTGGGCGAGCACCATTTCAACGAGGTGTTCCTGACCGACCTGTTCGTCCCGTCCGACCGGCTGCTGGGCCAGGAGGGCAATGGCTGGAAGCAGGTCACCAGCGAACTTGCCTTCGAACGCAGCGGGCCTGAACGGTTTCTGATCACCTTCCGCCTGCTGGTCGAGCTTGTCCGCCTGGCCGGGCCCGACCCGGAACCCTCGGTCGCCGTGGCGATCGGCCGCCTGTCGGCGCACCTGGCCACCCTGCGGCGCATGTCGCTGTCCATCGCGGGGATGCTGGAACGCGACGAGAACCCCAACATGGAAGCTGCCCTGGTCAAGGATGTCGGCACCAAGTTCGACCAGGAGGTGCCGGAGGTGGCGCGCCTCCTGTTCCCGTCCGAGCCCGAACTCGGCGCGCTGGATGCCTATGTCTCGGTCCTGTCGCGCACGATGATGCACGCCCCGCGCTTCTCGATCCAGGGCGGCACGCGTGAGATCCTGCGCGGCATCATCGCCCGCGGTCTGGGGCTGCGCTAAGGCGGATAGGATCGCCGTCCTTTCACGGA
>CAIYDT010000152.1 GCA_903924985.1 uncultured Acetobacteraceae bacterium
CGGCATGCGTGGCAGCCGCGTCCAGGCCGTCGTCGCCGAACTGCAGGGCGAGAAGATCGATATCATCCAATGGAACCCTGACCCGGCGACCTTCATCGTCAACGGCCTGGCGCCGGCCGAGGTGACCAAGGTCGTGCTCGACGAAGAAGCCGGCCGCGTGGAAGTCGTCGTCCCCGATGAGCAACTCAGCCTCGCCATCGGCCGCCGTGGCCAGAACGTGCGCCTCGCCAGCCAGCTCACGCGCTGGGACATCGATATTCTGACGGAAGCCGAGGAAAGCGAGCGCCGGCAGGAAGAATTCCGCCGCCGGTCCGGCCTGTTCGTCGAAGCGTTGGACGTGGACGACGTGATCGCCGCGCTGCTGGTGACGGAAGGCTTCAACACGGTCGAGGAACTTGCCTACACGCCGGTCGAGGAAGTCGCGGCCATCGAAGGCTTCGACGACTCCGTGGCGGAAGAGTTGATCCGCCGTGCCGAGGCGTACCTGACGCAGCGCGACAACGAACTCAGCGATAAGCGGATCGCGTTGGGCGTGAGCGACGACGTCGCCTCCTTCGAGATTTTCACCCCGGCGATGCTGGTGGCGCTGGGCGAAAAGGGCGTGAAATCCCTGGACGATCTGGCCGATCTGGCCAGCGACGAGCTGCGGGAAATCGTTGGCGCCGAAGCCATGGACGAAGAAACCGCCAACGCGGTGATCATGGCGGCCCGTTCCCACTGGTTCGAAGATGGCGAACAGCCGGCGGAAGCAGAAGTAGCTGAGGAGGCGGGCCACGACTGAGCTCGATCCGACCGATCTCGAAGAACCGGACGACGAACCGGAAGCCGGCCCGCTCCGTCGGTGTGTGCTGACGCGCGAACGGCTGCCCAAGGAAAAAATGATCCGCTTCGTTGTCGGCCCGGATCGCGCGATCGTCCCCGACCTGTCCGCAAGGCTGCCCGGCAGGGGAATATGGTTGAGCGCTCGCGGGGATGTGTTAGAACCCGGTCGCGCTGAGGCGGACAGCCACCGTCAGCTCGTGCGTGCGTTCGCAAGAGCAGCGCGCGGACCGGTTGCCGTGCCCTCGAACCTCCCTTCCCTGCTTGAGGAAGCGCTGGTCCGTCGGATTACGGAGTTGTTGGGTTTGGCGCGCCGAGCCGGTCAGGCCATGGCGGGGTTTGAAAAGGCACGGGAATGGCTGAAAGCCGATCGTGCCCGCTTGGTGTTGCAGGCGTCGGACGGCAGTGCGTCGGAAAGGACCCGGTTTTTATCGGGCGTTTCGGCGTCGGTGCCGGTATTGGACCCATTGCCCGGTGCGGCGATGGGCCGTCTGTTCGGACGGGATTTCGTGGTGCATGTCGCGATCGCACCGGGAAAACTAGGCGAGTCCCTCGTGATGGAAGCGGGACGGCTGGCCGGACTAAAGGATAAGACCATCGCGGTCGCGGGGCGGACAACCGCCGGATTGAACGTAGAAGTGGGTGCCAGCGGATAACATGAGCGAAGGCAACGATCAGGAAGGCGGCAAAGCCAGGCTCTCTCTGCGTCCTACGGGAACGCTGGGATTGGGCCGTACCGTCGACGCGGGCTCCGTGCGGCAAAGCTTCAGCCACGGACGTTCGAAAGTCGTACAGGTGGAGGTGCGCAAGAAGCGCGCGCCGATCCCAAATCCGGCCGCCGCTGCCGGTGCGCCGGCCCCTCGGCCGATGGGCGCCCCGCCCGCGCCGCGCCCCCCCCTGCCCTCCGCGCGTCCTGCGCCCGGGGCCGGCCGAGCGCTGACCGAGACGGAACTCGCCGCCCGCCAGAAGGCGGTGGTCGAGCAGCAGCGCGAAGCGGCGCGCCGCGAGGCTGAACGGCGTGAGCAGGAGACCATTTCCATCCTGTCGCAGGCGGAAGAAAACCGCCGGCGTGAGGATGAGGCGCGCAAGCAGGCGGAAGAAGACGCCCGCCGCCAGAAAGAAACCGAAGCGCGCGAGAAGATCGAGGCGGAGGCCCGCCGCGTCGCCGACGTGAAAGCCGCCGCCGCGGCTGCCGCGGCCGGTATGCCCGCGCCGGCACCCATCGAAGCGCCGCCCCCGGCCCCACCGCCGGAACCGGTCGTTGCCCTCGCCCCCGGCGAAGCCGCCCCGGTTGCTGCCCCGGCCGCCCCGGCTGCTCGCCCCGCGACACCCGAAACGCTGCGTTTGCGCCCCGGCGTCCGCGCCGACGACGAGGACGAAGGCCGCCAGGTCCGACGCGTTGGCCCGGGTGGCGTGCCCGCCCGCCGGCCGCCGGTCGTGGCGCCCAAGGGTGGCACCAACGACCGCCGCCGCGCCGGCCGTATCGACGTGCAAGCCGCGATCGAGGGAGAAGACGATCGCGTTCGCTCGCTCGCCTCCGTCCGCCGTCAGCGCGAACGCGAACGCCGTCAGGCGGAGCTGGAGCGTCTGCGCGCCGACCAGGTGAAGGTTGTCCGCGACGTCATCCTGCCGGATGCCATCACGGTGCAGGAACTGGCGGCCCGTATGGCTGCCCGAGCACCCGACGTCATTAAAGCTTTGATGCGCATGGGCGTGATGGCGACCATCACCCAGTCGCTGGATGCCGACACCGCCGAGCTGGTGGTGCAGGAATTCGGCCATCGGGCGCGCCGGGTCTCTGAATCCGACGTGGAAACGGGGCTGGAAGGCGCCGTCGACACCGATGCCCAACTGGAGACCCGCCCGCCGGTCGTCACCATCATGGGCCACGTCGATCACGGCAAGACGTCCTTGCTCGACGCGCTGCGGTCCACCGATGTGGCCGGCGGCGAAGCCGGTGGCATCACCCAGCACATCGGCGCCTATCAGGTCGAAACCAAAGCCGGGAACCGCATTACCTTCATCGACACGCCGGGTCATGAGGCGTTCACCGCCATGCGGTCGCGCGGCGCCTCGGTCACCGACATCGTGGTGCTGGTGGTCGCGTCCGACGACGGCGTGATGCCGCAGACGATCGAGGCCATCCGGCACGCTCAGGCGGCCAATGCGCCGCTGATCATCGCCATCAACAAGATGGACAAGCCCGACGCCAACCCGGCGCGCGTGCGGCAGGAACTGCTGCAATACGACGTGGTGGTCGAAGAAATGGGCGGCGAGACCCAGGATGTCGAAGTCTCCGCGCTGAAGAAGACCGGCCTTGAGAAGCTGGAAGAAGCCATCATGCTCCAGGCCGAGTTGCTGGATCTGAAGGCCAATCCGGATCGCACCGCCGAGGGTTCTGTGATCGAAAGCCGGCTGGACCGCGGACGCGGCCCGGTGGCGACGATCCTGGTGCAAAAAGGCACGCTCTATCAGGGCGATATCGTGGTGGCCGGCGGCGAGTGGGGCCGCGTGCGCGCCATGCTCGACGACAAGGGCCGCAATATGCGGGAAGCCGAACCGTCGAGCCCGGTGGAAATCCTTGGCCTGAGCGGGGTGCCCAGCGCGGGCGAACCCTTCGTGGTCGTGGAAAACGAGCAGCGCGCCCGTGAAATCACCGAATTCCGCCAGCGCCGCCAGCGCGACAAGACCGCCGGTGCCAATACGCTGGCACGCGGCACGCTGGACCAAATGCTGGCCCGCATCCAGGCCGGCGAGCAGAAGGAAGTCGCCGTCCTGATCAAGGCCGACGTGCAGGGCAGCACGGAAGCCATTCAGGCCACCGTGTTGAAACTGGCGCACGAGGAAGTGCGCGTGCGCGTGCTGCTGGCCGGCGTCGGGCAGATCACCGAAAGCGACATCCAGCTCGCCAAGGCCTCCAGCGCCGTCATCGTCGCCTTCAACGTCCGTGCTACCTCCCAGGCTCGGGAAATGGCGCAGCGCGATGGCGTCGACATCCGCTACTTCTCCATCATCTACGACGTCGCCGACGACATCGAGAAGCTGGTGCGTGGCAAGGTGGCGCCGAAGGCTCGCGAGAAGTTCCTGGGCTACGCGGAGATCCGTCAGGTGTTCAACATCACCAAGACCGGCAAGGTCGCGGGCTGCATGATCACCGAAGGTATGGTCAAGCGCGGCACCGGCGTGCGCCTGCTGCGCGACGGCGTGGTCATCCACAACGGCGAACTCACGCAGCTCAAGCGCTTCAAGGACGATGTCCGAGAAGTCGCGCGCGGCTACGAGTGCGGCCTGTCGTTCGCCAACTTCCAGGATCTGCAGATCGGCGACGTGGTCGAGTGCTTCGAAGTGGAGATGGTTCCGGGTTGAAGAAACCAGCGGCAGGCCCCAAGGGGACACCAGGCCAGCGGCAATTGCGCGTGGGGGAAGAAGTCCGCCACGTGCTCGCCGCGGTGTTCGCCCGCCACGAATTCCGCGATCCCATACTGGCTGAAGCGGAAATCACCGTCACCGAGGTCCGTATCGGGCCCGACCTGAAGCGTGCGACCGCGTTCATCGCGCGCCTCGGGCGGTCGGACGTCGCCGACCTGATTCCAGCGCTGAAGCGGGCCACCCCGTACCTGCGCGGGCAGATGGCAAAGGCGATGAAGCTGCGCATGGTGCCGGACTTGTCGTTCCAGCCCGACACCGCGCTGGATTACGCCATGAAAATCAACCGCCTGATGCACCAACCCACGGTCGCTCGGGATTTGGGGAAGGCGGACTCCGGGGAAGCCGACGAAACCTGACGGGCCTTTTTCAGAAAGTCAGCTGTAATGCCAGATACCAGAAAAACTGGTTAGTCGTGGAACGGTTCTGCAATCCGGTGCCGACCGTGTGTTCGCTCATCCTATGGTCCGCCTTAGCGCGTGAAACCTGGGTAGGGCTGACAAACGCCGTCAGTCCGTGATTGACGGGCATTCCTGATACCAACACAATCGGATTTCGACAACGGATTCCGATTGCGATGCGACAGATGAACCGAGACCATGGAACACCAAGACCTCCTCGCTGGCTTCGTCCGGTTGCATGTCCTGCACCATGCGGTCGAGCACGAGATCTATGGTCTGTGGATGATCGAAGAACTGGCCCATCACGGCTATCGCCTGAGCCCGGGCACCCTCTACCCCATGCTGCACGCCATGGAGACCCGTGGCTATCTGACGTCGCGAACCGAGCGGGTCGGGCGAACCGCGCGCAAGCTGTACCGCGCCACCGCGTTCGGAAAGCAGGGTCTGGCGCTGGCCAAACTGCGCGGCCGGGAATTCATGGGCGAGGCCCTCAAGGAAGCGCCATCGGCCGAACCGCCGACGCGGGAGGCAGCCGATGACGCCGATGCCTGACAAGAGCCGCGTGGTGGAAGTCTTCCTGGCCTTCCTACGCCTCGGCCTGACCTCCTTCGGCGGGCCGGTCGCGCATCTGGGGTATTACAGGGCGGAGTTCGTGGAGCGGCGGCGCTGGCTCAGCGAGCAGGCCTATGCCGATATCGTCGCGCTGTCGCAGTTTCTGCCGGGACCAGGATCGAGCCAGACGGGCTTTACCATCGGCCTGCTGCGGGCGGGCTATTGGGGTGGCCTCGCTGCCTGGGTGGGCTTCACCATGCCGTCCGCGCTGCTGATGCTGCTGTTCGCGTATGGGGCCGGCAGCATCGCGGACTCGGCGGTGGGTGCGGGGCTATTGCATGGGCTGAAGCTGGTGGCGGTGGCCATCGTGGCGCAGGCCGTGCTGGGCATGGCGCGTAGCCTGTGTCCGGACCGTCAGCGCGCCTCAATCGCGACACTGGCGGTTATTCCGGTGCTTCTCGCGCCGAACTCGCTCAGCCAGATCGGGGTCATCGTGCTGGGCGGTCTGGCTGGGCTGGTGTTCTGCCGGAGCGACGCCGAGTCCGCGCCCGACGGCATGACCATGCCGGTATCGCGCGGGGTAGGGGGCGTCTGCCTGTCAGCGTTCTTCCTGCTGCTGGCGCTGTCGCTGATCCCCGTCGGCGGCGCGCTGGCGCTGTGGGATGCGTTTTACCGCTCCGGCGCGTTGGTGTTCGGCGGCGGCCATGTGGTGCTGCCGCTGCTGCGGGATGCCGTGGTGGTGCCGGGCTGGGCTTCGGACAGCGGCTTCCTGGCGGGTTACGGCGCGGCGCAGGCGCTGCCGGGGCCGCTGTTTACCTTCTCCGCCTACCTTGGCGCGGTGGCGAGCGTCGGCCCAGGTGGCGTCCTGGGCGCCGCGCTGGCGCTGGTCGCGATCTTCGTGCCGGGCATCCTGGCGCTGCTGGGAACCCTGCCATTTTGGCACGTTCTGCGGGGGCGCCCCGATGCCCAGGCCGCCATGCGCGGCATCAACGCCGCCGTGGTCGGGGTGCTCGGCGCCGCGCTTTATAACCCGGTCTGGACCGGCGCGGTGGTGCGGCCGGTGGATTTCGCCATGGCCGTCGCCGGGTTCGTACTGCTGGTGGTCTGGCGCGCGCCGGCCCTGCTCGTGGTGGTGCTCGGCGCTGTGGCGGGAATCGTCATCGCCGCCTGAAGGAGTGACGACATGCCGGAACCCGCCATTCGGCTGACCTGCTTTCTGGGGGTTCTGCTGGCTATGGGATTGTGGGAGGCTCTGGCCCCGCGCAGGCGGCAATCCATTGGCCGGGCGAGCCGTTGGCCACACAATCTGGCCCTCGTGGCGCTGAACACGCTGGCGGTGCGGCTGCTGTTCCCCCTGACCGCCGTCGGGATGGCCACGATCGCCGCCGCGAAGGGCTGGGGGTTGTTTCACCTGCTGCCGCTGTCCCTCTGGGTCGCGGTACCGGCCGCGGTGGTGGCGCTCGATCTGATAATCTACGGCCAGCACATGGCATTCCATCTGGTGCCCCCGCTGTGGCGCTTGCACCGCGTGCATCACGCGGACCTGGCGTTCGATGTCACCACCGGCCTGCGCTTCCATCCCGGAGAAATCGTCGTGTCCATGGCGATCAAGCTGGCGGCCGTCCTGGTGTTGGGCGCGCCGCCGCTGGCGGTATTGATTTTCGAGGTTTTGTTGAATGCCATGGCGATGTTCAACCATGCCAATGTCGATCTACCGGTTTGGATCGACGCGATACTGCGCCGCGTCGTCGTTACACCGGACATGCACCGCGTGCACCATTCGGTCGATTGGCTGGAGGCAAACCGTAATTTTGGCTTCAACCTGCCCTGGTGGGACCGGCTGTTTGGCACCTATCTGGCTCAACCGGCACTGGGCCATGCCGGGATGACGATAGGAACCGCGGGGTTCGGCGATCCCGCCGAACTACGGCTCGACCGCATGCTGACACAACCGGCACGAAGCGGCGGGGGATAGAAATACCCGAAGCGCCGACGCACCGCATCGAACACGACAGCCTCGGCGCATTTCCGTCCTGGCGGATCGGTGCAAGGCGATCGTCGCCGCGACCGGCGGAATCATCGCCGGCAAGCCGTACGATCAGTTCCCTATGGACGTGTTCCAGGGCGGCACGGGCACCTCCACCAATGACATCTACCCGACTGCGGTGCGGCGGCTGTCCGTCGCCGCATTGGCCGCGGGGAAACACGACCGATACCGCCCGTGCCGGCGCGGGGTTGACCCTGAGGCACGAACGCCCTACCCCCGCGCCCTTCCCAACGGACCCCCAGCATCATGTCCCGCCGCAAGCCCAAAGGTCGCCCGCTCGACGGGTGGCTCATTATCGATAAGCCGCCGGGCATGACCAGCACCGACGTGGTCAACCGCGTCAAACGCATTTTCGATGCGCAGAAGGCCGGCCACGGCGGCACGCTCGACCCGCTGGCCACCGGGGTGCTGCCGATCGCGTTCGGCGCCGCCACCAAGACCGTGCCCTATGTCATGGACGGCACCAAGCTCTACCGCTTCACCCTGAAGCTGGGCGAGGGCCGCGACACAGACGATGCGGACGGAGAGGTCATCGCCACCTCCGACGTGCGCCCCACGGACGATCAGATCAGGGCCGCGCTGCCCGCCTTCCGGGGCGACATCATGCAGATCCCGCCGATCTACTCCGCCATCAAGGTCGCCGGCGAACGCGCCTACGACATGGCCCGCGAAGGCCGCGCCCCGGTCCTGGAAGCGCGCCCCGCCCGTGTCGACCGGTTCGAGCTGATCGAGCGCACGGATGCCGACACGGCGGTGTTCGAGGTCGCGTCGGGCAAGGGCGTCTACATGCGCAGCCTCGCCCGCGATCTGGCGCAAGCGTGCGGCACGGTGGGGCACGTTGCCGCCCTGCGCCGCCTGCGGGTCGGCCCCTTCCTGGAGGCCGCATCGATTCCGCTGGACAAACTGCGCGATGCAGAGGATACCGCGCCGGCTTCCCCGGACCTTCTGCTTCCGGTCGTGACCGCGCTGGCCGACATCCCGGCGCTGGCCCTGACGGAATCCGAGGCCGCCGACCTCCGGCATGGCCAGGCGATCAGCCTGGTGGCGCTGATGGGACGGATTCCTGGCAATTCCGACCCCGATGGCGGGTTGGTGCGGGCCATGGCGGGGGGCCGCGTGATCGGGTTGGCCCGTCTGGAAGACGGCCTGATGAAGCCCGAACGGGTGCTGTAAGGCCCCCATCCCGCGTTTCCTTCAATCCCTCGCAACGGAGATCATGCGATGTCGATCACGGCGGAGCGCCGCACGGCGCTCATTGGCGACTATAAAACCAACGAGACGGACACCGGCAGCCCGGAAGTGCAGGTCGCCCTGCTATCCGAACGCATCACCAACCTGACCGAACATCTGAAGACGCACGCGAAGGATTTCCACTCGCGCCGCGGCCTGCTGATGCTGGTCGGCCGCCGGCGGCGGCTGCTGGACTACCTCAAGGGCAAGAACAACGAGCGCTACACCGCCCTGATCGGCCGCCTGGGCCTGCGCCGGTAACAACCGGAACCCCTCTCACCGTCATGTTCGGGTCAAGCCCGACCATGACGTGAAGAGAGAACGGGGCCGATGACAACACGACTGCCCGCACCATATAGGGGGGCAGCAACAGAAGACCCCCGGATCACCGTGATTCGGGGTAACGCCGCGAACAACGGCGGAGCGACAGACCTGCCGACCCGGCACGCCCCTCAAGGAGCGGGAACCGCGACGGCGTTTCCGGCCACATGGCACGCGGGCGCGCAGCCCTCACAGCGCGACGCCCGCATTCCTGGTGACCCGAGACGCCGCCTCCCGTCCGCCAAGGGAACGAACGGATCGTCCGGCTTGCCGTCCGCCGTATCAGCGCATTCATAAGGACGAACGCATGTTCAACTACTTCCGCAAGGAAATCGAATGGGGCGGCCGTACGCTGACCCTGGAAACCGGCAAGATCGCCCGTCAGGCCGATGGCGCCGTGCTGGCTCGCTACGGCGACACCATCGTGCTTTGCACCGCCGTTGGCGTGAAAACCGCCAAACCCGGCCAGGACTTCTTCCCCCTGACCGTCAACTACCAGGAAAAGGCCTTCGCGGCCGGCAAGATCCCCGGCGGCTTCTTTAAGCGCGAAGGGCGCCCCTCGGAAGCCGAAGTGCTGAAAAGCCGCCTGATCGACCGCCCGATCCGGCCGTTGTTCCCCGAGGGCTTCCGCAATGAGGTCCAGATCGTCGCCACTGTGCTCAGCCACGACATGGAGAACGATCCCGACATCGTCGCGATGATCGGCTGCTCCGCCGCGCTGACTTTGTCGGGCATCCCCTTCTTCGGCCCGATCGCCGCCGCCCACGTCGGCTACGCGAACGGCGAATACGTCCTGAACCCGACCATGGCGGACGCCAAGGCGGGCGACCTGGAACTGGTCGTCGCCGGCACCATCGAGGGTGTGCTGATGGTCGAATCCGAGGCCAATGAGCTGTCGGAAGAGATCATGCTGGGCGCCGTCGCGTTCGGTCACACCGCGTTCCAGCCGGTGATCCAGGCGATCATCGAACTCGCCGAACACGCCGCGAAAGAGCCCTGGGCCCTGACCGAGAAGTCGGAAGCCGAACTGGCGCTCAAGGCACGCGCTGATGCCGTGGCCCGCGCCCCGCTCGCCGAAGCCTATCAGGAGCGTGAGAAGCAGGCCCGCTACAGCAAGGTCGGGGCCGCCAAGAAAGCAGCCATCGCCGCGCTGACCGCGGAAGGTCTGGACGTCGCCAAGGCTGGTGCCATCCTGCACGACCTGGAAGCCGATGTGGTCCGCAACGCCATCCTGGACACCGGTATGCGCATCGACGGCCGCGACACCCGCACCGTGCGCCCGATCGTGGCCGAGGTCGGCATCCTGCCACGTGCCCATGGCTCCGCTTTGTTCACCCGCGGTGAGACGCAGGCTTTCTGCGTCGCCACCCTCGGCACCGGTTCGGATGAGCAGATCATCGACGCGCTGGAAGGCGAGTACCGCGAGCACTTCATGCTGCACTATAACTTCCCTCCCTACTCGGTAGGCGAAGCCGGCCGCATGGGTTCCCCGGGTCGCCGCGAAGTTGGGCATGGCAAGCTGGCATGGCGCGCTGTCCATCCGCTGCTGCCGGCGAAAGACAAATTCCCGTACACCCTGCGCGTGGTGTCCGAGATCACGGAATCCAATGGTTCGTCCTCCATGGCGACCGTCTGCGGCACCTCCCTGGCGCTGATGGATGCCGGCGTGCCGTTGACCCGCCCGGTCGCCGGCATCGCGATGGGCCTGATCAAGGAGGAAAAAGGCTTCGCCGTGCTGTCCGACATCCTGGGTGACGAAGATCACCTCGGCGATATGGACTTCAAGGTGGCCGGCACTGAGAAAGGTGTCACCAGCCTGCAGATGGACATCAAGATCACGTCCATCACCTTCGACATCATGAAGATCGCGCTGGATCAGGCCAAAGACGGCCGGATACACATCCTGGGCGAAATGTCCAAGGCGCTGACCGGCGCCCGTGGCGACGTGGCGCAGACCGCGCCGCGCATCACCGTGATCACCGTGCCGAAGGACAAAATCCGCGAAGTCATCGGCACCGGCGGCAAGGTGATCCGCGAGATCGTCGAACAGACCGGCTGCAAGATCGACATCGGCGACGACGGTACCATCAAGATCGCCGCAACCGATATCGCTCAGGCGCAGGCAGCGATCGACAAGATCCGTGGCATCGTCGCCGAACCGGAAATCGGCGTGATCTACACCGGCAAGGTGGTGAAGACCGCCGAGTTCGGCGCCTTCGTGAACTTCCTCGGCGCCAAGGACGGGCTGGTGCACATCAGCGAGTTGCAGCAGGGCCGGGTGAACAAGACCAGCGACGTCGTCAAGGAAGGCGACATGGTGAAGGTCAAGGTCATCGGCTTCGACGATCGCGGCAAGGTGAAGCTGTCGATGCGGCTGGTCGATCAGGCGACCGGCGCGGATATCACCGAGCAGGTCGGTGCCAAGCCGGCGCGCGGCGGGGACGACCGGCCGGAGCGGGGCGAGCGCTTCAATCGCGACCGTGGCGAGCGCCGCGAACGCTCCCCCATGCCGTCGGACGCGGAGCAACCGCCCGTCGGCGACTGACGCGCCGTAAACACAGTGGCGCCTGTCACCTGGTGGTCATATTTCATCTGGTGACAGGTATGCCAACTGTATATCCACAGCACTGCGAGGCTTGTGCCTGGCAAGGGATTCAGGTCCATGCAAGCGATCAACGCGATCAGAATGGGCGGTGGCGAGGTCCTCCCCTTCGTTGAGGGTGGTAAAGGCGTTGCCATTTCGAACGGCATCACCGCTGGCCATTGGGCCAAAGCGGGTGGCGTCGGCACGTTCAGCGCCGTCAATGCCGACAGCTACGACGAAGCCGGCAACCCGATCCCGCAGATCTATCACAACCGCACCCGACGGGAGCGGCATGAAGAACTGATCGCTTATGCCATTAAAGGCGCGGTCACGCAGGCCAAACGCGCCTGGGACATCACCGGCGGCAAAGGGCGCATCCACGCCAATATCCTGTGGGAGATGGGCGGCGCCGAACGCATCGTCGATGCAGTCCTGGAACAGGCCAAGGGCCTGGTCCATGGCATTACCTGCGGCGCCGGCATGCCGTACCGGCTCTCGGACATCGCGACCAAATTCAACGTCCACTACTACCCGATTATTTCGTCCGCCCGGGCGTTCAACGCGTTGTGGCGCCGGGCCTACTCCAAAGCCGCGTCCCTGCTTGGCGGCGTTGTATACGAAGATCCGTGGCTCGCCGGCGGCCATAATGGGCTGTCGAACAGCGAAGACCCGACCAAACCGGAAGACCCCTACCCCCGCGTTAAAGCGCTACGCGAGCAGATGCGTGCGTACGGCCTACACGACACCCCGATCATCATGGCTGGCGGCGTCTGGTGGCTGGAGGAATGGGAGCACTGGATCGATAACCCCGAGTTGGGACCTGTCGCCTTCCAATTCGGCACCCGCCCGCTGCTGACCCAGGAAAGCCCGATCGGCAATGCCTGGAAGCAACGCCTGCTGACGCTGAAGGAAGGCGACGTCTTCCTGAATCGCTTCAGCCCGACCGGGTTCTACTCCAGCGCGGTGAACAACAATTTCATCCAGGAACTGCGCGAACGGTCGGAGCGGCAGATCGCCTACTCCCCAGAACCCGTTGGCGAGCATACGGCCGAATACGGCGTCGGCCCGCGCAAGCGCCTGGTTTACGTGGCACAAGGGGACCGAGACCGCGCCTTGGCATGGGAAGCGCGGGGCTTCACCGACACATTGCGAACGCCGGACAATACCCTGATTTTCGTCACCCCCGAAAAAGCGCATGAGATCGTCAGGGACCAAGGCGATTGCATGGGCTGCCTGAGCACCTGTCGCTTTTCCAACTGGTCGCAGCACGAGGCCGATTTCAGCACCGGCAAGCGCGCCGATCCGCGCAGCTTCTGCATTCAGAAGACGCTGCAGGCAGCCGCGCATCAAAGCGACAATGCCGAGGCGCTCGAAAACAACCTGGTATTCAGTGGCCACAACGCCTACCGCTTCGCCAAGGACCCGTTCTACTCCAACGGGTTCATTCCGACAGTGAAGCAACTGGTGGAGCGGATAGCGACCGGGCGATAGATGCGGATAGCGACCGGGCGATAGATGCGGATAGCGACCGGGCGGTAACGCGCATGAAACTGCTGCTGATCAACCCCAACACGACCGAGGCAATGACCCTATCGATGGCGGAAGAAGCGCGCCGCTTTGCTTCCGCCTCCACCGAGATCGTCGCCGTCACCGCCGCTTTCGGACCGCAATACGTCGCCAACCGCATCGAAGCGGCCATCGCCAGCCACGCTGTGCTGGACGCGCTGGCTCGGTATTCCGATAGTTGCGACGCGGCAATTGTCTCGGCTTTTGGCGATCCCGGCCTCGCCGCCGCTCGGGAATATGCCAACATTCCCGTGGTGGGAATCGCGGAATCCGCCATGCTCACGGCCTGGATGTTGGGACGGCGCTATTCTATCGTCTGCCTGACGTCGCGCCTGCGCACTTGGTACCAGGAATGTGCGCGGGAACACGGGCTGGACGGCCGTCTGGCCAGCGTCCGGGCGCTGGATGTGCCCATCCCCGATATTACCCAGGCCAAGGACCAATTCCGAGCGGCACTGATCGCGGAATGCATGCGCGCGATCGACGAAGACGAAGCCGAAGTCATCATCTTCGGCGGCGGCCCGCTCGCCGGATTGGCGCGGGAAGCCGCCGCCGACATTCCAGTCCCGACCTTGGATGGCGTAAGCTGCGCGGTGCGCATGGCCGAGGCTTTGGTCGCGCTGAGCCCCCGCATCCCCACACGCGGCAGCTTCGCCAGGCCGGGACCGAAGCCGGCTGTTGGATTGTCCCCGGAACTAATGCGGTTTTTCGACGGCGGATAACGCGAAGGGGCAATCGGTCCGGTCGGCGGCGCACCGGTTTTGACCGCACAGGCCGGGCCCGGATGCCAGCGCCTGCCGCACCAGCCCAGCCAACGCGGCGATGAAGCCAGGATCCGCGTTTTGCGTGGGAACGCGGAAATATCCTTTGACCCCGGATTTTTCGGCGAGATGGCGGTACTCGATGTCCAGTTCCACGAGCGTTTCGGAATGCTCCGACACGAAAGCGATCGGGATGACCAACACCGCGACACCGTCCCTTCCCGCACGTTCGATCTCCTGGTCCGTGCTGGGACCGATCCACTTCACCGGTGTTGCGCGCGATTGGTAACAGACCACCCAATCGAGGTCCGGTTGCCCCCAGGCATCCAGCACAGCAGCCGTAGTTTGCTCGATCTGGGCTTGATACGGATCGCCGGCTCGCACGATTTTCTCCGGCAGACCGTGCGCCGAAAATAACACGCGCAAGGGAATTGCGGGGTCCAGCGACACCCGAGCAGTGTCGTATGCCGAACGTACCATCGCGGTGGTGGCGGCGATGTACGCAGGATCGGTTGCATAGCAACACAAGGCAGTCGTGCGCGCCACCAACCCTGCCCGCGCTGTCGCCGTCCGCCATGCCGTGAAAGAACTACCAGTCGTGGTCGATGAATATTGTGGATAAAGCGGCAACAGGACGATCTCGTCCGGCCCCCAGGCCTTGACCGCGCGCGCGGTTTCCAAACTGAATGGATGCCAATATCGCATCGCGATGAAACATTTCGTATCGGCGTCATCAAGCTCGGTTTCCAGAGCCGCCGCTTGCTGTTGGGTCAACTCCAGCAATGGAGAACGTCCGCCCAGCAGCGCGTAATTCTCGGTCGCTGGTTTCAGGCGCGTCCTTGCGATAATGCGCGCCAGGAAAAAACGCACGAAAAATGGCACCCGCAAAATCGCTGCGTCGTTGAACAAGTTAAGCAGGAATGGCTTGATCGCCGCGGGGTTGTCCGGCCCGCCGAGGTTGAACAGCACGATCGCGATTTTACGCCGCACGCACCTGCTCCACCAATGCCGCGACATGCTCGGTCGGTGTCTGTGGCACGATGCCGTGCCCAAGATTGAACACGAACGGCCGACCCTTCATCGCCCGCAGGATCGAATCCGTTTCGTCAGAGAGCGCGTTCCCGCCGGCCACCAACGACATCGGATCCAAATTCCCCTGCAACGCGACGCCATCCGGCACAAGCGCCGCCGCTCGGGTCAAATCCATCGACGTATCCATGCCGATCGCGTTCACCCCGACCGATCCATATTCCCCGACCATCAGACCCGCCAACCGAGGAAACCCGATCACCGGAACCCCAGGATACCGTCGCCGCAATTCTGTAACGATCCGCGTGGCCGGCGCTATGACATGAGTACGAAACAATGACGGCGAAAGAACGCCCGCCCAGGAGTCGAACAGCATCAGCGCCTCGGCACCCGCTTCGACCTGTGCCGACAGATAAACGATCGTGGCTTCAGTAAGCCGATCCATCAACCCGCCAAACAACGCCGGATCGGCGTACGCCATCGCCCGCGTTGCCGCGAAATCGCGGGACCCGCCGCCCTCCACCATGTAACACGCGACAGTAAACGGCGCGCCGGCGAAGCCGATCAGGGTGGTTTGACTGAAACCCTCCCGCGCCAGCCCCGCCCGCACGCGGCGCACGGTTTCCATCACCGGCGCGACCGCTTCCGGCACCCGAGCGGGATCCAGCGCCGCCAATCCCGCGGCGTCGCGCAGTCTCGGCAGCACGGGGCCTTCGCCTTCCTTGAACGCCAGCCCGTGGCCAAGTGCCCATGGCAGGATAAGGATGTCGCTGAACAGGATGGCGGCGTCGAAGCCGTAGCGGCGGATCGGCTGGAGCGTGACCTCCGCCGCCAGATCGGGCGTGGTGCACAGCGTGATGAAGTCGCTTACCCCGGCCCGCACCGCCCGGTATTCCGGCAGGTACCGCCCGGCTTGGCGCATGAGCCACATCGGCGGCGGCCAAACGGCCTCACCGGCCAAAGCGCGCAGAAGGGGCTTCGTGGGTTCAGGCATCCGGGACCGCCATCAGAGAGAAGACGGGCGGGTTATGGCGGAACCCGGACCGTCGGCACAAGACCACAAAAAAACGCTCGGCGTTGACGGTTTATTAACCACTTATCGCGTCATGCCGGAAGGGCACGCCATGGCGCTCGGAGAGCCGATTTCCCGTCATCCTCGGGTCAAGCCCGAGAATGACGGGAGTGTGGCAGTAAATTCCGTAACCTCCAGATCGGTGTGGTCACCCGCCTGGACCTATAATGGTATGGATTCAAATTTGTCTTTCCAACGACCGAATCGCTACCCGCCTACACAGCGCCGGGGTAAACGTGGTCGCCGTAGGCCGTACGGATATCCTGCAATAGCTTGCCTGTCGGCGGAGCGTACATCATCCGTTTGCTGGTGAAGCCCCCGGTCAGTTGCCGGATCTGCACCGCCATCTCCGCCGTTTTCAGCAGCGCGATCAGTCCGTTGACGATGGGCACGCCGTCCACCGCGTGCACCCCGGCATGCGCCAGAATGGTCATGACGATGCCGCCGGCGGGGATGACCGTTTCCGCCCCTTTGGCGATCCCCAGGCGGGCGGCGTCGCTGAACTGGCGCACCACGTCGGCGCGGACGGCTTCATCCTCGAAGGCGCGATCGACCACCCGGCCGCCTTCAACCTCCATCTTATCGATCGACACCATGCGGGATGCCAGGCCGGTGCTGGCGATGTTCTCGGTCACGCGGCGGGTGAATTTCGGGTTGACGTTCACAATGGAGAAGCTGGCGCCCATCAGGCACGCCAGGTGCACGGAGGATTCCAGCAGGCCAAGCACGGGAATGTTCAGCACTTCGCGCAGTTCGTGCAGGCCCGGCTCGAACACGTTGCCGATCAAGAACGCATCGTAGCCTTCCTTTTCTGCCCGCAGGCCGTTGTCCAGAATTTCCCCGGTGTCGAGGTGTTCCAAATACCGGTACTGGTCCGCCAGCGCTCGGTG
Organism: uncultured Acetobacteraceae bacterium; assembly: GCA_903924985.1. Taxonomy (GTDB): domain Bacteria; phylum Pseudomonadota; class Alphaproteobacteria; order Acetobacterales; family Acetobacteraceae; genus Rhodopila. The sequence goes on from CAIYDT010000152.1 coordinate 16,699, forward strand.
AGGCGACAGGCCGAACACCCCAATGTCAGTGCCCGGCGCAGCGGAGTCTCGCAGCACCTTCGCCAAAGCCCGAGCGTAGGGGCCGGATTCGGATCGGCGGGCGACGCCCATGCTCTGGTAGAATAGTTTCATCGGTCACCCGTTCGCGGTTGGCAGCGGAACCGCATACAGTCGGGTGGCCCGCTGCCCTGTCAAGAAAGAAGCCTATCGCATGCGCCGCGCCGGGGATGGATGGGTGTCCCCTGCAAAGCGGTCTACAAGGGCGGCTACGATCCGTTGCATGGGCGCGGCCCAATCGTGCGGAGTGTCCTGCCGGAAAATGGTCATCGACGGGTACCACGGGGTGTCGGTCCGACCGCTCAGCCAGCGCCAGCAATTGTCGTAGCGGTCCAGCATGAATACCGGCTTGCCCATGGCGCCGGCCAGATGCACGACCGCGGTGTCGACGCTGATCACCAGGTCGAGGCCGGCAACGATCGCGGCGGTATCGGCGAAGTCCCTCACCGTGGGCATCGGATCGATCAGCCTCAAACCGGGCGGCGGGCGCTTGGCGGCCTCCCCCATTTGCAGGCTGACGAAGCGCACGCCGGGCACGGCCGCCAACGGGGCGAACACATCGGCGCCGACGCTGCGGCGGGCGTCCAGGGCGGTGAAGCCCGGCAGCCAGGGGCGGGCTTGGCCGGCCCAGACCAGGCCGACGCGCGGCTCGTCCGCCGGTGCGAACGACACAGGCAGGTAATCGCCGGGCGGAATGGTTTCGGGTGTGGTGCCGAAGGCGCGCGGCAGGCTGACCACCGGGCAGTGGTAGTCATAGCGGGGCAGCGACGCGTCCATCGGCCGCACGTCCGCGATGCCGGGGATTTGCCGCGCCAGCCTCAGCAGCGGCGCCGGCATCGCGGCCACCACCGTGGCCCCTCGCTCCGCCAGCAGCGGCGCATAGCGGAGGAATTGCAGCGTGTCGCCAAAACCTTCCTCGTGGGTCAGCAGCACGGTACGGCCCGTCAAATCTGCCATCGGCGGCAGCAGCCGGTCCTCCGGCAGCCCGCGGTACCCCGGCAGGCGCAGACGCCAATCGCCCTCCCGCCAAGCCTCCGTCCAGCGTCCGGCTTGCAACAGCGCCACCATGCGGTTGAGCCGGATCGCGGCGTCGGTCGGGCTGCGGGCGATGGCTTCATCGTAGGCGGCCAAAGCCTCATCGAACCGGTCCTCGATCTTCAGCACCATGCCGAGGTTGGCCCAGGCCATGGACGGCCCGGGATCGAGCGCCGCCGCCCGCTGGAAATACGGGATGGCATCGCGGAATTTTCCCTGCTCGGTCAGCGCCTGCCCCATCAGATGCTGCCCGGCGGCGCTGTTCAGGGCCTTGCTCAGCACCAGTTCGGCCTCGGGCGCGACGTCATGGTCGAGCAGCCAGGCGGCGAACGCCCGTCGCAATCTGGCGCTGTCCGGCGCCAGCATCAGGCACGCACGGAAAAGCGGCGCGACCGGCCCGGCGGGGCAAAGGCGCGCGAAATCGGTGCAGGGGTGCGCGTGTCCGGGGCGCTGCCGAGCGACCTTGTCCAGCACCTCGGCCGCCGCCGCGACATCGTGTTTCCCGGCCAGCGCGAGGCCCAGCAGCAAGGCCGTGTCCAAATCGTTCGGAGGCAGCGAACGGCACACCGCCTCGGCCGCGTGCCAAAGTCCTGCTTCCAGTGCCTCGAGCGCGGCGCCCAAAATGCGCCGCCGTTGCGCCATGTCCATGCGATACTCCCGTTCATGCCGGGAGCTTGCCGAAGAATGGTTAAGAAACCGTTAACGTACGCCCGATCCGCCGGTCCTTGTGCGAGAGCTCATCGTCCCTCCCGCCGCCAGGCCAGCACCATCAGGCCCAGCAGCAGCGGCAACGAAAGCCAGGGCGGCAACAATGTCACCGAGGCAATTCCCGTGACCACATGATCGTGCCGCCGTTGCAGCCCGATCCACGCGCCCCCGGAGGCCGAACGATCCGGCTCCGTCCGGCGGAGGTCGGGCACATCCGGTCCGGCGGCGGTGCCGAGCCAATGCACGCCGCCGCCGGAGTCGTGCGCCAACGGGCCGACCAGCGTGGCGGTAGCGCGCAGGTCGGCGATTTCGCGGGGGTTGGCCGCCCCCGCGGCCGCGTAGGCGGTACGAACCCCGTCGCTGGCCCGCCAGACGCCGGGCATGGTCGCGGGCAGGTTGGCGGTCGCTTGCCCCGGGGCGACCTCGGCAAATGGCAGCGTCGTTTCCTTTCCATCCGGTCCGGTCACCGTCACTGAACCCGGCGACCCGGCCTCGACCGACCGGCGCTCGACCGTCAGGCGGCCCCCCTGTCCAATACCGGGCGCGATGCGGGCGGTCAGGGCGTTTTCCTCCAGCGAGGGTTCCTGCATCGCCCAGTGCGCGATGCGGCGCAGGAGCTCCGCCTGCGGGCCGCCGCCTTCATGTCCGCGCGACCACAGCCAGATCTGGTCCGACAGCAGCAGCGCGGTGCGGCCCTTTTCCACCCGGTTCAGGACCAGCAGAGGCTGCCCATCGGGAGTCTGCATCAACGTATCGCCGCGCACCTCATTGGTCTGGATGCGGCGATACCAATCGCCCCATGCCGGTACCTTCGCCGGGTCGCCGGGCGGGTTGGCACCGGTCAGGCCCTCGGTCACCGGGTGCCGCTGGCCGAGATCGCTAATCTCCGGCCGGAATTTTTCTTCCACCAGCCCTTTGAACCGCAGCGGGGTGGCGGCCAGCACCGACGCCAGGGGGGTCAATGCCAGGCTGGTCGGGCCGGTGAATTCCGGCCCCACGCTCAGCAGCAGCGCCCCACCCTCCCTCACCCGCTTGGCAATGTTCGCGATATACGGCAGCGGCAGCAGGCCACGGTTCTGGAAGCGGTCCAGGATAATCAGATCGAATTCGCCGATCTTGTCCTGGAACAGCTCCCGTACCGGGAAGGCGATCAGCGCCAGCTCGTTCAGCGGCGTCAGATCGTCGCGCTCGGGCGGGCGCAGGATGGTAAAATGCACCAGGTCCACCGAGGGATCGGCTTTCAGCAGGCGGCGCCAGGTGCGTTCGCCGGGGTGCGGCTCGCCCGAAATCAGCAGCACCCGCAACCGGTCGCGCACGCCGTTGATTTCGATCACGGCGCGGTTGTTCAGGGGCGAGATCTCACCCGGCAGCGGACTTGCCGACATCTCCACGACGCTGGGGCCGGCTCGGGTGATCGGCAGCACAATGTCCCGCTGCCGCCCCACTGGCACGGTTTCCACGACCGGCGGGTCGCCATCGCGGCGGATGGTCAAGGTGGCGGTACCTTTGCCGGGGGTGCCGAGGTCTTCCACCGCCACCTTCAGCGTCACCGGCTTGCCGACAATCCCGTAGCTCGGCGCCTCGATCACCCGCAGGCGGCGGTCGGTCTCCTCCCCCATCGCGGGAATCAGCACATTCAGCGGCGCGCCGCCGGGCGACGATGCGGGAATGTCGTGGATTTGCCCATCGGTGATGGCGATGGTCCCGGCGAAGCGGGAGCGGGGGATGTCCGCCAGCGCCCCGGCGATGGCGCCGAACAGTTGGGTGCCGTTGTCGCCGCGTTCGGGAACCGTCAGCACCCGCAGCTCCAGGTCCGTCAGGCGGGCAGCCTGCTCCACCATCGCCGCGCGGGCCGTTTCGGTCAGTCTGGTGCGGTCGCCCACGGACATCGAGGCGGATCGATCGACGACCAACAGCCCGATGTCCGGCAGCGTTTCCCGCGTTTCCTCCACCAGCCGAGGGCCGGCGAGCCACAGCAGCAGCACGGCGAAAGCCGCGGCGCGCAGGATGGTGCCGCTCGCACCCCGCCACGCCGCGAACCCGGTCGCCAGCAGCGCGAGCACCGCCAGCAGGATCAGCGCCCAAACCGGAACGGTCGGATCGAAGCGCAGCGCGGCTATGGCTTGTTCCAGGTGCATCGTCCTACTGCCCCAGCCTCTGCAAAATGGCTGGCACGTGCACCTGGTCGCCTTTGTAGTTGCCGGTCAGGGCGTACATCACCAGATTCAGGCCGAATCGGTAGGCCATGGTGCGCTGGCGTTGCCCGCCGGGAATGGTCGCGTAGGGGTTGTGGCCGGCCGCATCGACTGCCCAGGCGGCCGCCCAATCGTTTCCCCCGATGATCACCGGGCTGACGCTGTCGTTCGCCCGGTCCTGATCCCGCTGCGCCCAGACCGGGTCCCCAGTGAAGCGGCCGGGGAAATCGTTCAGCAAATAGAACGCACGGGACAGCACGTGATCCGTTGTCAGGGGGGTCAGAGCCGGGATGGTCAAGCCCTGCGCGATCCGGCGGAAGGCGCTCTCGGTGCCCGGGGCGAATCCGGCGCCCGACCCGGAATCCCGGGTGTCGACCAAAATGATGCCGCCCCGGCTCATGTAGTCGTTCAGCGCCGCCGTCTGCGCCGGGGTCAACGCTGGCACGTCGGCAACGATCGGCCAGTATAGCAGGGGGTAAAAACTCAAATCCGTAACCCCAGGCTCGATTGGGTCGGGCTGCACCAATGTCGCGGAGGTGCGGCGATTGACGAAATCCGACAACCCGATCAGCCCGGATTTGGCGGTCGCATCGACCTGCTCGTCACCGCTCAGGATATAACCCAGGCGAGGCGCCAGCGCCGGATTGGCCACTGTCTCCAGCGCAGGGGCCGATTGTCCCAGCAGCAGCAGGATTGCCATCGCCGCCCCGGCGATGCGCGCCCTCATCAGCCCCCGTAGCGCCATGGAGATCAGCAAATCCGCCAGCAGCAAAACCACCGCCGCCGTCACCAGTGCCGGGCCGAGGGCCTTTTCGCCGGTTGCTTCGGCCAGAGGTTCCTGACGCGCGTCAGCGATTAACGGTGCGGCCGTCAGTTCCCCCAGCGCCGAACCCAGGTTCAACGCCTGCCGCCCGCTTTCCGGCCCATACAGACCCGGGGGATGCACGGCGGACACCGGCGTATTCCCAAAAGCGTTCGCCGCCAGCCCGGTCGCGGATTGCGGCGGCTCGGACAGAACGCCGTAGCCGTCCAGCGTCTCGGCCGGCGTCAGCACGGTAGCATCGCCGCGTGCGGCCACCCCGGCGGAGAGCGCCGTCAGCCGCCGCAGCATGTCCACGAACAGGCCGGACAGCGGCAGATTGGACCAGTCGGCATTGGCGGTGACGTGGAACATCACCACTCGCCCCGCACCGAGCGCCGTCTGGGTCACCAGTGGCGTGCCGTCGGTCAGCGCTGCCCAGGTGTGCTCCGGCAACCCAGCGCCGGGTTCGGCGAGCACCTGGCGGTTGACCTTGACCTCCTCTGGCACGGTCAGGCCAGCGAAGGGGGAACTGGCGGCGAAGGAGGAAAGGCCGACCGGTTCGCTCCAGGACAAGGCACCGCCAAGCTGGCGGTCGCCGACAAGCAAATGCACGGGCAACAAGCCGTCGGCGTCCTCGGAGGCAGCCATGCGGGGGCCGGCGAAACGGATCAGCAGCCCGCCTTTTTCCACCCATTTGGTAAGGGCGTCGCGTTCTTCGCCCTCCGGCAGCGGCCGGTCGGCCAGAATCAGCACGGCCAGTTGACGGTCCAGCAGGGATTTCAGATCGCCGGTCCGAATCTCTCCATACGGGTTGAGTGCCCGGTGCAGGTAATAGAGGTCCCCCGCGAAGGGCGCGTCGGCGCTGGCAAGGTCGCCAGCCAGCAGCCCGACCGGACGCCTCCGCCAACGTTCATCCAGCAGCACGACCGATCCGGCGGAAGGAGGGCCTTCCAGCACCAGCCGCGTCAGGGTGTTGCGGAGTTCGGACGGCAGCGCGATCCCGGCGGTGCCGGAGGACTCGCCGGCCGGTACCCCGATGGCGGCACGCGCCAGGGTGCGGCCGTCGCCGCTTTGGGCCAGCACGGCTGTCTGGGTGGCCACGGGGCGCTTCACCTGCGACAGGCGCGCGACCAGCCGGTCCGCCTCGCTGTCCGGCGGCAGCAAGGCGCGGATGGGGGTGGCGTCGCAGCAGATTTGCGTCACCGGCCCAGCGGCCGACAGGGCTTCGGCGAAGGCGGGGAAGGCGGCATCGGCGAGCCCGTCGCCGAGATAGAAGACGCTGGTGCCGGGTTGCCTCCACCCGCGCAACGCGCCTGTCGCGGCCGCTCGGTCGGCCGGCCAGGGTTCGGGGCGCAGCGCGGCCAGGCGGGCGCGCAGATCGGGGACCGGTAGCGGCGCGGTCGCGGTGGGCGCAGCGCCGCCCTCGTCCACCGCCGTGGCCAGCAGCGCGGCCTTGCGCCCCGCCCGCTCGGCGCGATCGAGAACGGCGCCCGCCGTTTGCACCCGCTTCTGCCAGCCGGGGGCCGAGGCCCAGCCGTTGTCGATGACCAGCAGCACGGGACCGTCGCCGGACAACGCCGATCCGGCGTCCAGCACCGGGCGGGCCAGCGCGACGATGACCAACGACGCTGCCAGCAGGCGGAGGGCGAGCAGCCACCAGGGGGTGCGGGAGGGGGTTTCCTCGGTGGCGCGCAGGCCGAGCAGGAGGCGCAGCGCCGGGAAGGTTTCGGTGCGGGGGGCGGGGGGTGTAACGCGCAACAGCCACCACAGCAGAGGTAAGCCAGCCAGCGCCGCCAGAACCCAGGGGGAGGCGAAGATCATCGGGCGTTCCCCCAACCGTCATCCTCGGGCTTGACCCGAGAGATGTGCGGCGACCTCCCACACCACTCAAGGTTAGCGGACATGGGGACAAGCCTGGGGATGACAGGGGCGAGGGTTCATCGCACCGGCCCCAGCGCGGTGTAGAGCGACAGCAGCGCGGCCTCGGGGGAGCGGTCGGTCAAATGAACGCCGAAGCCGAAGCCGGCGGCGGCGCAGATCGCGGCCAGGCCGGCTTGCTGCGCTTGCACCGCGTGCGCGTAGTCGTCGCGGATGGCTTCGACACGGGGAATCAGGGCCTCCCCCTCGTTCTCCAGCCCGCGAAAGCGGATGCGGCCGGCATAGGGTAGCGCCGCCTCGGCGGGATCCAGGATTTGCAGCAGGTGTCCTCGTGCCGGGGTCGCGGCAAGGCGCCCGATTGTCGCCTGGATATCGGCCAGCGGGGACAGAAAGTCGCCGATTAGCACCACGGTCGAATGCCTGGGGATGGCCATGTCCGGCGGCAGGCCGGCATCGTCGCTGCCTGACTCCAGGTCCGCGGCCAGCCGCTCCAACCCGAAACGCCCGGCGACCGGGCGGGCGCCGGGAAACATCGGCAATACACGCTCCCCGCCGCGCAGCAGCAGCGCCGCGAGCGCCAGCGTCAGCAGGTTGGCGCGTTCTTGCTTTTCCACCTGGCCGCCGCGTTTCCAGTGCATGGAGGGGGACGCATCGTGCCACAGACAGACCGTCTGCGCGGCCTCCCACTCTGTTTCCCGCACGAACCAGCCGGTCGGCGCGGGCTGCCCGGATTTCGCCGATTGGCGCCAGTCCACGCGGTTGACGGGGTCGCCCGCGACGAAGCGGCGGAACTGCCAGAAGCTGTCCCCCTGCCCGACGCGCCGGCGCCCGTGCACGCCCTGCGCCACGGTCGCGGCCACCCGCTCCGCCGCCACCAGCAGCGGCGGCAGGCGGGAGGCGAGCGCCTCGGCGCGTCTTATCGCGAGATCAGCCAAGGCGCTCCACCAACCGGCCGATCAGGTCGTCCAGCCCCACGCCCTCGGCGCGCGCCGCGAAATTCAGTGCCATACGGTGGCGCAACACGGGGCCGGCGAGCGCCGCCACATCCTCGATACTCGGCGCCAGCCGCCCTTGCAGCAGCGCCCGAGCACGGCTGGCGAGCATCAAGGCCTGCGCGGCGCGTGGGCCGGGGCCCCAGGCAACGTGTTTGCGAATTGTTTCATCCATGGCGGTTTCCGGGCGGCCGCCTCGTACCAGCGCCAGTATGGCGTCAACAACGGATTCGCCGACGGGCACGCTGCGGATCAGCGCCTGCGCCGCCATCAGTTGGTCCGCGGTCAGGGTAGCGAAAGGTGTCGCCTCGGAAGCGCCGGTGGTGGCCAGTAACATGGCGCGCTCGGCGTCCAGCGATGGGTAGCCGACGTCGATCTGGAGGAGAAAACGGTCGAGTTGCGCCTCGGGCAGCGGATACGTGCCCTCCTGCTCGATCGGATTTTGGGTCGCCAGGACGTGGAAGGGGCGTGGCAGGGAATGTTCGACACCGCCGACCGCGACCCGCTGCTCCTGCATCGACTGCAGCAGCGCCGACTGGGTGCGGGGGCTGGCCCGGTTTATTTCGTCCGCCATCAGCAACTGGCAGAACACCGGGCCAGGCAGGAAACGGAAGCTGCGGCGGCCGTTGGTTTCGTCCAGCACCTCGCTGCCGGTAATGTCGGCCGGCATCAAATCGGGGGTGAACTGGATTCGCTTGGTGCCGAGGCCGAGCACGATGCCAAGCGTTTCGACCAGACGGCTCTTGCCGAGGCCGGGGACACCCACCAGCAGCGCATGGCCGCCCGACAGCAGGGTGATCAGGGTTTGGTCGATCACGTCGTCCTGCCCGAAGATCACCCGCCCGATGGCGGCTCGGATCGCGCCGATGCGGGCGCTGAGGGCCTCCACCTCGGCCAGGATGGTGGTCGGGTCGGCGGAGGGTCGCAGTTCGGTGGCACCCTGCGGTACCGAGGCCATACCGGCCGGCATAAGTTGTTCCTTTCGGGTTTCGCGGCGTCCGCGGCATATTGGCACTTTGCGCCGCGGGGGGATGCTACCTATATCGCGGGATGGAGAGGAAGCATTCCTGTCCATGGGAGACGGAGACGTGAGCGACGCCTTGTCCGGACAGCCGATTTGCCGCGCACCCAGCCGAGGCGAAGCTGTGTTACCTGGTTTGGGGTTGCCGACGCCGCGAGCCGGGCGGCAGCCCGTGGAATGCGGTGACATGCCCTTCGTGATCCGCCGCGACGGGGTATGGCTGTATCGCGGCACCTCCATCGAACGCAAGGAACTGGTTTGCCTGTTCGCCAGCGTGCTGCGGCGGGAAGCGGATGGCACATTTTGGCTGCGCACCCCCGCCGAACGCGGCCGCATCGTGGTGGAGGACGCCCCGTTTATCGCGGTGGAACTGGACTGGACCGGAGACGGCCCGACGCAGGTTTTGTCCCTTCGTACCAATGTCGATCAGGTGGTGACGGCGGGGCCGGACCACCCCATCCGCGTCGCCTACGACCCCGGCGGGGACGAACCGGTCCCCTACATCGTCGTGCGGCAAGGTGACGGAGATTACCCCATCGAAGCCCGCCTCAACCGCGCCACCTACTACGAATTGGTGGCGCTGGCCGTCCCGGAAACCGTCGATGGCCGCGATATGCTTGGCGTCTGGAGCCGCGGCGTGTTTTTCCCGCTGGGCGACCTGCCGATAGACGACGAAGTGGACGAAGGGGCGTGAATCCCGACACGCTGCGGGCACGCCTGATGCAAATCGCCGCCGAACCGCTGATCTCCACGGTGGTCTACGGCGAGGAGGTCATGGGCCAGCTGGAAAAGTCCCCCATCCCCGCCGCCGTGCTGGTGCCGGTGATCCTGGGACCTCGGCCGAGTATCCTGCTGACCAAGCGTACCTCGCATTTGAAGAAGCACGCGGGACAGGTGAGCTTCCCGGGTGGGCGCATCGACAAGGAAGATGCGCATCCGGAGGCCGCGGCATTGCGGGAGGCGGAGGAGGAAATCGCCCTCGATCCCGCGCGGGTGGAGGTGATCGGTCGCATGTCGGACTACGTGACGGGCACCGGCTACCGGATCACCCCGGTACTGGGGCTGCTGCCGCCGGGGTTGGTGTACCAGCCGTCTCCAGACGAGGTGGAGTTCGTGTTCGAGCTGTCGATCGAGGTGCTGCTGGACCCCGACGCCCCCCAACGACAGTACCGCGAGGTGCTCGGCCGGTCGCGCGAATACTGGGTCTGGCCACACCCCGAGCACTTTATCTGGGGCGCGACAGCGGCGATTTTGGTGCATTTGGCGGGGAAATTGCGGGGATGAAGCGCACCTGTTCCGTCATCCTCGGTCTTGACCGGGGTGGGCTGGCTAAGTGATCCGCCTCGCTGAAGTCGTTTTATTATTGGTGCCCCTCGCGGCATTCATCGCGTGGCGGGTGTTGGCGCCGGGGAAGGTCCCCTCGGTCGGGTTGATCGTTGGGGCAGGTGCGGTGCTGGCGATATTGGCGGGCGGGCTGGTGTGGTTGCGGTTTGAGGACGCATCGCCACCGGACGCGGTCTACATCCCCCGGCATATCGAGAACGGAGTCATCGTCCCGGAACGGCTCGTGCCTTGAAGATCGACCCGCCGGCGTTTCTGGCCGATCCCGCCGTGGTGCGGGTGCTGGATGCCCTGCCTGAGGCTCGGATTGTCGGCGGCGCGGTGCGCGATGCGCTGGCCGGGCGGAAGGTAGCGGACATCGACCTCGCCACGCCGCGGTTGCCGGACGATGTCGCGGCAGCCTTGACAAAGGCCGGCATCCGCAGCGTTCCCACGGGGCTGCGGCATGGGACGCTCACCGCCGTGGTGGAAGGGCGGGGGTTCGAGATCACCACCTTGCGACGCGATGTCGCCACGGATGGGCGCCGAGCCACGGTCGCGTTCGCCACCGACTGGCGGGAGGACGCGGCGCGGCGGGATTTCACCATCAACGCGATGTCGATGACCCGCGATGGCACGGTGTTCGACTATTTCGGCGGCATCGAGGACCTGCGCGCTGGGGTGCTGCGCTTTGTCGGCGACCCCGCGACCCGCATCGCCGAAGATTACCTGCGCATCCCGCGCTTCTGCCGTTTTTTTGCAAGGTACGGTGCGGGTGCGCCCGATTCAGCGGCGCTGGCGGCGATCCGGGGTGGGATCGCGGGGCTGGCCGGCTTGTCGGTGGAGCGGGTGTGGAGCGAGCTGTCCGGGCTGCTGTCCGTGCCAGACCCTGGTGCCGCGGTGGTTTTGATGGCCGATTTGGGGATTCTCTCGGCGTTGCTGCCGGAGGGGGCCGCGCCAGAGGGGCTTTTGCAGCTCATCGCGGCTGGCGCGCCGGTCGATCCCGTGTTGCGCCTGGCGGCCCTGCTGACCGGGGATGCGGCGGCGGTGGCCGTTCGCCTAAAACTGTCGGTGGCGGATCGCGATCGGCTGGTGGCACTGCGGTTGCCTCTGACGGTGGGGCCGGCGGATGACGATGCCGCGTTACGCCGGGCCTTGGCGGACACGGAGCCAGCGGTGCTGATCGGGCGGGCGTGGCTGGCCGCGGAGCCCGCATTGCGTGCGCGGCTGGCGGCGATGCCGCGGCCGGTGTTTCGGATGGTGGGGCGGGATGTCGTGGCCCTCGGTGTTCCGGCGGGGCCGCGCGTTGGGGCGTTGTTGCGGGATCTGCGGGCCTGGTGGATGGAACGCGGGTGCGTGGATGGGAAACCAGAATGCATGGCGGAACTGCGGCGGCGCCTGGCGCCCTGAGCCTCACCCCCTTGCACAATCGTCGCAATCGCACGACATTTCGCGGCGAAGGACGTGTTCATGCCAGAGATCCAAATCTACACCCAGCCCTGGTGCCCATTCTGCGAACGGGCGGTGCATTTGCTTGGCACCAAGGGCGTCGCGTTTCAGGAGATCGACGCGCCGCATGGCTCCGCGGCGCGGGTCGAGGCGATCGAACGTTCGGGCGGGCGCACCACCATGCCGCAGATTTTCATCGGCGGGCAGCACATCGGCGGCTGCGACGATCTGATCGCACTGGACCGCGCCGGGAAGCTGGACGCGCTGCTGGCATGATCCATTATCAGCTCCGTTGCGCGGGGGATCACCATTTCGACGGGTGGTTCAAGGACAGCGCGTCGTTCGACAAGCAGGCCAGGCGCGGCCTGGTGGAATGTCCCACCTGCGGCAACACCAAGGTGGATCGGGCGCTGATGGCGCCGGCCGTGTCGACCAGCCGAGCGGTCGCGCCGGTGGAACCGCCGGCACCGACGCCGGCCGCGGAGGTCTTACCGCCGGTCCCCGCCATGGCGGGTGGTGGGCGCATGCCGGCGCAGCTAATCGCGATGCTACAGAAGCTGCGGTCCGAGGTCGAAAAGAACTGCGACTACGTCGGCCCCGAGCTGGCGGAGGAGGCACGCAAGATCCATCGCGGCGAGGCGGAGGAACGCGGCATCTACGGCGAAACAACGCCGGACGAGGCTGAGGCTCTGGCCGAAGAGGGCATCGAGTTGCGCCAGATCCCCTGGGTGCCGCGCGCCGATGGGTGAAGCGGTCTAACAGGAGCGCCCGGCAATCTCCGACGACTTCGAAGACGAAACCGAAGACTCCGAACTGGAGGAAACCTTCCGCCAGATCGCTACCAGCCGCGGCTATGTCTCCAACCTCATGCGGACCATCGCGCACGCGCCGGAGGGGCTGCGGCCCTTCGCGGCATTCGGCGAATATTGCCGCTATGGCACCGAGCTGTCGGAGATGCAGCGGGAGCTGGCGATCCTGGTGGTGCTGCGCGACGTGGCATACGGGTGGCAGCATCACGCGCCCCTGGGCCTCGCCACCGGGCTGACGGAGGAGCAGCTGCACCTGATCCGGGAGGGACGGGCGCCGCGCGACCTGGAGCCGCCGGAGCTGACCCTGTGCGAGTTCGCGTTGGAAATTACCGCCTGGCGCCGGCCGCCGCAGCGCATCGAGGAGGCGGTGCATAGCTTCTTCACCCCCCGGCAGATCGTCGATTTCGCGTTACTGGTGTCCTACTACATGGCCGTCGCGGCGATGACGATCGTGTTGGACGTGTCGCTGGAAGCGCCCGAGGTGTTGCTTCGGGAGCAGGTCTGGCAGGCCAAATACGGCGGCGAAACCGGCTGATTTTTCCGTTGGCGTTTACGCCTCCTTAACCATTGCCGGCGCATGCTGCCGGGATGGAACGGTTGAAGTGCCTGGATGGGCTACGCGGCGTGCTGGCGGTGTATGTGATGCTGAGTCACATGGCGCCTTTTGCTCTGTTTCCCCCATGGCTGGCCTCGGCGCTGTCGCACGGCGGGGCGGCGGTGGACGTGTTTTTCATCCTCAGCGGGTTGGTGATCGCACGCTCGTTGGAACGGTTCGGCTACCGCGCCAGGCCGTTTCTGGTGGCTCGGGTGGCCCGCATTTTTCCGGTGTTTCTGGCGATGTTCGCGGTGGCGGTGGCGGTGCAGCCTCTATCCGCCGGCTTTGAACGCATGCCTTGGATTGGGGCGGACAGCCCGGCTTTTTCGATTTGGTCGCAGGGGTGGCCTTCCGGCTGGGCGGCGGAGATCGCGGCGCATTTGACCATGACACACGGGTTGTTTCCCGATGCGGTGCTGCCGGATGCCTGGGTCAGCTTCCTGGGGGCGGCGTGGAGCCTGTCGACGGAGTGGCAGTTCTATGTGCTCGCGCTGCTGCTGGGGCGGCGGGCCTGGTTTGTGTTGCTGGGGCTGGCGGTCGCGGGGGTGGTTTGGGGCGCGGTGACGCCGGAGGCCTGGCATTTCAGCCGGGCGTTTTTGCCGAACAAGGCTGGATATTTTGTGTTGGGGATGATGAGCGCGGGGTTGGTGGGGGTTCCCCATCCGTCATCCTCGGGCTTGACCCGAGGACCGCCGCAACCACCGGCCGTGCCAATGGCGGTCCTCGGATCAAGCCCGAAGATGACGTTTTTTTGGGTCATGACGGCGGTGTTGGCTCTGGGTTGGTGGCAGGGGGGCTTTGGGAAATTGGTGCCGCCTTTGGTTTGGGCGGTTTGTTTGGGGGCGGAGTTTCGGGATGGGTGGTTGTCGGCGTTGCTGCGCTCCCGGCCAGCGCAGTGGTTGGGGGGGCTTTCTTACAGTCTGTATCTGGCGAATGAGCCTGCGCAGAAATTGTTGGGGGTTGGGCTGAGTGCTTTAACGAACGGCGACGGTTGGTGGTTTACGGTGTTTTGGGTGCCGGGGGCCGCGGGGCTGCCGGTTTTGGTCGCCATGGCGTTGCGGCGGTGGGTCGAGCTTCCGGCGCTGGCGTGGGGGCGGCGGGGCGTTTATACGCGGGAGCATGAAAACTCCGGGTAACTTCAGGCAAGGCGGCTCCGGCCGGCCCCCATCCTCCGATCGTGGTCCTTACAAGGGGCCGGGCGGTCAGTCGCAACGGCCCCAGCAGGGGCAGGGTCCGCGCCCGCAACACGGGCAGGGGCCGCGTCCGCAGCAGGGGCAAGGGCCTCGGCCGCCGGCGCCTGGGCGGGATCGGGATCAGGCGCCGCGCCCCACGACGCTGCATGCGCCGAACGCGCAGGCGCCTCGGCCCCCGCGGGAGCAGGGACAGGGGTTCAAGCCCGGACAAAAACCCTTCCGCCCGCATGGTGGTGGGCCGCGCCCGCAGCCGCAACGGCAGGAGCGGGAGGCTCGGGCCCCCGACGCGCCGAAGGGTGCTGTGTGGCTGTATGGCCATCACGCCATCGCGGCCGCTCTGGCCAATCCATCCCGCCGGCTGCGGCATCTGCTGCTGACCGAGGAAGCGGAAACCGCGATCTCGGCTTCGTTTAAGGGGGCGTGGCCGCTGCAACCGGAACGCACCGACCGAGCGCGGCTGGATCAGCTGCTGGGGCGGGATGTGGTGCACCAAGGGGCGGCGCTGCTGGCCGACCCGCTGCCGCAACCGTCCTTGCAGTCGGTGCTGGATCACGCTGGCCCGATCGTGGTGCTGGATCAGGTCAGCGACCCGCGCAACGTGGGGGCCATCATGCGCTCCGCCGCCGCGTTCGGGGCCGCCGCGGTGATCGTGCAGGACCGGAACGCACCGGATGAGACGGGGGCGCTGGCGAAAGCGGCCTCGGGCGCGCTGGAGATCCTGCCGCTGCTGCGTGCCGTTAACATCACCCGCACGCTGATCGCGCTGAAGGCCGCCAATATTTGGTGCATCGGGCTGGATGCCGCCGGGCCGGCGCTGTCCGGCGCCGCGTTCGCCGGCCGCCGGGTGGCGCTGGTGCTGGGCTCCGAGGGGGAGGGCATGCGCCGCCTGACCCGCGAAACCTGCGATGAGGTCGTGGGCCTGTCCATCAAGGGCGTGGTCGAAAGCCTGAACGTGTCCGCCGCCGCCGCTGTGGCGCTGTATGAGCTGACGAGGCCCTGATGGCGTTCGATCCTTTAGCCGCTGCCGGTGTGCTGCATCGGATGCGGCGGGATCGTTGTTTGGTATTGCCGTTTCCGGGGGCACCTTCGACGGTGCATGAGGGTGCCGCGGCCCAGGTGGCGCTGGCCGGCTTGGTGGGGGCCCGCGTCCCCGCCGGGTTCAAGATCGGGGCGACCGGGAAGCGGATGCAGGAATACCTCGGGCTGAGCGGTCCGGCGGCGGGGTTTATGGAAGCGGGGAACGTCTACCATGAGTCGGCCGATCTGCGGTTCGCCTCGTTCATCCGGCCGGGGGTGGAGTGCGAGGTCGCGGTGCGGCTGTCCCGCGATCTGCCGCCGGGGCCGTATGGGCTGGACGACGTCGCGGACGCGGTGGGCGAGGTGATCGCCGGGGTGGAAATCGTCGAGAACCGCTACGACGATCTGCGCACGCTGGGCACGCCCACGCTGATCGCCGATCAGGTGTATCATTGCGCGGCGGTGGTCGGTGATCAGGGCGGGGTCGATTGGCGCACGCTGGATGTCGGCGCGCTGCGCGGGCGGATCAGCGTGGATGGCGTGGTGCGGGACCACGGCATGTCGTCCGACCTGATGGGACACCCCTTCGCGTGTCTGGCGTGGCTCGCAAGCTCCGAGGTCGCGGCAGCGTTCGGCGGGTTGAAGGCCGGGCAAACCGTGATGCTCGGCAGTGTGACTCCGCCGGTTTGGCTGGACGCGCCGGGGGATGTTGTTGTGGCATTTGACGGGCTGCCAGCGGTGCGGGTGCGGTTGGGGCAGGGGCGGACGCCCATCTAACCCATCATGCCGAGCATCGCCCGATGCCGCCACACCATGAGTAGCCCGGTCGCGAACATGGCCAACACCGCGAACGTGCGGAACGCTCGGGGACTGGTGCGGCCGAGCACCGGCGTCACCAATATGATTGCGGCAACCGTTCCGGCACCGGCGATCACGCCATCGTGCAGGGTGCCCCATTGGAGGACGCCGAACGCGGCGTAACTGATGAGTTTGGTGACCTGCAGCAACATGGAATTGGCGGCACGGGTGGCCAGCATCCGCTCCTTCGTGAGGCCGTAGTTCAGGTAGAACGGGTTGGCGATCAGACCGCTGGCGCCGATCACAGCCGAGACCAGGCCGATCACGAATGAGACCGGTATGAAGATCGGCAGTGTCATGGCGAACGAACGCTCCCGCGCGCCGAAACGGTACTGCCAGGCGGCACTGACCAGGAACAGTCCCACCACGACCTGCAGCCAGGCGGTGTCGACATGGGCGAAGGTCCAGGCGCCGACGATGGCGCCGAGCACGGTGGCGGGGGTGTACCAGCGCACCACCTGCCAATCGATCAGCCGCCACGACAGGGTGATGCGGCTGATGCCGGCAATAAGGCTCCCGACGGTCACCACCGGCGCCACGTCGACCAGCGGAATGACGTAGCTCAGGGCGGCGATCAGCAGGAGGCTGCCGCCCCCCGCCGCGAGCGTATTGATCGACCAGCCGGTGAAGGCGATGACGAAGATGAGGAGGTGCTGCACGCGGGGGGCTCAATCGGGCAGTGGCGGGTATCCGGGTCGGTGATGGGAAGAAGGTAACGCACGATACCATTGTATGCGCAACCGAACCGCGGCCGTGTTCGGCGGGTTGAAGGCTGGGCAAACCGTGATGCTCGACGGTATGACTCCGCCGGTTTGGCTGGATGCACCGGGAGGTGGTGGTTGAGTTTGAGGGGTTGGCGGGCGTTAGGCTTCGGTTGGGGTAGCTCTTGCCCCCACCCCCGTCATGGCCGGGCCTGACCCGGTCACCTCAGGCCAGTGTGGCAGTTGAACACAGGCGGGTCGCTATCACCGCTTCGGTCGCGGGCGATTGGGGCCCAGAAAATCGACGCTGTCCGGATGCCGGGTGAAAACCTCCCTGGTCTTTGCTTCGAGCTCCAGCCTGAGCGTTCTCGATGCGCGTCCGACCACGCCGGCCCCTCGCGCCGATACATACGGAAACCAGGCCGGGGTCAGGTCGATATGGGCCATGCGCCAGAGATGCAGAACAAACGGCCTCTGTTGGCCGAGGGCGCGCGCCTGATCCAGCGAAAATGGGACGACGCCGGGCCGCTGGGCGTCATGCGGCCATGGCTGGCTGGTTGTGTAGGCAATGACCGCTCGGTGTTCGCGGTTTGCCGCCCCAGCGGCCACCAAGACGACCACATATCCGATATGGAGATGACGGCTGGGAATGTCCCGATTCTCATTCTCCGGAAAGGCACACCAGACGAAGTCCCCTTCCTCAAAAGGGAACGGGTTCAACCTTTTTCAGCGTGGTCGAGCAGCAGATTGAACAGTTCGGACCGAGCCTGATACTCGGCATCGGTGTCGTCGTCCCGTCTGACCACAACGCCGTCGCGCTTCCCCCGCAGTTCGCGGGCGACGTAGACGACGGGGCGGGCTTCTAGCAGCAGGGGATCGATATCGGGCTGCGACAGGGGTTGGGGGGGCCTGATCTCGTTCATGGTGGCTGTATGATTGGGATTTCGACCGCCGGTTGCAAGCGAAATATCGGGGCGGGCACGATCCGATTGGCGAGCATGATTTCGAGGGTCGGCGGCGACCTCCAGCGCGAAGCCTACTTGCATACGGGAGGAGGTGGCTCGTTCTCGGTGCCCCAGGACAGGAGCCGGCGTCGCACATCCTCATAGGGTATACGACGTCCGGAGTTGGGGCTGGCGAGGCCCTCGGCGACCGCCTGTCGGAAAGCTTGGTCGTCGGCGTAGTCGACGCGGTGGTCTGCGGGGGGCGTGGGCGGGGACTCCTGGCCGCTGGGGCAGCGTCTCATGATCCCGCTCGGGGTCAAAGATCGTGCGGGTGCGCCTCCCTCTCCCCCGCGAGAGGGGAGGGGGACCCTTATTCAGCCCGCCAGACCGTGACCCGAGCCGCGCCGTGCGTTCGTTCGGCCAGGGCTTCCACGTCCAGCGCGGGTTCGTCCCGGCCGGTCTCGGCCACCACCAGCGCCCCAGGCGCGATCCGCCCGACCGCCCGCAGCCGAGCCAGCGCCGCGGCCACCAAACCCTTCCCGTAAGGCGGGTCGAGGAACACCAGCGACGCCGCCTCCCCGCCCGGTACCCTCCCCACATCCATTGCCAGGACCGCGCACCGGTTCTCCGCCTGGCAGGCGGCGATATTCGCGCGTAACGACGCCAAAGCGGCACGGTCCTGCTCCACGAACGCAGCGCGGGCGGCGCCTCGGGACAGGGCCTCCAGCCCCATGGCGCCGGTGCCGGCGAACACGTCCAGCACGACGGCGCCCTCCACGCAGGCGCGGCCGGCCCAGGGGGCATGGAGCAGCGTGTCGAACAGCGCCTGGCGGACGCGGTCCGCGGTGGGGCGAGTCACCAACCCCGATGGCGCGGATAAAGCTCGCCCCCGCCACTGGCCGGCGACGATCCGCACCCTACCCCCGCCGCTGGTGCGGCCGCGCCGGCACCGGCCCGGCAAGGGCGGGCAGCTGCTCCCGCAGGGTGCGGGGCGGGACTTCCTCGACTTCCCCCCGGGCGAGGGTGCCGAGCTGGAAGGGGCCGTAGGCCAGCCGGATCAGACGGGAGACGTGCAGGTCGAGGTGGCGCATGACCTTGCGCACCTCCCGGTTGCGGCCCTCGGTCAAGGCGACGGTGATCCAGGCGTTGTCGCCTTTGCGGGAGTCCAAAGCGGCCTCGATGGGGGCGTAGCGCACGCCCTCGATGGTCACGCCCTTGGCGAGGTCGGCGAGCGCGCGGGGGTCGGGGTGGCCGAACACTCGCACCCGGTAGCGGCGGATCCAGCCGGTGGAGGGCAGTTCCAGATGTCGGGCCAAAGCGCCGTCGTTGGTCAGCAGCAGCAGCCCCTCGCTGGTGAGGTCCAACCGCCCGACGCTGATCACCCGCGGCAACCGGTCGCGCAGCTTGTCGAACACGGTGGGCCGCCCCTCGGGGTCGTGGTGGGTGGTCACCAGCCCGTCGGGCTTGTGGTAGCGCCACAACCGGGTGCGTTCGGGCTCTTCCACCAGCTTGCCGTCGACCACGATCAGGTCGCCCTTGGCGACGAAGGTGGCGGGGTGGGTGACGACGGCATTGTTGAGCTTGACGCGGCCCTCGGCCAGCATCTTCTCGGCGTCGCGCCGGCTGGCCACCCCTGCTCGGGCCAGGAATTTGGCGATGCGGTCGCCCTTGTCGGTGTCGCTCATGCCGCGCACGCCGCGATCAGGGCGTCGAAGATGCGCCGGTCGCCGGGGTCGATGAAGAACTCCGGGTGCCACTGGACGCCGAGGCAGAAGCGATACCCCGTATCTTCCACCCCCTCGATCACCCCGTCAGAGGCGACGGCATTGACCACGGCTCGGGGGCCGGGGGTGCGCACGGCCTGGTGGTGGGCTGAATTGACCCGCATTGCCGGCGCACCCACGATGCGGTGCAGCAGGGTTCCAGGCGTGACGGCGACCTGGTGGCCGGGCTCGTGGCGGGGGTTGGGTTGCTCGTGCGCCAAAGCGTTGTCGATGCTGTCGGGAATGTGCTGGATCAGCGTCCCGCCCAACGCGACCGCCAGTAGTTGCTCCCCCCCGCAAATGCCCAGCACCGGCAGGTTCCGTTCCAGCGCGCCGGTGGTCAGCGCCAGCTCGGCTTGCGTGCGGTTTTCCTTCAGGGTGACGGTGGCGTGGCGGTCGCCTTCGCCATACAGCGACGGATCGACGTCGAACGCCCCCCCTGTCACCACCAGGGCGTCAACCATATCCAGATACTGCCCCGCCAGCGCGGCGTTATGCGGCAGCGCGATGGGCAGCCCCCCCGCCGCCACGATGGCGTCGGCATAGTTCTGCCGCACCGCATACCACGGGTATTTCGAGTAACCCCCCGGCTGCTCGGAATCCAGGGTCACACCGATGATGGGTCGCTTGCTCATGACGCGCTTGCTAGACCTCTGGGAGGCAATACGGCAAGCAACACCGCATGGAACCGATGGAAATCGCGCTTTTAGAGGCCCAGGCCGCCGCCGAGCGGGGCGAGGTGCCGGTGGGCGCGGTCGTCCTGGACGCCAGCGGCCACGTCCTCGCCCGCGCCGGCAACGCGGTGGAGGGGTCGCACGACGCCTCCGCCCACGCCGAACTCCTGGCCCTGCGCGCCGCCGCCGCCGCCCGAGGCTCGGCCCGTCTGCCCGACTGCGACGTGGTGGTAACCCTGGAGCCCTGCCCCATGTGCGCCCAGGCCATCAGCTTCTTCCGCATCCGCCGCCTGATCTTCGGCGCCTACGACCCCAAAGGCGGCGGGGTGGAGCACGGCGCCCGGGTCTTCGACGCCCCGTCGTGCCACCACCGGCCGGAGGTCGTCGGCGGCGTGCGAGAAACTGACGCCGCCGCGTTGCTGAAGGCGTTCTTCGCCGGGAAGCGTTGATTTTCCGGACCGGCGAAGTGCTGCTGGAGGAATTCATGCGCCCGCTGCATGTACCGCCGGACCGGATCACCAGCATCGTCGCGAAGGAGAAACCACGCGCGATAACCTCCGATACCGCTCCGCGGTTGGCCCGGTTCTTCGGCACGACGCCGCGGTTCTGGCTGAACTTACAGGCTGCTTACGATTTGTCCCGTGCGGAGGCGACGGTGGGAAACAGCATCGAACCGGAGATCCAGCCGCTGGCCGCGTAAGCCAAGCGCCTACTCCGCCGCCCTCATCTCCCGCCGCTCCAACACCGCCCGGTCCAGCTTATACGCCGTGCCGCCCTTCCAGATCCCCACGATCCGGTTCCGGTCCTGCAACACCCGCACATCCGCCACCGGGTCGCCATCGACCAGCAGCAAATCCGCGAGGCAGCCCTCCCGCACCAGCCCGGCCTCAATGCCCATCAGTTCGGCGCCGTAGCGGGTCGCGCAGACAAGCGCCTCGGATGGCGAGTAGCCCAGATGCCGAACGAAGTGCTCGATGTCCCGCGCATTCTCCCCCTGCGGCGTGCGGGCAAAACCATAGTCGCCGCCAATGACCACGCGGATGCCGCGCTTCTTCATCTCCGGATAGCAGCGCGACGCCGCCGCCAAACCCAGGTCGTAGGCCCGTGGCACCCCGCCCGAGGGATCGTCGTGCACCGCCGCGTGCAGCAGCCCGATCGCCGGTCCGACGAACACGCGGTCCCTGGCGGCCTCCAGCAGATCGAGCGCTTCCTCGTCGGCGTGTTCGCAATGATAAATCACGTCCACGCCGCACCGGACGGCGCGCTTGACGCTCTCCGCCGCACGGCAATGCGCGTTCACCATCCGGTGAAAATCCCGAGCGACCGTGACGCCGGCGCGGATTTCCGCCTCGCTCATGACGGTGCGCGGCAGCGATCCTTTCCGTGTGTAATCGTCGCCGGAGATGTTGAGCTTGATGCTGTCCACCCCCTCCCGCACGCAAAGCCGCGCAAGTTTCGTTACTTCCATCGATCCGTCCGCCACGATGGCGAAACTGTCGCGGAACTGGTGCGCCTGGCGCTCGTCGCCCAGGCCCCCGGTCACCGTGATCTCCGGCCCACAGGCGCGCAGCCGGGGTCCCGGCAGATCCCCGGCCTCGATCGCATTCCGGATCACTACATCGATCCGCAGCTTGGCCGACGCCGCGCTGTATGCGCTGGTGAACCCGTGATCCAGCAACAGCCGAGCATTGCGGGCGGCGATCAGCGTGTGCTCCTCGGGCGGGGTATCGCCGAGGTCGGTGGAACGGGCGGCGTTGATGAAGGTGATGTGGGCGTGGCCTTCGACCATCCCCGGCATCAGGGTCATGCCCTTGGCGTCGATAACCTCCGCCCCCGCCGCTTCGAGCTGGCCCAGCGACCGGGCCACCGCTCGGATGCGGTCGTTCTCGACCAGCACGTCGGCGGGGAAGGCGGCGGCACCGGTACCGTCCCAGACGCGGGTGTTCTTGAACAGGATGCGGGACATCTGTTGTCTCCCTTACCGCAAAAGCCCAATCAAGCCCGATACATTCGCCGCGCGCCGCAGGTCGTGCACCGCCGCCAAACTTGCCTCAATGGCTGCGCTACCCAATCCCGAGGTCGGCACCAGCGCCCGGTATTTCGCGTCGATATCGGCCCAGTCGATTCCCAGCGCGCCCGATCCGTACGGCAGCAGCACGGTGCTGCGCGCGAAGCGCCCGTCGGTCGCGGTAATCGTCACCGTGGCACCCTGCCGGTACAGCGCCGCGTGCTCCAAAGGCTGAGGCCCCACCCGCACCTTATCGATCAACCGGTGGATCACCGGATCGGTAATTTTCCGCGGGCTGGCGTTCTCCCACCCAAAACCCCAATCCGCGGCTCCTGCCGCGAGGAAATTCACCGGACTGTGTGCCATGTCGATCAGATCGGCCGGGTGCATCGGTCCGCCGAGTTTCGTCAGCCCGGGCCGGGACACCTCGATGCTTTCGATCTCGTCCGGCGCGAATCCGCCGGCCCGCGCGGCCTTCGCGGCGGCCTCCGCGAAGGAGTGGTACGGGTGTCCGCCCGGCACCAGCTTGATCGCCATGTCGGTGACGATGTCCCAACTCTCGCCCATCCCTTGCAGTGCGATCTTGCCGGCGGCGGCGCCATCGGCGGCTCCGAAAGCCTCGAAGAAACCCTGGTGAGTTTCCAGGATGCGCTCCTCCACCTTGTAGCCACGTTGCGCGGCCAGGGCGGCGTTCACCCCATGCATCGCCGCCAGCCCGGCATGGTATTCGCGGGCCACGCTGGTATCGGCCGCTGTGGCCAGTCCGCCGATCGACACCGCCGTGATCGCGATCGATTGCGCCATCTGTTCGGCGTTCAGCCGCAGCATCCGAGCCGCTGCGCCGGCCGCTGCCATCGCCGCACCCAGGCAGCCATGAAAGCCGCGATTGCGGAAGCCCGGCGTGATAGGCTCGCTCAAGCGACCCGCCGCCTCGTAGCCGATCACAATGGCGGCCAGCACATCCTCCCCGCTCGCGCCCAGGCGTTCGGCCATCGCCAGGGACACCGCGGTCAGCGGGGTACCGGCGTGCACGATGTTGCGCAGGTCGCTGTCGTCGGAGGCGGCGGCGTCGCTCAGCATGGCGTTAACCCGCGCCACCTGGGCCACGGGTAACCGAGCACCGGTATCGAACCAAATCGACGAATCCGGCCGCCCGCCTTGTTCCTTTGTCAGGTCGCGGATGATCTGGGCGGACTCGATCGTGGTCCCGAACGCGGCGCTGGCGAAGGTGCTGGCGATCACCATCGCTGCGTGGTCCATGGCCTGGGCGGGCAGATCGGCGACCGAAACCCCGGTCAGGAATTCGGCGAGTTCGCGGGCGACGGTCATCGTATGTTTCCTCGTTTAGTGCGGCCCCGGCAGCGCGATCACAGTCGGCCGTTCCGGTAGTGCTGCGCGGGATAGTACCACGCTTGGGCGATCTTGCACCTGGATGGCATAGGCGTCCCGCATCATATCCACGAACGACGCCAGCCGGTCCCGGGTGAAATAGTGCATCGGCAGCACGATCCGGGGGTGGATTTGTTCCACCACCGCCAGCGCATCGCGCTGCCCCAGCGAATACCCGCCATCGACCATGATCATCAGAATGTCGATACGGCCGAGCGCGTCGAGGTCGGCGGGTTCGAGCAGATGATGCAGGTGGCCAAGGTGTGCGACGCACAGGCCGGCGGACTCGAAGATAAAAATGGAGTTGCCATTGACCTCGGTCCCGCCGCCCCAGTTGCGGATGTTGGTGGGCAGGTTGGTGACACGCAGGTCGCCGACACGTACATCGTAGGCTGGGGGCTTCGGCCCCTCCTGCCAGCCGTGCAGGACGTGCCGGATGCGCGGGTCGGGGCTCAGCGTGTAGTGCGAGTCATGCGCATGGTTCATCGTTACCAGATCGGGCGGATCGGCTGTCCCGAATACCCCGCTGTAATCGGTGACCGCTCGCACCCCGCCCGGCGTTTCCAGCAGGAAGCTGGCGTGCCCCAGGAACGTGATGCGCAACGACGGATCGGCGGTGGCGGCCAGCCAGACCCGGGGCTCCCCCATCGCGATGGGCGCACAGCCGGCGAGCGCCAGCCGCGGTAATATCAACAACAGCGCGACGAGCAGCCGCGCCATCGCCGTTACGCCGCCAGTTCTTCCGGCACCGTGGGCCGCCCGTCGGATACCGTGGTGCGGTGCAGGTCGCGCACCTGCGTCTCATCGTACTCCCGAGCACGGTGCATGGTGCAGCGGTTGTCCCACATCACGAGGTCCCCGATCTTCCAGGTGTGTGTGTAGACAAACTGCGGCTGCGTCGCGAACTCACTCAAGTCCAGCAGCAGCATGCGCGCCTCCGGCTCCTCCATTCCGCGGATGCGGCCGGCGTGCGACGAAAGATAGATCGACTTGCGGCCGGAGCCTGGGTGGGTCCGCACCATCACCTGCGGCACCGGGGCCATCTTGGCGCGTTCTTCCTCCGCCCAATCCGTAAAACCGATCTTGCCGCGCGAAAAAATCTGGGTGTGCTCGCAGATCATGTTTTCAATGCGGGATTTCATGCGGTCGGGCAGCGCGTCCCAGGCCGCCCGCATGTCGGCGAACTGGGTTTCCCCGCCCCAGCTTGGAATGACCCGCGCCGACAGCAAGGAAAACCGCGCCGGCACCCGCTTGAAGCTGGAATCCGAGTGCCACAACCGGTTGCCCAGCGCGTTCAGCCGCCGCCGGTCGTTGGCGGGCAGCACACGGTTGTTCTCATCGAGATTGGAGATATCCGCCATGTGCACATCCAGCCGCGGCACAAAATCCTTGCGATAGGCTCGGACCGTGGTCTCCAGGTCGCCGAAATTGCGGCTGAAGGCCTGCTGCTGCTCATCGTCGATGAACTGGTCGTGGAACACCAACACGGCGTGCTGGTCGATGGCGGCGCTCAGGGCGTCGACCGTGTCCTTGTCGAGCGGCTGGCGCAGATCGATGTTGCCGATCTCCCCCATAAAATAGGGATGGAGCTGTTTAACCGTGATGGACATGCGACTGTTCTCCCGCCTTTTATGGGCTGGCAGATTAACGGGGTTGGGCCAATCGGCAACAGCGGGTCGGGAACCGGTTTCCCAACTCGCCAGGATTGCAGTGTAATGCGGGGATGAACGCCATTCTCGCCAAACCGCCGGCCGCTTTGTGGGAACGCTATGCCCAGTTGGACCCCGGCGCCTGCATCGCGACAAGCGGGATCTGGCGTCAGACCTGCTGGAGGGGACGGAAACCACCGCGCGTCTGGACGAGGAGGCGTTGCTGGATTTGATCCGGGCGTGACGGGGGCCACGGCCAATCCGTAAAAAATGATGCGATTGCGACCCGCCGCGCGGTAAGCTCCGACAGGGACGAAGAAACCCGGGAGGAAGAATTCCATGAAGCCGTTCGCCTGGACGTTGGCTTTGCTGCTGGCGCTGTTCGCGCCCGAGACGCACGCGCAGAAACCGGGCGGCACCCTTCGCGTCTACCACCGCGACAGCCCCGCCAGCATGTCGATCCATGAGGAAGGCACGGTTGGAGTCCTCATGCCAATGATGGAAGTTTTTAATAATCTCGTCGTCTATGACCCGCACATTCCGCAAAACAGCGTCCAGTCGATCCGCCCGGACCTCGCGACCAAGTGGGCCTGGAACGCGGAACACACCGCGCTGACGTTGACACTACGAGACGGGGTGACGTGGCACGACGGCAAACCCTTCACCAGCGCCGATGTGAAATGCACCTTCGATCTGCTGACCGACGCGGGGAAGGAGAAGCTGCGGCTGAACTACCGCGGCAGTTGGTGGGTGAACGTGTCCGGCACCACCACCAACGGTCCGCATGAGGCAACGATCCACCTCAAACGGCGACAGCCGGCGTTGCTGTCGCTGCTGGCAACCGGACAAACGCCGGTCTATCCGTGCCATGTTTCGCCACACGATATGCGGCTGCACCCGATCGGGACCGGGCCCTTCGTCTTCCAGGACTACCAGCCAAACCAGAGCATCAAAGTCGCGCGCAACCCGCATTACTGGAAGCCGGGGCGCCCTTACCTGGATGGGATCGAATACACCATTATTCCGAACCGCTCGACGGCCATGCTTGCCTTCGTCGCGGGCAAGTTCGATATGACCTTTCCCAACGAAATCACGGTGCCGCTGCTGGCGGACCTGAAGAACCAGGCACCGAACGCCGTCTGCGAGATTACGCCGACCAGCGAGTCCATTGGGTTGCTGATCAACTTCACCGCACCGCCGTTCGACAACCCCGAGCTGCGGCGTGCCATGTCGCTGGCGATGGACCGCAAGGCGTTCGTCAGCATCCTCGGTCAGGGGGAAGGCAACCTGGGCGGGGCGATGCAGCCAGGGCCGGAGGGTGTCTGGGCCATATCGGACGCCATGCTGGCAACGCTACCGGGTTATGGCGGCGACATCGCCAAGAACCGGGAAGAGGCCAAGGCCATCATGCGGCGCCTCGGCTACGGGCCGGACAAACGGCTGGCGATCAAGGTGTCGGTGCGCAACCTCCCGGTTTATCGCGACCCGGCGACGCTGCTGATCGACCAGTTGAAGGAAATCGGTATCGACGGGGAGCTGGAGACCACGGAAACCGCCACCTGGGTACCGAAGCTGATCAAGAAGGATTTCACTGTGGCGATCAGCGTGCTGGGCGCCGGCGCCGACGATCCCGATCCGACTTTCTACCAGAACTACGTCTGCGGCGCCGCCCGGAATTACCCCGGTTACTGCAACAAGGCGCTGGACAAGAAGATCGAGCAACAGTCGATGGAACTCGATCCGGATAAGCGCCGGCAAATGGTGTGGGAGATCGACCGCACGCTGCAAGAGGAACGCGCCCGCCCCATCATCTACCACCGCCGCGCGGCCACCTGCTGGCAGCCTTGGGTCAAAGGGCTGACCATGATGGTTAACAGTCAATACAACGCCTGGCGGATGGAGGATGTGTGGCTGGACCGGTAGGTCCGCTCACACCCGCCGCAGGTTCCACGGCAGGGGGCACGGCCCTTGCAACATGCCCGTCAGGTTCGACCGGAATACGGTGCGGATGTAGTATTGCCCGAGCGGTATCGTGGGCACTTCCTCCATCGCGAGGTCGCCGATTGCTCGGGCAATGCGGGTTTGCGCGGCATCATCCGCCGCCGCGAGCCAGTCCCGCACCAGTTCCTCCTGCTTCGGGCTGTCCCACCAGCCGAACCAGCCTTTGGCGCCCTGCCCCCGAAGGTTTTGCGCGACCGCCGGGTTGACCCAGCCGGAGGACGACCCCGTCGTGTGGAAGATGCTCCAGCCGCCCTTGTCCGGCGGTTCGCGGGACGCCCGGCGTTGCACGACCGTGCCCCAGTCGGATTCCTGTAGATCGACGTTCATGCCCATCTTCTTCAGTAGGTCAGCGGTGACCTGGCCGAGCGGGCCAATCAGCGGGAAATCGGTAGGGTTGATGATGACGACGCGCTGGCCGGCATACCCGGACTCCGCCAGCAGGCGGCGGGCTTTGTCCAAACTGCCCTCCATCAGCCGGTTGCCCAGGCTCTCGGACAGGTACGGCGTGCCGCAGGGGAACTGCGACCGGCAAACCCGCCATAACGACGTATCGTCGCCGACGGCGGCGCGCATGTAATCCTCCTGCCGGATTCCGGCCAGCACGGCCCGGCGCACCTTCACGTTGTCGAACGGCGGATGCAGGCAGTTGAACCGCAGGATGCTGTTGCGGCCGGAGGGATCGGCGATGATGCTGGTCACGCCGGGGTCTTTCAGCATCACCGGCAGCAAATCGTTGAACGGACGTTCCCACCAATCGGCCTCCCCGCGCTGGATCGCGGCGGCGGCGGTGGCGGGGTCGGGTATGACGTTCCACTCGACGCGGGGGAAATACGCGATCTTGCCCCCGGTCGCCCATTCCGGTTTTTCGGAACGGGGCACATAGGCCTCATGCCGAGCATAGGCGACACGGGCGCCGGAGATATACTCGTCGGGCAAGAAGCGGTACGGACCGGAACCGACCACTTCGGTGAACGCCTTCATCGGGTCGGTCTTGGCGATCCGCTCCGGCATGACGAAGGGAACCGAAGCGTCGGGCTTGGCCAGCGCGTCCAGTAGCAGCGGGAACGGCCGGCTGAGGGTCAGCTCCATGGTGCGGTCGTCCGGAGCGGCCCATTTTTCCACCACCGCGTCGAGGATCTGGCCCATGGCATCGCGCTTCGCCCAGCGCTGGATGCTGGCGTTGCAATCGGAGGCGCGCACCTTGGTGCCGTCGTGGAAGGTCAGCCCGTCCCGCAGGCGGATGCGCCAGGTACGGCCGTCGGCGGACACCTCATGCCCCGCCGCCATCTGCGGCCTCGGACGCATGTCAGGGCCGGCGGAATAAAGCGTGTCGTAGACGTAGTAGCCGTGGTTGTTGGTGACCGTGGCGGTGGTCCAGATGGGGTCCAGCGACGTCAGATTGGCCTGCGGGATGAACCGCAGCGTTTCCGTCTTGCTCGGCTGCGCCAGCGCCGGGCCGGCCAAGGGTGCGGACAGAGCTGCTTGCAGGAGCGTACGACGATGCATGGCGGGACCCTTCGTGTTGGCACACGCAGTATGCTCCAACGCGACGGAATGGGGTAAGCTACAAACACAATACTCCAAAAGGAAACACCGCATGCCCGGCACCAACCCACCCTTCCGAGCAGACCATGTCGGCAGCCTGTTGCGCCCGAAGGAACTGCAAGCTGCCCGCGCCGCCTGGAAGGCCGGTATCCTGCCGCTGGATGCCCTGCGCGACGTCGAGGACCGCTGCATCGCCGCCGCCATCGCCAAGCAGGAGGAAATCGGCCTGCGCGCCGCCACCGATGGCGAATACCGCCGCGCCTATTGGCATTACGATTTCGTCGCCGGCCTGGACGGGGTGGAAATCTACGAACCGGAGCAAAAGATCCAATTCAAGGGCAACGTCCCGCTCGGGCATGCGCTGCGGGTGAACGGGCGCATCGGCTGGTCCAAGCCGGTCATGCTGGACCACTACGCTTTTCTGGCCTCGCACGTGCGGACGGCGGTGCCGAAGCAGACCATTCCGTCGCCCTCGGTGGTGCATTTCCGGGGTGGGCGGCAGGCCATCGACCGCACCACCTACCCCACGCTGGACGGGTTCTTCGGCGATTTGGGGGAGGCGTACAACAAAGCAGTCGGCGCCTTCGCGGCGGCCGGCTGCAAATATCTGCAAATCGATGAGGTCAACATTGCTTACCTCTGCGACCCCGAACAGATCGCGGCGCTGAAAGCCCGTGGCGAGCACGTCGAGGGACTGCTGGGCATCTACGCCGCCATGCTGAACCGCGCGATCGAGGCGAAGCCGGCGGACATGACGATCTCGATGCATCTGTGCCGCGGCAATTTCCGCTCCACCTGGGTGGCGCAAGGCGGCTACGAGCCGGTGGCGGAGGTATTGTTCAACCAGATAAATTCCGACGCCTATTTCATGGAATACGACACCGACCGCGCCGGCGGGTTCGAGCCGCTGCGCTTCGTCCCGCGCGGCAAGAAGACCGTGGTGCTGGGAATCATGACATCCAAGACCGGCGCGCTGGAAAGCAAGGACGACCTGAAGCGGCGCATCGATGAGGCCGCCAAATACCTACCGCTGGAACAGCTCGCTTTGTCGCCGCAATGCGGGTTCGCCTCCACCGAGGAAGGCAACACCCTGACCGAGGAGGAGCAATGGGCAAAGCTGCGCCGCTGCGTGGAAGTGGCGACGGAGGTTTGGGGCGGGGTCTGACCCGACCTCCATGGAAAAAAGGCCGGGGCGCTTGCGTGCCCCGGCCTTTTCTTTGGTTCCGTTTGTGTCAGTCGACAGCCATCGGATCGATCGCGATCACCCGGTCGCCTGGGTGGATCGACGAGTCCCCGGCGTAAATGTCCCGGTCCTTCGTCTCAGGCAGGAACAGCAGCCCGATGACGAAGGTCGCTCCGGCGATCACGATCGGGTACCACAACCCGAAGAAGATGCTGCCGTTCTGTGCGTTCATCGCGAACATCGTCGCCGGCAGCAACCCGCCGAACCAGCCGTTGCCGATGTGGTAGGGCAGCGACATGGATGTGTAGCGGATGCGGGTGGGGAACAGTTCCACCAGCGCGGCGGCGATCGGGCCGTAGACCATGGTCACCAGGACCATCAAGAAGGCCAGGATCAGCACCAGCTTGAAGGGCTGCGCCCGGAAGATGTCGAACGGATTCGCCATCTTCACGACCGACGGGTTGGACGCCGCCGGGTAACCGACCGCCGTTAGGGTGTCCGTCACGTCTTTGGCGAAACTGGCCGACTTCGCGTCGAGGGTCTTGTCTCCGATCTTCACACTGGCCGCCGTGCCGACCGGAGCGTCCTGCTGGGAGTAGACCACCGATGCACGCGCCAGCGATCCCTTGGCGATATCGCAACCGCTGGTGAACTTCGCGGTACCGACCGGGTTGAACTGGAAGGAGCAATCGCTGGGATCGGCCACCACGACGACCTTTACCGACTCATGCGCAGCCGACAACGCCGGGTTGGCGATTTCGGCCATCAGATTAAACACCGGGAAGTAGGTCACGGCGGCGATCAGGCAGCCGCCCAGAATAATCGGCTTGCGGCCGATTTTGTCCGACAGCCAACCGAACAGGATGAACCCGCCGGTGCCGATAGCCAGCGACCAGGCGATCAGCAAATTGGCGGTGAAAGGATCGACCTTGAGCACGGCGCCCAGGAAGAACAGTGCATAGAACTGCCCTGTGTACCAAACCACACCCTGACCGGCGACCATGCCGAGCAGAGCGAGGATGGCCCATTTGGCGTTTTTCCACTGGCCGAACGCCTCACCCAGCGGCGCCCTGGAATGGGTGCCTTCTGCTTTCATCCTCAGGAAAGCCGGGCTTTCCGCCAGTTGCATGCGGATCCAGACGGAGATCGCCAGCAGCAGAACGGATACGATAAACGGCACGCGCCAACCCCAGTCGGCGAAGTCCTTCGGGCCCAGAGTGGATTGCGTGAACAGGATCACCAGCAGCGACATGAACAGGCCCATCGTCGCGGTGGTCTGGATCCAGCTTGTGTAGAAGCCGCGCCGATTCTGTGGGGCGTGTTCGGCGACGTAGGTCGCGGCACCGCCATACTCACCACCCAGCGCCAGACCTTGCAGCAGGCGCAGCGCGATCAGAATGATTGGCGCGGTGACGCCGATCTGGTCCGACGTCGGCAGCACGCCGACGATGAAGGTGGACGAACCCATGATCATGATGGTGATCAGAAAGGTGTATTTGCGTCCGACCAGATCGCCCAGTCGGCCGAACACCAGCGCGCCGAATGGCCGCACCAGAAAGCCGGCGGCGAAAGCCAACAACGCGAAAATGTTTCGTGTGCCTTCAGGGAACTGGCTGAAGAATTTGGCACCGATGATCGCGGCCAGCGACCCGTACAGGTAGAAATCGTACCATTCGAACACTGTACCCAACGAAGAGGCTAGGATAACCTTCTTCTCGCCCGCCGACATAGGGCGGTTGGGGCCGACATGCGACGTGGATGTACTCATGGATTGTGTACCTTCCTGACGTTGCGGCTTTGCGGCCGATTGGGCTCATTCACGACTCGGCCCTTGTTATCAGAGGCATACACAACGCCACCTTGGATTGCAAACCAGTAATGTCAGCGGTTTGGGGCCGCTACCGCCCGCCGTCGACTGCCAAAATCTGCCCGTTCACAAACCCCGCGAAATCGGAGGCAAAGAACATGACCGCGTTGGCGATGTCCTCGGGCTTCCCCAGACGTTGCATCGCGATCCGGCGCACCAGCTCCCGCTGACCATCCGAGCCATAGCTTTCCCACTGCTTCTCGGTCGCCTCATTTGTCCGCATGAATCCGGGTGCGACCGAGTTGACCGTGATATTGAAAGGTCCCAGCTCATGCGCCAATTGGCGGGTCAGGCCGACCACCGCGTGCTTGGTGCTGCAATAGGCCTGAATGCCTGTCAGCGAGGCCTGCAAGCCAGCTCCCGAACTGATATTCACGATCCGCCCGCCGCCCGCCCGTTTCATTCCCGCCGCCGCCGCTCGGCAGAGTGTGAACGCGGCATTCACGTTGACGTCGAAGATGGTGTTCCAGGCCTCGTCGGTCACATCCTCCAGCGGTACGGGGCCTTGCCCCGCGACGCCGCCAGCGTTGTTCACCAGCACATCGATGGCGCCGCCGGTCGCCGTTTCGATGCCACGGATCCAGGCGGTGGCGGCCGAGCGATCCCGCAGATCGACGGCCTGGACGGTAATACCGCCCGGCGCGGCGGTTTCTTTCAGATTGTCAGGCGAGAGGTCGGTGGCGAACACGCGCGCGCCCAATAAGGCGAACCCGCGGGCGATAGCGCGCCCGAACCCATGGCCGGCCCCGGTGACGGCAACGGTCTTGCCATCGAAACGGATTTGCATGACGGCGCCCTCCGTTCACCAATTCTCCAGCAGCGCCCGCGTCTCGGCCACGGCGGCGTCCCAGATTTTCAGCATTTCGCTGTCGTCACGCTGGTAGCGGCCGCCGAAATTGCCGTCCTCCAGCAGGATGCGGACCTCGAACGGGGCCATGGTGCGCATGCGGTCGGTGTCGATCATGGGCTTCTTGCCTTCGATCGTTTCGCGGTCCGGCAACCGGGTCCAGGGGAAATTCTCCATCCAACTGGCGTGCGACGCTACGGGATCGATGCGCTGCACCGCAGCCCAGGTCAGCGGCGCCTTCCACCAATCGTGGAAGCGCACCCGCGCATCGGGGTTGTCCATCATCCACTCCTGCGCCAGCAGGGCGGCGGGCTGGTTCCCGCCGTGGCCGTTCACGATCATGATGCGACGGAACCCGGCATGTTTCAGGCTGTCCAGGACATCCCGCAGCAACGCCGCGTAAGTGGCAAGGCGCAGGGTCACGGTACCCGGAAAGTCGGAGAAGTACGGCGTCAGCCCGTAGGAGAGGACCGGAAACACTGGGATGCCGAGCGGTTCGGCGGCCTCGATCGCGACCCGCTCGGCGTTGATCGCATCCGTTGCGAGCGACAGGCCCGCGTGCTGTTCGGTGCTGCCGATCGGCAACACGCATCGGTCGTCGTGGCGGGTCCAGTCTTCCACCATCCGCCAGTCCATATCGGCGATTCGCATACGCTGCCCCCAAAAGGTTTCCCGTGGGGACGAACGGTCGCCCCAGGCGCGCCGCCCGTCAATGTTCGGGTGTCAGCGCTTGACCAACATGCGGTCGCAGTTGATACGACCCGCCATAAGGCAATCCTCGGTTTTACTTTTGTCGTAGAGGATATGCACCAGAAACAATCCGGCAATGAGGACCAGCAGTACGACTGCGAACCCTATCAGACCCGCGGTCTGACGATCCGCTTCGTTCCGTGCGTCCTCATCCGTCAGCCAATTCCGTGGTGTTGGCATTATGCCTCTCCAGCGCTTTGGCGCCCCCAGGACTTAACCGCGGGCACGGCCCCGGCGGCAAGTACGAAAACGCGCCTGGGTTGCCGCCGGCCCAGCGCCCACCTTACACTGCGCCATGTCCAAGGACGCCATCCTTCACCTTAGCAGGGATCCCAGCTTCGCGGCCCTGATCGGCCGGGTCGGGCGCCCGCGCCTGAGCATCGACCGCCAGCGCGGCCCGTATGAGGCGCTGGTGCGCGCCATTGCCCACCAGCAATTGCACGGCCGCGCGGCAGAGGCCATTTTGGGCCGGTTCACGGCGCTATACCCTGGTGGAATTTTTCCTAACCCCGAGGCAGTGCTGACCACCGACGAAACCGTCCTGCGCGGATGCGGGTTCTCAGGCTCCAAAGTCGCCGCCTTGCGCGACATCTGTGCCAAGACTTTGGACGGCACGGTGCCCACCAGACGCACCTCCGCCCGTTTGACCGACGCGGAACTGATCGAGCGGCTCACCAGCATCCGCGGCGTGGGGCGCTGGACGGTCGAAATGCTGCTGATCTTCACGCTTGGCCGTCCGGACGTGCTGCCGGTGGACGATTTCGGTGTGCGGGAGGGTTACCGAGTACTCTATGAACTCGACTCCCAGCCCAAGCCGCGGGAACTGGCGACCTTGGGGGAGGCATGGGCCCCTTACCGTTCGATCGCGACATGGTATCTCTATCGCGCGGTCGAGGAGGCTCGGGCGCAAGCGCCAACCAGTCGGGCGTAAGCGGAATCTTTCATGGAAGTAACTCCCGCTGTAAGCGGTGCCACACTTATATGGGCCGCCGGGGCCGGCGACAGCGCGGATAGAGGGTAACAGGTGTGTTTAAGGCGATCGAGAACTGGGCGTCACAAAGCGAAGGCCGGGCTCGGCTGCTGATCATCGCGATCTGGCTGCTTTTTGGCGTGGCGGTTGTGGTGTCGATCGCGGTTATGGCGGTCATCATGCTGCCTCCGGAGTTCTGGGGCAGGTCGCCATCGTAAATCGCCCGCGTTAGCAGGGTTTCACGCCGAGGGCCGGGGCGGGATCCACCCTGGTGCCGTTCAACAGCAACTCAAAATGCAGATGTGTGCCGTAGGTAATGCCGCTGCGGCCGATCCGCCCCAATACGTCGCCCTGCGCAACGCGGCGTTTGCCGGATTGCAAGGCAGAAGCGACGCTGCCCAGATGGTCGTAACGCGTCGTCATGCCTGGGGTATGCCTGATCTCCACCTCCAGCCCGGCAGCGCCGCGTCGACGGATCGCTACCACCGTGCCAGCGGCGGCGGCGTGCACCCAGGTTCCCGCCGGGGCCGGCAGGTCGATCCCAGTATGGAAATGGGACGCTCTGGGTTCGGCGGCGTTTCTTGCCCCGAAGGGCGAGGAGACGCAGCCGGGGGTGACGGGCAACAACAACTGCGCCATCGCGGGCCGAGCCGCCAAATTCAGTAGCAAGTACGATAGAAGGGCGAGACCGCGGAACATGGGACTCCGGCATGGATGACGACGATGACTCCCCCCGCCTGACGCTGGGCGGCAGATTCTACATGACGCCGGAGGGGCACGCACGCCTGAAGGCCGAACGCGACCAGCTCATGCGGGTGGAACGCCCGCGGGTGGTGGAGGTTGTGTCCTGGGCCGCCGCTAACGGCGACCGCAGCGAGAACGCCGATTATCAGTACGGCAAGCGCCGCCTGCGGGAGATCGACCGCCGCGCCCGCTTCCTGGGCAAGCGGCTGGAAAACGCGGAAATCGTCGATCCCGCTCTCCAGACCCAGCGGCTGCAGGTGTTTTTCGGCGCCACCGTGACGATCATCGACGAGTCCGATGTCGAGCGAACAGTCACCATCGTGGGAGTGGACGAGGCGGACATGGCGGAAGGCAAAGTCAGCCTGACCTCCCCCATCGCTATAGCGTTGATCAAGGCGAAGGCTCGGGTGGGGGACGAGGTCGGCGTGCATACGCCGCGCGGGGTGGAAATCGTGGAGGTTCTGGCGGTGCGATACCCGGATCCGTCGTTTTAGAGAGAGAAGCGTTTCAAGGGCCTGGGCATTATTCGCTGATTGGCGGGCTTGCGTCCAACCGTGCCCCGCTGTCCTGATGCGTCGACAATTCGGAGACCCACATGACCCTGGCGAAATGGCAGTTCTGGATCGATCGCGGCGGCACGTTCACCGATATCGTGGCGCGCGACCCCTCGGGGGCGCTGTCCACCCATAAGCTGCTGTCGGAGAATCCCGGGCGCTACCGCGATGCCGCGATCGCCGGGATCAAGACCATCCTCGGCATCCCGCTGGCTTCCCCCATCCCCGCGAACCAGATCGACGCGGTGAAGATGGGCACCACCGTCGCCACCAACGCGCTGCTGGAGCGCAAGGGGGAGCGTACCCTCCTGGTCGTCAACCCCGGCTTCGCCGACGCCCTGCGCATCGGCAATCAGGCTCGGCCCCGCCTGTTCGACCTGCAAATCATTCTTCCCACCATGCTGTATGAGGAAGTCGTCGAAATCCCCGGCCGCGTCGGGGTCGACGGCACCGAAATCCAGCCGCTCGACGAAGATGCCGCCCGCACGGCTTTTGCCGCCGCCAAAGCGAAAGGCATCGACGCCTGCGCCATCGTGCTGATGTATTCCTGGAAATACCCCGAGCATGAGCAACGCCTGGCGGCCCTCGCGAAAGAAGCGGGAATCACCCAGGTCTCCGCCAGCCACGCCGTCAGCCCGCTGCTGCGGATCGTGCCGCGCGGCGACACCACGGTGGTGGATGCGTATCTCTCCCCGATCCTGCGCCGCTACGTCGACCAGATGGCAAGCGAACTCGGCGGCACGCGGCTGTATTTCATGCAGTCCAACGGAGGCCTCGCCGAGGCCGGCGCGTTCCAGGGCAAGGACGCCATCCTGTCCGGCCCGGCCGGCGGCATCGTCGGCGCGGCGCGCACCGCCGGCATGGCGGGGCTGGACCGCATCATCGGCTTCGACATGGGCGGCACCTCCACCGACGTGGCCTTGTATGCCGGTGCGTTCGAGCGCGCCTTCGAAACCGCGATCGCCGGGGTGCGCATGCGGGCGCCGATGATGGCGATCAACACCGTTGCGGCCGGCGGCGGGTCCATCCTGCACTTCGACGGCGCGCGCATGCGGGTCGGGCCGGACTCGGCGGGCGCGGACCCCGGGCCGGCATGCTACCGCCGCGGCGGGCCGCTGACGGTGACGGATGCCAACGTCTGCGTGGGCAAGATCCAGCCGGCGCATTTTCCCGCGATTTTTGGGCCGAACGGGGACCAGCCGTTGGACGCGGCCGTCGTCGCGGAGAAATTCGCCGCTTTGGCCGCGCAAATATCGAAAGCCACCGGAGAGACCCGTTCGGCGCAACAGGTCGCCGAGGGTTTCCTGCAAATCGCCGTCGCCAATATGGCAAACGCGATCAAGCAGGTCTCGGTGCAGAAGGGCCATGACGTCTCCCGCTTCGCACTGCAATGTTTCGGCGGCGCCGGCGGGCAGCACGCCTGCCTGGTGGCGGATGCGCTGGGCATGGAGACGGTGTTCATCCACCCCTACGCCGGGGTTCTGTCCGCCTACGGCATGGACCTTGCGGACCAGGCCGCGATGCGGGAGCAAGCCGTCGAAACCCCGCTGACCGAAGCCGCGCTGCCATCCTTGCACGCTCTGGCCGACCAGCTCGGTACGGAAGCGGTGACCGCGCTGGTAAAGCAGGGCGCCGATCCGGGGCGCATCGCGACTGCCCGTCATTTGCATCTGCGTTACGTTGGGATGGAGGCGGCGTTGATCGTGACGTTGTCCGAACTGGATGCGATCGTGGCTGGATTTACGGATACACACCGATCCCGCTTCGGCTTCGCAACGCCTGAACGCGGTTTGATGGTGGAGACCGTCGCAGTGGAAGCCGTCGCCCCCGGCGAACCGGTACGGGAAGCAACATTGCCAACGCGTGCCGGAGCCGCTTTGGCCCCCGTCGACCACGTCCGCATTTTCACGGGCAACATGGCGCGGCAAGCCCCGGTCTTCGAGCGCACGGAACTGAGGGCGGGCGACCGCATCGCCGGGCCCGCGCTGATCCGCGAAGCCAACGCCACCACCCTGGTCGAGCCCGGCTGGGCGGCGGAGGTCACCAATCTGGACCACATGCTGCTGCGCCGGACGGAGCCTCTGCCCACCCGCGTGCCACCCGGCAGCGACCGGCCCGACCCAGTGCTGCTGGAGCTGTTCAACAACCTGTTCATGAACGTCGCGGAACAGACCGGCGCGGTGCTGCAAAACACCTCGATGAGCGTGAACATTAAGGAGCGCCTCGATTTCTCCTGCGCCATTTTCGACGCTGAGGGCCGCCTGGTCGCCAACGCCCCGCATGTGCCGGTGCACCTCGGCGCGATGGGCGAGAGCGTGCGCACGGTATTGAAAAACCGCCGTACGACTCTGAAACCCGGCGATGTCGTGGCGCTGAATAACCCGTTCAACGGCGGCACGCATCTGCCGGACGTCACTGTCATCACCCCAGTCTTCGACGACACCGGGTGCGAAATATTGTTCTTTGTCGGCAGCCGAGGCCACCACGCCGATATCGGCGGGATCACCCCTGGCTCCACCCCGCCTTTGTCGCGCACGCTGGAGGAAGAAGGCGTCGTCATCGACGATTTTCTCCTTGTCGATGGCAAATCGTTCCGTGAGCAAGAATTTCGGGCGCTGCTGGCTGGCGCGCGCTACCCTGCCCGCAGCCCGGACGTGAACGTCGCGGACATCAAGGCGCAAATCGCCGCCAACGAGAAAGGCGTGCAGGAACTGCACCGCGTCGTCGCGCAATTCGGCTGGGCCACGGTCAGCGCCTATATGCGCCACGTCATGGACAACGCCGAGGAAAGCGTCCGCCGCGTCATCGACCGCCTGGGCAGCGGCAGTTTCCATTACACCATGGATAACGGGAAGCCGCTGTGTGTCTCGGTCAGCGTGGACCACGCAACGCGCAGTGCCACGGTGGATTTCACCGGCACCGGACCGCAGGACACCGGCAATTTCAACTCCCCGCCGGCGGTGACGCGGGCGGCGGTGCTATATGTGTTCCGTTGCCTGGTCGGGGACGACATTCCGCTGAACGACGGCTGCCTGAAACCGCTGAAGCTGATTATCCCGCCCGGCACCTTCCTGTCCCCCCTGCCCGGCGCGGCGGTGGTGGCGGGCAACACCGAGGTCTCGCAAGCCACATGCAACGCGCTGTTCGGGGCTTTGGGGTCGCTCGCATGCTCGCAGGCCACGATGAACAACTTCCTGTTCGGCGATGCCACGCGCCAATACTACGAAACGATCTGCGGCGGCACCGGGGCCGGACCGGGCTTCGACGGGGTGTCCGCGATCCAAACGCACATGACCAACACTCGCATGACCGATCCGGAGGTGCTGGAGCTGCGCTACCCCGTCCGCCTCGAACATTTCGGCATCCGTCGCGGCTCGGGCGGTGCCGGCAAATGGCATGGCGGCGACGGTGCCATTCGGCGCATCCGGTTCCTGGAGCCGATGACGGCGGTCATCGTGTCATCCCGCCGCAACGTCGCGCCCTTCGGGCTGGAAGGCGGTGCCGATGGGGCCCCAGGCAGGCAATGGACGGAACGCGCGGATGGGACGATCGAGCCGCTCACGGGGACCGATAGCGCCGAACTGCGTCCCGGCGACGCGGTCACGATCGAGACGCCGGGCGGCGGGGGGTACGGGGCAGCAGGCTGATCCGCCCGGCGCGTCAGGCCGCATCTCGCATCGACGTCAGGAATTTCGCCACTTCGGCCTTCAGGGTCACTGACTGCTCGCTCAGACGCGTGGCCGCGTCCAGCACGGCGGCTGACTGGGTCCCGGTGTTACCCACGGCCGTGCTGACGACGAGGATATTGTCGTTCACCTCACTCGTCCCAGCCGCCGCACGCTGCACCGCTCGGGCAATTTCCTGAGTCGCCGAACCTTGCTCCTCCACCGCGCCGGCGATGGCGGTGGCGATCTCGTTCATGCGCTTGATGGTCGCGCCGATACCGCGTAGCGCGCCGACCGCCTGACCGGTGCTTTGGCGCATGCCATCGATCTGGGCGGCGATCTCTTGCGTGGCCTTGGCGGTTTGGGTGGCCAGCGTTTTCACCTCGCTCGCCACCACGGCGAAACCCTTCCCCGCCTCTCCTGCTCGGGCGGCTTCGATAGTGGCATTCAGCGCCAGCAGGTTGGTCCGAGCGGCGATGTCGCCGATCAGGCGCACAACATTGCCGATGCGTTGGGCGGCCTCGCTCAGGCCGCTAACGCAATGATCGGTCGCGTCCGCCTCCCGCACAGCCTGACCGGCGATGCGGGCCGATTCCTCCATCTGGCGGGCGATTTCGGCAACCGACATCGCCAGTTCCTCGGCCCCCGCCGCGGCGGCGCTCACATTCGCGGACGCGTGTTCGGACGCGCCGGAAACCACACCGAGCCGTTGGCCGGATTCCGCCACCGCTTCGCTCATCGTGACCGCGGCGTGTTTCATGGCGTCCGCGGACTCGCCGACGGATGCCGCGATGGCGCCGACGCTATCCTCAAAGCGCGCGACGAGCCGGGTTTGCGCCGTGAGTACCTGCCAGACGATCATCGGCCCGACATACCCGCCATGCCGGTCGAGAATCGCGGACGCCGTGAATTCCAAAGTCTCCGCACCCAAGGTCACCCGCGAGCGGTGGGGTAAGCGGGACGGATCGGCCAACAGCAACCGTTCGGCCTCGGGATCGGGATAGAACATGCCCAGCGACTGTCCCACAATCTGCGAGGGGGAAACCGGCAGATGGTCCTGGATCAGGGTCAGCACCCGGCTTGCCTCGGCATTCAGGTAGGTCACCGGAAATTCACCTTCCGCCGCCGCGGTCATCACTGGGACCGGGATTTGCTCGATCATCTGGCTTTGCACGAAGGCCTGCCGCATGACGCCGCGTAGCGTCTCCACCGCGACCGCCATTTGGCCAATTTCGTCGCGCCGGTCGCGATCGGCCACTTCCGTCCCGGTTTCGCCGCCGGCGATGGCGCGCAGCACCCGCGTCAATCCCCGCAAGGGGGTGGCGATGGCGTGCGCGAACAGCGCGCCCGTCACCAGCGTGACCACGGCGATGCCGCCAACCAGGAGCATCATGTCGTGCACCGCCCCGACGCGGGCGCCCCTCGCCGCCGCGCCCGCGTCATCCTCACGCAGGGCGGCGGTGTCGACCAGTTCGCCGATTGTCTTTTGCATGGCCTGACTGGCGACTTCCACCTCATCCCGGGTAATGGAGTCCAGCCGCCGGGTCTGATCGAGCAAATCGGCCGCCGCTTGCGCGATTCCGGTGCCGATCGTGCGCACGGTGCGTGCGCTGGCTTTCAGGCCCTCCGGCGTGTCGCCATCCAGGATGCGGTCCATCGCCTGGTTCGCTTCGGCGGTGGCGTCGCGCACCTCGTTCGCGACCGATCCAGTGCTGGTCGCCATGAACATCACGGCCGCCGCCTGCATGCGCGCCATCGCCAGGCGGTAGGTTTCGAACGCCCGATAGGTCGGGCTGCTTTGATCGGCGACGGTCTGTCCGCCGCCGCCGGCACGCACCGCGTCCGCCCCACCCATCATGACGCCGCCGTGCGCGATCTCCTCGGCGAAGGTATGGGTGCTGGCCTCGAAAATCTGCCGGTTCTGGAACAGGCGCTTCTGGCGGCTGGTCAGCATCTCGACCCGCAGCGCCGCTTCTTGCTTCACGGCCACGGCGGTCGCGTCCAGATGGGTCAAGGCCTTAACCAGCGCCTGTCGGTCGCCGGTGGTGAGCGCCGCCTTGCGCCCTTGTTCCAGCCATTCCCGCGCCGTCGCCGCGGCGGTGTCGGCGCGCGCCGCGACGCGGTTCACCGCCGCGATGGTTTGCTGGATCGGCAACTCCCGGCTGACAACGCGCAATTCCATCGCCGCCAACAGCCCGCGCTGCATTTGCCGTTCCAGCGCCGCCTGTTCGCCCACGCCGTCCTGCAATGCCCCAACGACGATCCACCGGTCGAGCGCGAACCACGATACGCCGATCAACATCCCGAGACCCGACAGCAGCATCAGCGCCAGCTTCCAGGCGATGGGCAGATTACGAAAGGCGCCAAATGGCAGAAAGGACAGAGAATTCGATATACGCATGCTGGTCGGCTCCCTGAGCAACCAGGGCACCGTAAAGCCGAAAGGTTAACCAATCGTTTACGCGGGCAAGAAAAATGCATGCACCGCGGCGATCGCCAGCCAGCCAAGCAGCAAGGCCGACG
Organism: uncultured Acetobacteraceae bacterium; assembly: GCA_903924985.1. Lineage (GTDB taxonomy): Bacteria > Pseudomonadota > Alphaproteobacteria > Acetobacterales > Acetobacteraceae > Rhodopila. The sequence continues at coordinate 58,405 of CAIYDT010000152.1, forward strand.
CTGTATAAAGCGCATTCCACCGCGTGCAGATGGTCCACGGCGACACCTCCGCCCAGCGCGCCGTGGTAATGGCGGACGCCGACATAGGTGTCATGCTCACCCCCAGGCCCCAGCCCAGCATGCAGGCGAACGCGAGCGCCGCGGGTGGCACACCCAACCTCGCCGGATCCGGCAGGGCCGCGCCCAGCAGGGCGACGACGGCGATGGGGTTGAGGCCGATTTGACCCGTGGCGATCAGCAGCACCGGCACCAGCAGCGGGATCGCCACCGGCGGCAGATGACCCAGTAACGGCGCGAGCGCATTGGCGGGAAGGATGCCACCGATGGTGACCCCGATGAAACCGGAACTGGCGAGGACGGTTGCCTCCCCCCGGAAGCCGGAGACGCGGGGCAGATAGCGGCTCGCGCGGCGCCGGAGGACCGCCAACGCTCGGCCGGCCGAACCCGGCCGGGCGATAAACGGCCAGGATTGGACCAGCATCCAGCCGACGCCTACCAGCGGAACGCACAATGTCACGGCGGCGACCAGCGAGACGCCCATGACGACGCTACCGGACTCCGCCAGCAGCATGACCAGCGCCACCAGCGCGACGATACGCAGGTGGATGGTCCACGCCTCGGTTGTCGCGGGCGGGGCGCCGCCGCCGGGCGGGGCGGTCAGGCGGTCTTCCAGCCAGCCGAGCGCCATGAACCCCACCGACACGACGAAGGCCAGCGGCAACAGCAGCGGCATCGGGGCGGCCGGCACGGCTGTGGAGACGACGGCGGTCATGATGTTCAGCGGGCTCCAGCAGTTCATCACGCAGAAGCCGCGATTGATCGCCATTAGCATACGGCGGCCTCGCACGGCTCGCTCGGCCGACGACCCGGCGCGGTTGGCGCGGCTGACCATCGCCGCCAGCAAATCGATGGCGCCGTAGGACAGGATAATGCCGAACACGTGCCCGCCGCCGGTCAGCGCGGCGTAGCGGCGGCCGGGAGGTTGCGCCACCAGATGCTGCCCGCAGCGCCGCACCAGCCGGCTGGTCTCGGCTGCGTCGCGCAACGCGGTCAGCGCCAGGAAGAAGGACGCGTACGCCGCCCCCCGCCGCCAACCCGCCAGGAACAATGCCTCCGGGTCCGCGGACGCCGCCACCCCGGCCATGCCGATCCCCGCCATCACGAGAAAAAGCACCTGTGCGTAACGCCGCTGGCGTGGGAACTCCCGCACCAAAAACACCAGGATCGCCAGCCCCGCCGCATCGCCCACCACGGGCAGCCCTGCGAACTGGTCCAGCAGCGTGGCGGCCCATGCGAATATGTAACAGCAGGCACTCATCATGCGGGGGACGATTCCGGTCGCTCGGGGCAAATCAGGACTCGCTTGTCCCGCGAACCGGCGTAACATCCAAACATTGAGGGCGCGCCGGGCGCCCGACGCTGGGTCCCTGCCCGGTAAGCGCCTTCATAAAACGAAGGAGGCGCGCTCATGTCAGGAACAAAGAACGGCAGACGTCCTCGGTCGGTCGCTCTGGTAGGACCGTACAGCAGCGGCAAATCGACCCTGTTCGACGCGTTGATGGAGGCCGCTGGTGCCTCCCCCAAGCGTCCCGCCGATCCGCGCAACCGCCCGATGACCACCGAGATCCGGTTGGGGCATTGCGAATACCTCGGCGATGCCTGGTCCATCCTGGACTGCCCCGGCTCCATCGAATTCGCCCACGAAACCGACGCCGCGCTGGCCATGGTCGACATCGCCGTGGTGGTGTGCGAGCCGGTGCCGTCGCGCGCCCTGACCGTCGCGCCGCTGCTGAAGAAGCTGGCGGATGAGGGCGTGCCGCACATGGTCTTCATCAACAAGATCGACACGCTGGAAGGCAGCGTCTCCGACACCCTCGCCGCCCTACAATCGTATGCACGATCCCCACTGGTCCTGCGGCAGGTGCCGATCATCGAGGGCAATAAGGTCAGCGGCTACGTCGATCTGATGAGCGAACGCGCCTACCGCTACCGCAAGGGCCAGCCATCGGAGCTCATGCAAATCCCCGCCTCGATGCTGGCGGAGGAGCAGGAAGCCCTCGGCAAACTGGTCGAGGTCCTGGCGGATCACGACGATGCGCTGCTGGAAAAAGTGCTGGAGGATATGAAGCCCACGCCGGAGGAACTCTACCGCGACATGCGCAAGGACCTGCTGGCCGGCGACGCGATCGAGGTGCTGATCGGGTCGGCCGAAAACCTCAACGGTGTGCAACGCCTGTGGAAGGCCCTGCGGCACGACACGCCGGAGGCCGCGGAAACCGCCGACCGCAAAGGCATCCATACGGACGGCCCACCGCTGGCCCAGGTCTTCAAGACCGCCTACGCCGGCCACACCGGCAAGCTGTCCTACGCCCGCGTCTGGCGCGGGGAGATCAAGGACGGCGCCACATTGAACGCCACCCGCCTCGGCGGCATCTACCACATGAACAACGGTGCCGACCTGACCAAGGTGCCGGATGCCAGTGCCGGGGACGTGGTGGCCCTGGGAAGGCTGGACGGGGTGGTGACAGGGGCCGCCGTCTCGACCAACGGATCGGCCGAGGCTCTGTCGTTCCCGCCTTCTCCGCCGCCGGTCTATTCGATGGCGGTACATACGACCGACCGCAAGGACGATGTGAAGCTGTTCGGTGCGTTGCAGAAGCTCACCGAGGAGGATGGGACCCTCACCGTCACCCACGACCCGGACACCGGCGAAATGGTCCTGCGCGGCCAGGGGGAGATGCACCTGCTCACCACCGTCGAGCACATGGCGAAAAGCTTTGGATTGAAGCTGCGCACCGACAAACCGCAGGTAGCGTATAAGGAAACGATCAGAGCGGCGGTGCACGAACACGGCCGCCTGAAACGCCAGACGGGTGGCCATGGCCAGTTCGCCGACGTGAAAATCGACATCGCCCCCCGCCCGCGCGGCGCCGGGTTCGAGTTCATCGACAAGGTGGTCGGCGGCTCGGTGCCTCGCAATTTCATCCCCGCTGTGGGAGAGGCGGCGGAGGAAGCCGCCAAGAAGGGCCCCTTCGGCTATCCCGTGGTCGATATTTCCGTAACGCTGGTGGATGGCGGGTTCCACTCCGTCGACAGCTCCGACATGGCGTTCAAGACCGCGACCCATATCGCGATGAAGGACGGGCTGGCGAAGGCGGATCCCGTTCTGCTGGAACCGGTCGACCACGTCACCATCAGCGTCCCCAACGAGTTCACCGCTCGGGCGCAGCGTCTGCTGACCGGGCGCCGAGGCCAGATCCTCGGCTTCGCGGAACGGGACGGTTGGCCCGGCTGGGACGATGTGCAGGCGCTGGTGCCGGAAGCCGAGATGCACGATCTGATCATCGAGCTGCGGTCGCAGACGTTGGGTTTGGGCACCTATCGCCAGCGGTTCGACCATCTGGCGGAGTCCCGAGGCGGAGAGCTGAGGCGCGGCGCCGCGTAAGGTGTGCTACGCCCCGGTGAATGGGGCGGACATCCACACTCGGCATCGCACTGGGACTGCTTTCATACGGCCTGTTTTGTGTCCACGACGCCGCCGTCAAATGGCTCGTGGACACCACGCCGGTTTGGCAAATCATGTTCTTTCGCAGCCTGACCGTGCTGATCGGGACGGTCGTCATCGGCGGCCGTCCACTGCTCCGGCGGGCGGCGACGACGCCGTTGAAACGCCCGTTGGCGGAGCGTGCGATGCTCATGATGACAGCGTGGCTCTGCTTCTATACGGCTTCGCGCAGCCTGCCGCTGGGGCAACTGACGACGCTGTATTTCGTCGCGCCGCTGCTGATCACCGTGATGGCGGCGCGCCTGCTGGGCGAGACCGTTAGCCGAGCACGATGGACCGCGGTGATCGTTGGGTTTGTGGGGGTAATGTTCGCATCGGACCCGTTCGGTGTCACCGCATCGCTGCCGACGCTGCTGGTGCTCGCCGCCGCCTTCATGTGGGGCTACGGCATTATCCTGATGCGCCGCATCGCGCGTTTGGAGTCGTCGCTGCTCCAAATGTTGTTCAGCAACACGGTTTTCGTGGGTATTTCAGCGGTCGCTTGCACCCTGAACTGGCACACCCCGACCGGGATCGAATTGCCGCTTCTGTTGGCCGTGGGCGTGTTGGGGGGCCTCGCCCAGTTCTCGGTGTTCGAGGCCGCTCGTCTCGTCCCCGCGTCGGCGTTGGCCACGGTCGAGTATTCGGCGCTGCTTTGGGCGTTCCTGCTGGGCTATGTGGTTTGGCACGACATCCCCGTGCCGGCGGTGCTGACCGGCGCGGGAATGATCGTGGCGGCGGGGGTGTTGCTGGTGGTGACGGAGCGGCGGACGCTGGAACCCCGACCCCAGAAGTGACACACTACGCCCCATCCACCCAACGGGAGAAAGACCATGAAACCGATCGTCGCCGTGATCGCGCCCGGTATGATGGGCAGCGTTGTCGCCAACCGCCTGACCGATAACGGGGTGGAGGTCCGCAGCCTCCTGTCCGGCCGCAGCGCCTCCACTTTGGCCCGAGCGAAGGCGGCCGGGATGGTGGATGCGACGGAGGATGGGATCGCGGCCTGCGACTTCATCCTGTCCATTGTCCCGCCCGGAGAAGCTCTTGGGCTGGCTGAGCGTCTGGCTCCCGCGCTGCGCGCGGCGGCGAAGAAGCCGGTTTACGTCGACTGCAACGCCGTCGCGCCCTCCACGGTGCTGCGCATCGCTCGGGTGGTACAGGAGACGGGGGCGACCTTCGTCGACGGAGGTATCATCGGGCCGCCGCCAGCACCGGATTCCAAGAACACCCGCATTTACCTCTCCGGCGATGCGGCATCGCGAGTGACGGTGCTGCGGGAGTACGGGCTGAACATGCCGGTGCAGGAAGGCCCGATCGGTGCGGCCTCCGCCATGAAGCTCTCCTACGCGGGCTTCACCAAGGGCTTTACCGCCCTCGGCGCCGCGATGATGCTGGCGGCCACACGAGCGGGCACCGCCGACGCGCTGATCGCCGAGATGACCGTCAGCCAGCCCCTGCTGCTCGGTTGGCTCACCCGGCAAATGCCGAAAATGCCCGACAAAGCCTATCGCTGGGTCGCCGAGATGGAGGAAATCGCCACCTTCGTCGGTGAGGACCCGGCCGGCGCACAGTTCTACCTCGGCGCGGCGAAGCTGTACGAACGGATCGCCGCCGATCTGAATGGCTCGCAAGTTGAAACAAACGCGCTGAACGCGTTCTGCGCCAAGAAGGGCTGAGAAAATGGTTCGCGGCATCCACCGTTACCCACCCGTCGACGGCGTCGTCTACGGCATCCCCCTGGCCGAGGCGCTGGCCGAGGAGGTCAAGCGCCTGGACGCCGGCGCCGTCTACGTCATGGCCAGCGGCACCCTGGCCCGCGAAACCGGAGTAATCGACGAGGTACGCTCCGTGCTGGGCAACCGGTTGGCGGGAGTCTGCGCCAAGATTGGCGCCCATACGCCGCGGATCGACGTGGTGGCGGCGGCGAATGAAGCCCGAGCGGCGGGCGCCGATGCGGTGCTGACGGTGGGCGGCGGGTCGGTGACGGATGCCGCGAAAATGGTGGGGTTGTGTTTGGGGAACGATATCTCCGACCCCGATCAGTTGGACGCTTACGCCGCGACCATCGCGCCGGATGGGAAGACGGTGCGGCCCCCGACCAAGCCGCCGGGCGTGCGCTCCATCGCCGTGCCCACGACGCTATCGGCGGGAGAATTCACCTCGTTCGCTGGTTGCACCGACACGATCCGTCATCGTAAACAAAGCTACGGTCAGGCGCTGATGATGCCGCGCACGGTCATTCTGGACCCGGCGGTCACGATCCACACGCCGGAATGGCTGTTCCTGTCCACCGGCATTCGCGCCGTCGATCATGCGGTGGAGGACATCTGTTCGGTGAACCCAACCCCGTTCTCCGACGGCATGTCGATGCAGGCGCTGCGGCTGCTGGCGCGCGGACTGCCGGCGGTGAAGAAGGATCCGAGCGACCTGGAAGCGAGGCTGGACTGCCAGTTGGGCGCCTGGATGTCGATCATGGGATCCCAAAACGGCGTGTCCAAAGGCGCCAGCCACGGCATCGGCCACGTGCTGGGCGGTACCGCGGATGTTCCGCATGGTTATACATCCTGCATCATGCTGCCGCACGTGCTGCGCTTCAACGCGCCGGTGAACGGCGAACGGCAGAAATGGGTCAGCGAGGCCCTCGGCCGCCCCGATCTCAGCGCGGGCGACGCGGTGGCGGCGCTGATCGCCAGCCTCGGGTTGCCAGGGACGTTGCGCGCGGTCGGCATGCGGGAGGATCAGATGGACGCGGTGGCGGTGGGCTCGATGCACGACCGGTGGATTCATTCCAACCCCCGCAAGATCGAAGGGCCAGCGACGGTGCGGATGCTGTTGGATGCGGCTTGGTAGGGGCGCGTCATTCGGTCGACACATCGCCTCCGGACACGGCCAGCCGGGCCAAAGTCACCAGTGCGGCCCGCAAAATATCCAGCGGCGGCGCCGCGAGTGCCAGCCGCACCGCATTGGGGACATGACCGGGCATAACCGCGAAAGCACCGGCTGGCGTAACGGCAATGCCCAAACGAGAGGCCGCCACGCAAAAAATATCCGCCCGCCAGGGTTCGGGTAACGCAAGCCACAAATGATACGCTCTCGGATCGCGCGTGATGCTCAACCCTCCGAGTATTTCGGTGGCGATCGCCTGTCTGGTGCGGGCATCCTCGCGCTTGGCGATGCCGATTTCCTCGACTGTCCCATCGCCGATCCACTGCATGGCGGCCGCCATCGCCAGACCGTGCGGCCCCCACCCGCCGGTATGCACTGCGATGCGCAACCGATCGAGCCAAGGAGGCGGCGCGACGATGAAACCCATGGTCGTACCGGGCGCCAAACGCTTCGACAGGCTGTCGATCAGAACAACACGGTCGGGCAGCAGCGCCGCGACGGGCGGTTCATCGGTCAGGAAGGCGTAGCAACCATCCTCGACCGCCATCAACCCGTTGGCCGCGATACCGCGGGCCACTGCCTCCCGCCTGCTCGGCCCCATCGTCAAACCGAGCGGATTATGCAGCGCGGACTGCAGGTAGATGACTTTGATACCGTGATCCCGGTGCAATCTATCGACTGATTCCGGTACAATACCCTGTTCGTCGAGGGCAATCGGCACCGGCACGATGCCCAACCGAGCGGCGATGGTTTTGACGATCGGGTAGGAGAGGGATTCCACGCCGATCCGGTCGCCGGGGGTCGTCAGCGCGGACAAGGCGGCGGCGATGGCCTGACGGCCATTGCCCGCGAACAACAGGCACGCCGGATCCGGTCGCCACCCGCCTCGTGCCATAAGGTCAGCGGCGAGTTTGCGGTTATCCGCGGTCCCGGCGACTCCGACCGGTACCAGGGCATGCGCGAGGGCGGAAGGGCTTGCCACCCGAGCCAGCGCGGGCGCGAGGCGGTGCGCCTGGTCGGACAGGATGGGGAATACGCTCTCCAAATTGATGCGGTTGCCACCGGCGTGATCGAGCCCCGGCACGTGTCCCTGATCGGTCGCGCGCACATAGGTACCCCGGCCGACCTCGCCGGAAACCAGACCGCGCCGCGTCAGTTCCGCGTAAACGCGGGCGGCGGTCGACACGGCGATGCCGCGCTCGAACGCGAACGCCCGCTGCGGGGGCATGCGCGCACCCGGCGGCAAGCGGCCGGAGGCGATCTCCTCGGCGATGGTATCGGCCATGGTTCTGTAGTCGTGCATGTTAATTGATCCGAGAACAATATTCCGATTGATAGCGATCAATATATCGGTTCAATTGCAATGGCAACCTCCAAACCGGACCGCTTCGTATGATCATTAGGCCGAGCTTCCGTCTTCGCGTTACATCAAGTCCCTGAAAAGACTCGAATCATCGCGTGGAACCCCTCTCAAACGTAGCCATGTAATATCATTCTTTAGACTTGTACGGGGAGGCCATATGTGCATGATACCCTCCCATGTA
>CAIYDT010000153.1 GCA_903924985.1 uncultured Acetobacteraceae bacterium
CCGAGCTGTGACATTTGCGAATCACCCAAGCAGGCCAACAAGCCCCAAACCCACGGTCAAACGCCAACAAAGAGCGGAGAAAGGACCCGAGAACCAAATTGAGAACTGCTGCCCCCCTGCCCGGACACCAGTACGGCGTCCCCGAACTGACCGAACAGCTGCACGCCGTGCTACAGCGGGAGGGATTGGGAAAATTCCACCTGATGGGCATTTCCCTCGGCGGCAGCATCGCGCAGCATTTCGCCGGCACATACCCCAGCATGATCGACAAGCTGGTGCTGGCCGATTGCACCCCCCGCTACATCGACGAAGCCCGAGCGAACTGGCCAATTCGGGCCAAGGCCGCTCGGGAGAACGGGGTGGCGAGCCTGATCCCCATGCTGATGAAGGTGTTCTTCACGCAGGAGTCCCTCGACGCGAACACCCCCGATGTCCAATTCGTCCGCCGCACCTTCGAGGAATGTTCCGGCGAAGGCTACGGCCTGGCCTGCGAGGCCCTGGCGACCGTCGATGCCCGCGAGCAGACCAAGCGGATCACCGCGCCTACCCTGATCTTGTGCGGATCGAACGAAGGCCAGCCGTTCAAGGACGCCGCGAAATGGATGAACGAAACCATTCCGGGCAGTAAGGCGGTGGAGGTGCCAGGGGCCGGCCATGCATCCGTGCGGGAGCGGCCTGCGTTCGCGATCGAACAACTCCGGGCGTTCCTGGGATAGAACCGCCCTCGCGGTAATTTTATCGGTAAATGCTATGCTTCTTCTGAGCATGGTGGCATCCTCGCGGCAGCCACCACCGCTGCATCGAGGAAATGGTCACCATGCCTTATGCATACATCGTACCGGGCGTGCGTCGGGTGTACGCTCAACCAACCGGGAACACCTGCTGGTCCGCCGCGTATACCATGGTGAAGTCCTGGAATACCGGCACCCGCTTCCATAATGTCCGGGAAGCCGTCGTTCCCATGGGCCAACCCTGGCTTGGCTTTTTCGATACCGACACCCCCATCCCGCCGGCGCAGGGCGACGCATTTGTCGCCGCGACCGGATTGGTACGCGAACCCCGGTTCAACCCGGACGTCGCGGGATGGAACCGGCTGCTGATAAGCTACGGCCTGCTTTGGGTATCCAGCGTCGTGCCGGCCGGCCTGCATGACCGCGTTGTGGCTGGAATCAACGGCGATGGCTCCGCCGCCGGCACATCGGTCTACATCATGGACCCCGACGGCGGTCGGCAATACGAGCAGAACTACGGGGAGTTCTCGGCCCAGTTCGAACGGCAGGCCGGCGTCGCCCCATTCTACAGCGACTACCAGATCCTGCATTACAACCCGAGCTGAAGGGGAATAAATCCGGCCGGCTGACGCGTGGGAAAGGTGCGGCAGGGGCTTGCCGGGGCGACTTGACGCCGCGCACACTCTTCCGAAGTTTCGGGGGAGACGCACGTGACCAATCCGATCGAGCTGAACATCGCCGACCGCCGGCTTTTCGCGGGCGGGCACGCGTTCGGGGCCACCGGCGCGTATGAGCGCCTGACTGGGCGCGCGCTGTTCGCGGTCGATCCATTGGCAGCGGCGCAAGCGGATGTGGTGGACCTGACGCTCGCACCGCGCGATGCCGGCGGGCTGGTTCGCTTCGCCGCCGATTTCATGATTTTGCGTCCTGTTGACCCTGCACGGGGAAACAGGCGGGTGTTTTATGATTACGGCAACCGCGGCCACAAGCGCGCCTTGCAGTTCTTCAACGACGCGCCGCATAGCAACGATCCTCTGACCTTGGCGCATGCCGGCAACGGGTTCTTCATGCGGCGCGGCTACGCGGTGGCGTGGCTGGCGTGGGAGGGCGATATGCTCCCCGGCGACGGGCGCATGGTGCTGGACGTGCCGGTCGCGACCGACAACGGCGCACCGATTACCGGCCGGGTGCGTGTGGAGTTCATTCCGGACGCGCCGGGCGCGGTGTGCCAACCGCTCAGCGGGCGGGTCGCCGCCCATTCCTACCGCACCGCGTCGATGGACACGGCCGACGCGGTGTTCACGCGGCGGCGGTATCCTTACGACACACCGGAGGTCATTCCGGGGGACCGGTGGTCCTTCGCCCTGGCGCACGCCGGCGTCGGGGCGGAGACAAAACAAGCCGAGTTCGCCGTCGCCCCGTCTGACTGGCATATTTATTACCCAGCCGGGTTCCAGCCGGGGTGGATCTACGAGCTGATCTACACGGCGAAAGATCCGAAGGTGATGGGTCTCGGCCATGTGGCGGTGCGGGATTTCGTCAGCTTCCTGAAATACGACCGAACCGACGCCAACCCGCTGCGGGGTGTTGAGAAGGCTTATGGCTGGGGGCGGTCGCAGACCGGGCGCTGCCTGCGGGATTTCATCTATCGCGGCTACAACGCCGATGCGGCGGGACGGCGGGTGTTCGACGGCGCCATGCCGCATGTGGCCGGCGCGGGCCGAAAATGGATGAACCACCGATTCTCCAACCCCATCGTCTCAGGCGGGCAGCAATACGAGGACCACTTCAACATCGCCGACAGCTTCCCGTTCTCCTATGCCGTGTCCACTGACCACCTGACGGGCAAGCGGGATGGGATTTTGAAGCGGCCGAACACCGATCCGCTGGTGTTCCACACCCAGACCGCCACCGAGTATTGGGTGCGGCGAGGGTCGCTGGCGCACACCGACACGCAGGGCAACGACCTGAAGCAGCCGGAGACGGTGCGGGTGTATTGCTGGTCCAGCTCCCAGCACTCCGCCGATCCGTTGCTGAAAGCGCCTGCACGCGGCATCGGACAGAATTATTCCAATAATGTGGCCACATCCATGTTCTTCCGGGCGATGCTGGATGCGATGGACCGCTGGGCAACCGATGGGACGAAGCCGCCGGATAGCAGGGTGCCGACGCGAGCGGATGGGACGCTGGTGGATTATGCGACGTGGCGGCAGCAGTTCCCGGCCATTCCGGGGGTGGCGCCATTGACCGAACCCAACGCTTTGCCGCTGCTCGATTTCGGACCGGACGCCGAACGGGGTATTTTGCGCGAACCCCCGGTCATCGTGCATGGTAAGAACGAACCCGGCAGCCCGGCGCTGACCTACACCGTGCTGGTGCCGTCGGTGGACGCGGACGGGAACGACATTCCCGGCATACGCGCGCCAATGGTCGCAGCGCCACTCGGCACCTACACCGGGTGGAACCCCCGGGCGCGTGGGTATGGCCACGGCGTGCAATGGCGGTTCGAGGGCAGCTATATCCCGTTCCCCGAAACCGCGTCCGAACGCGCGATAACCGGCGACCCTCGGCCGTCGATCCTGGAGCGCTACCCCGACAAGGCCGCCTACCATGCCGCCATCGTCGCGGCGGCGCGTTCGCTGGTCGAGCAAGATCTGATGCTGGAGGAGGATGTGGACCGTTGCGCCGAAGCCGCCGCCGACTGGGGACGGCCGAGGCACGCAACAACTCTCTGACCGGTCATTCCCTCCGAACCGAACCTGTCCTAACCTCCGCCCGTCCACGTCCAAGGGAGACACAACCGTGATCATCGAAATGCGTACCTACACGCTGAAGCCCGGCACGATGGCCGAGGCCGAGAAGCGCTTCGGGGAGGCCCTGCCCGCCCGCGAGAAGCATTCCAAGCTCGCCGCCTTCTTCCACTCCGAAATCGGCCCGCTGAACCAGATCATCCACATCTGGACCTACGACAGCTTCGAACACCGCGCCGACGTCCGCGCTGCCGCGTCCAAGGAACCGGGCTGGCCGCCGAACATCCGCGAGTTCGTGGACAGCCAGCAGAGCGAGGTCTTCACCCCCGCGCCGTTCTGCCCGCCGCTGACGCCGCGCAACATCGGGCCGCTGTTCGAAATCCGCCAATACACGCTGGTGGCGGGCGCGATCCCCGGCCTGATCGAACGCTGGTCGGAGAAGATCGAGGGGCGCCAGACGTTCTCCCCGCTCGTCGCCGGCATGTACACGGAGTTCGGGGCGCTGAACAAATGGGTCCATATCTGGGCCTATAAGGACGCCGCCGAACGCTTCAGCGTGCGTGCTGCCGCCTCGGCCGGCGGCCAGTGGCCCGCCCGCAACCCGCCGGGCGTGGTTGTGAAGCAGGAAACGCAGATCGTCGTCGCCGCGCCGTTCTCGCCGATCCGGTAATTCCGGCCCTGCCTCCCCGGCCAGCGGGGAGGCAGGGTTTACGGCTTCGTCGCCCTTGCCTGCGCCACGATGGCGGCCATGTCGAATTTATTGATGTCGTCGATCAGATCGTTGGTCACCAGATCGGTCGCCGGCACCTTCTGCTTCGCGACGCCCCATTTCAGCAGGAAATCGGCGTAGGCATCGAAATTCGGCAGCGAGGACTCGCCCCAGCGCGTGACGTTGCTTTGCTCCAGCGGGAAGACGTGCAGCAGTGCCTTGAGCTGCCGTAAAGCGCTGGTGTTGGCGGCGGCTTCATCCATGCCGGTCGGCTTCAGTTGCGGATAGGCTTCGTAGAACAGGCGCACCGCCGCCTCGGGGTTATTGATCGCGAAGATGGTGCCCTTCGCGACACCGCGCGCCAGACCTACGGCTTCGGCGCGCCGTTCCGTCAGGGTCTTTTCCAGAGCGAACAAGCCGTTGGACGGGAAATGCTCGATCGAACTCTTGTCCATGTAGCGCAGCTTCACACCGGCGTTCTCGATCATCGCGTAGGCGGTATCGAATTGGCTGAGGCTGTCGATCTGCTTATTGCGCACCATGGCGGCGGCCTGTCCGGCTTCACCCACCGCGATAATCCGCACGTCGGTGTCCACGTTCAGACCCGCATTCGCCACAAGTGCCCTGGCAATAATTACCCCGGCGGACCCCATGCTGGTCACACCGATGGTTTTTCCCTTGAGGTCCGTGAACGTTTTGATCGGGCTGTCTTCCGGCACGGCCATGCCGTACACGTTACCCTGGAACGCGGTGTAGAAGGTCTTGGCCTTCACACCTTGCGGGCGCAGGATCGTCACCGGCTCGATCGAGGGGAAACCGTATAGCAAATCGCCCGTTGCCACCTGTTTCACCACATCGACAGAGCCGGGCATCGCGAGGACTGTGACGTTTAGCCCCTCCTGCGCGAACCATCCCAGACGTTGCGCGATCGCGAAAGGCACCGCCGCGGCGCTGACGACGGGCGCCGACCATCCGACCTTTATGGCTGTTTCGGCGTTGGCGGCTCCCGTGCATCCCAGCAGCCAGGTCATCAGCAACAGACAGCGTTTGTTCATGGCTTATACTCCCCCGCCAATTTAACGATCGCCGCCGTGTCGAATTTGTTGATGTCCGCGATCAGGTCGTTCGTAACGATTTCGCTCGCGGGCACCTGCACGGGAACGATCTTCCATTTGCTCAGGAACGCGATGTAGGCGTCGAAGTTCTTGATGTTGCTTTCGCCCCAGCGGGTGACGCCGCCGGACTCCAGAAGCCAATGCGCCATGCGGGCTTGCAGCACCTTGGTATCGTCGCGCAAGGCGGTTGCTTCGTCTTTACCGGTCGGGCGCGACTGCGGATAAATCTCCCAGTGGATACGTACGGCGGCTTCCGGGTTGGCCAAGGCGAACACCTGCCCCATGGCCCAGCCCTGGGCCAGCGCCACGGCTTCTGCCCGATGGTCGCGCAACGTTTCATCCTTGGCGACGAAGCCATTGCCGGGAAACGGCGCCATCTCACCCACGTCGAATTGGCGAAGTTTGACGCCGGCGTTCTCGATCATGGCGTATTGCACGTCGAACTGGCTAAGCGCGTCGATCTGTTTATTACGCAACAAAGCGGCGGTCGAGGCACCCTCTCCCGCCACCACGATGTGAATATCGCGATCCGGGTTCAATCCGGCCGCCGCCACCTGCGCCCTGGCGACCACCACGCCACCGGAATCCATCGAGATAACGCCGACGGTTTTGCCCTTCAGATCGGCAAACGTTTTGATCGGGCTGTCGGCCGGCACGGCGATGCCATAGGTGAAACTCTGGTACGACAAATAGAACATCCGAGCCTTGACGCCCTGCGGGTGGATGATCACCAGCGGCTCGATGGAGGGGGCGGTGTACGGCAGATCGCCAGTGGCCACCTGCTTGACGCAATCGGTCGCGCCGGCCAGCGGCACCACTACGACATTCAGTCCGCGCTCGGCGAACCAGCCATATTTCTTGGCGATCGCGAAGGGGGAGGCGGCAGCGCTGATCGTCTTGGCGCACCAGCCGACCTTGATGGTGGTTTCCGCCGCCGCGGGGAAGGCGGCGAACGCCGACACGATAACAAATGCGAACAGACGGCGCATCACACAACCTCCTTCGAAGCAGGTTTCAAATTGCCGGATTGCCGGCTTGATGGATCCCAGAACAGCACACGGCGGCGGATCACCGATATTCCCGCGTTCAGCAGCAGCCCCACCACCGACAGGATCAACAGGATGGAGAATTGCCCCGCCACGTCCATGGTGAAGTTCATACTCTGGATCAGCATTCCGAGGCCCGCCTGAGCACCGACGAACTCGCCCACGATGGCGCCGATCAGCGCGAAGATCATCGCGATTTCCAGACCCGCGAAGATGTAGGGCATGGCGTTCGGCACGCGCAGCATCAGGAAGATTTGCATCGGCGTGGCCGCCAGCGACCGCATCAGGCTGACCCGGTCCTCATCGGCGGAACGCAGCCCGACGATCGTGTTGATCATCAGCGGGAAGAAGCACACCAGCGCTGCGTTCACCACTTTCGAGGTCAAACCGAGGCCGAACCAGACGATGATCAGCGGCGCCAGCGCGACCTTCGGCATCGCCTGGAACATGACGATGATGGGATAGATGAAGTAGTCGAATTTCTTCGACAGTGCGACGCCGGTACCCAACAGCAGCCCGCCGGATGCACCCACGATGAAGCCCATGATGGTTTCCAGCATGGTGACCTGGATGTGCTCCTCGTACAGGCCGCTGATAGTGCCACGGTATAGCGCCATGGCGACGGACGATGGCGCCGGCAGCAGGAATGCCGGCACCTCCAGCACGCGCACCAGGGCCTCCCAAATTCCCAGCAGGGCCGCGATGAACACCAAACGCAGGATGAAATTTTTCATTCGATGCCTCCCGTCGCGTTCAGCGCGACCCGGATGCGCTTTTACGTAGGCGCCGAACTCCGGGGTGTTCATGACCTCCAACCCGCGAGGGCGCGGAAGATCTATTTTCAGCTCATCCAGGATGCGGCCGGGGCGCGGGGTCATAACCAGCACGCGGTCGGCGAGGTACACCGCCTCCCCGATCGAATGGGTGATGAACAGCACGGTCTTTTTCCGCTCCATCCAGATGCGTTGCAGCTCCTGGTTCATCGATTCACGGGTCATGGCGTCGAGCGCGCCGAAGGGTTCGTCCATCAGCAGTAGCGCGGGGTCGTGAATCAGCGCCCGCACCAAAGCGACGCGCTGCTGCATGCCGCCGGAGAGTTCCCAGGGGAACCGGTGCTCAAACCCGTCGAGGCCCACGAGTTTCAGCAGGTCCATGGCCCGTTGACGCATTTTCTCCCGGCCCAGGTTCTGCACATCGACCGGCAGCAGCGCGTTGTTCAGTACGCTGCGCCAAGGGAACAGGACGGGGGACTGGAAGACCACGCCGATGTCGCGGCGCGGGCCGGTGATGGCGGTGCCGTGCAGGAACGCCTCGCCCTCGGATTGCGGCAACAGGCCGGCCAGGATGCGTAACAAGGTGGATTTGCCGCAGCCGGAGGGGCCGACGACGACGACCAGCTCGCCCTCATTGATGCCGAAGTCGATTTCGCTTAGCGCCACGACGGGCGCGTCCGCGGTGCCGAAGCGTTTGCTCAGCCGCCGAACCGCGATCATCTCGCGACCCATTACGGGCTGTTGTATCCCATCCACTGCGTATGCCCCCCAGAGGCCGTTTTGTGTTGGCTCCAGGTGTAGCCGCCGGACGTCTCAGACGCCAGAGCGGCAGGCGGATTGCATTTGGGACCTCGCACTCTTTTTTCGTCATCCTCGGGCTCGACCCGAGGATGACGGACGATGGGCGCCAGCGGCCAATGTGACGATTAGGTTTCGGTCGGGTCGCGCGCGGGATCGCGCGGAATCGGGACGCGCTGATCGGCTACTGGGGCGGTGAACGCAGCACGGTGGAATTCGCGACGCGGATGCGCCCGGTCACGGCCTCGGCGGCGGAATAACCCCAAGTCAGCCCGTCCGGCTGACCTCCAGCACATGATCGGCGATGGCCAGCGACGCCGTCAGCCCGGGGGATTCAATCCCGAACAGGTTGATCAGCCCCGCCACGCCGTGCGTCTGCGGCCCCTGCACCACGAAATCCTGCCCCGGCGCGCCTTTGGGCACCGTCTTCGGCCGAATGCCCGCATAGCCCGGCTGCAACGCGCCGTCCTTCAGCCCCGGCCAGTACGTGCGAACCGCCGCGTAGAAGCTGTCGGATCGGGCCGGATCGACCGTGTAGTCGATGGTGTCGATCCATTCGACATCCGGTCCGAACTTCGCTTGTCCGCCCAGGTCCATTGTCAAATGCACCCCCAACCCGCCCGGCACCGGCACGGGGTAGATCAGCCGGGAGAACGGCGAGCGGCCGGCAAGGGTAAAATAGTTGCCCTTGGCGAAATACTCGGTCGGCACCCGGTCCTGGGGCAGGCCGTGGATGTGGCGCGCGACGAACGGGGCATGCAGCCCGGCGGAATTGACCAGCAGATTGCACCGCAACGTCATGGGATCGGCGCCACCGACATCGACCTCGATTTGTCGGCCGGCCACGCGCCCACCGACCATGGGGCTGAAGAACACTGGCGTGGCGCCCGCATTCTCGGCGTCGCCTTGCAGAGCGAGCATGTACGAATGGCTATCGACGATCCCCGTGGCGGGGGAGTGAAGCGCGCTGGTGCAGCGCAGATTGGGCTCCATTTCCATCGCTTCGGCGGCGGTCAGGACGCGCATGCCCTCCACCCCGTTCGCCTCGGCGCGCGCCTTGATGCCGGCCAGCATGGCGTCCTCGCGCTCGCTGGTGGCGACGATCAGCTTGCCGCAGTTGAGGTGCGGAACATGCTTTTCCGTACAATAGGGATACAGCATCCGCCGCCCGGCGACACAGAAGCGCGCCATCAGGCTGTTGGCGGGGTAGTAAATGCCGGCATGAATGACCTCGGAGTTTCGGGACGACGTCTCGGTGCCGATCCCCTCCGCCGCTTCCAGGATGATGACTTCACGGCCGGCCAGGGCCTGCGCGCGCGCTATGGCCAGGCCGACGACTCCGGCGCCGACAACGATGCAATCGACTTCTTCCACGGGGACGCTCCTTAGGCCGAAAGTCGCTGCATCACCGCGTCGGGGATGTCGAAATTGGCGTAGACGTTCTGCACGTCGTCGTTGTCTTCCAGCTGATCCAACAGCTTCAGCAGGCTCTTGGCCTTGTCCTCGTCCAGCGTCACCTCGGTAGTCGGGCGCCAGTCCAATTTCCCGGACTCCGGCGCGCCAAACTTCGCTTCCAGTGCGTCGCGGACGGCGAAGAAGTCTTCGACCGGGCAGGTGACCTCATGCGCGTCGCCGTCACTTTCCACGTTCTCGGCGCCCGCCTCAATCGCGGCTTCCAGCATGTCGTCGGCCGAGGCCACGCTCGCCGGGTACCGGATCACGCCGAGCCGGTTGAACAGGAAGCTGACGGAGTTCGTCTCCCCCAGCGCGCCGCCGTTCTTGGCGAATGCCGAACGTATGTCCCCGGCGGTGCGGTTGCGGTTGTCGGTCAAGGCCTCGACGATCATCGCGACACCGGCCGGGCCGTAGCCTTCGTACCGGACCTCCATATAGTCGTCGCCGCCGGTGCCCCCGATCGCCTTCTTGATGGCGCGGTCGATGGTGTCTTTCGTCATGTTCGACTGGCGCGCGGCGGTCATCGCGGCACGCAGCCGGGGGTTGGAGGCGGGGTCGGGCAGGCCCTGCCGCGCCGACACCGTGATCTCGCGGATCAGCTTCGCGAAAGCTCGGGCGCGCTTGGCATCCTGCGCACCCTTGCGGTGCATGATGTTCTTGAACTGTGAATGGCCAGCCATGGGTCCTGAGTCTCAGTCGGAATTGTGTCGCGGCGTTTACACCGGCCGGACAGGCGGAGACAAATACCTTCGCCCCGGCGTGGTCCCCTGGCTCGTCACGCTGTCCTCTGCTACCCCGTGGGAATGCCGAATTTCCTGATGGAAGAGCAAGCAGGTGGCCGGGTCGCCGGCGTGGATGAGGCCGGGCGGGGTCCGCTCGCCGGCCCGGTTGTCGCCGCCGCCGTGGTGTTTCCAGCCGGCGTGCCCCCCGCCCTCGCCGCGCTGCTTGACGATTCCAAGAAACTTTCGGCGGCTCGGCGGGAGGCCGCTTATGCCGCGCTACTGACCTCCCCAGACGCGGAAATCGGGGTCGGCGCCGCCTCGGTCGCGGAGATTACCGCGCTGAACATTCTCGGTGCCTCCCTGCTGGCGATGCGCCGAGCGGTGCTGAGGTTGCCGATGGCGCCGGGATTGGCGCTGATCGATGGCAACCGGCCGCCCCGGCTGGACTGCGCGATACGCTGCGTGGTGGGCGGGGACGGCAAGAGCCTGTCCATCGCCGCGGCGTCCATCGTGGCCAAGGTTGTCCGCGACCGAGCGATGGCGCGCCTGGCAGTGCGGTATCCGGAGTACGGGTGGGACGGCAATGCCGGCTACCCCACGGCGGCGCATCGGGCGGTACTGGTGCGACTCGGGGCGACACCGCACCATCGGCCGGGATTCGGGCCGGTGCCACAATCTGCGACTCGGGTGTAAAGCCCTGTTGACGCGGCTTCGTCGGCTTCGCCAAGTTACCCGGATCGTCTCCGTGCCCCCTTAGGGAACCCGTGTTGGAAATCGTTCGAGAGCTGCCGCTGGACCAGGTCCTGTTGGGCGACTGCGTGCAACTGATGGGCATGCTGCCGCCCGCGTCGGTGCACTGCGTCTTCGCCGACCCCCCGTACAACCTGCAACTGCGGGGCGAGCTGCGGCGCCCGGACGACAGCCTTGTTGACGGCGTGGATGAGGAGTGGGACCGCTTCACCGACTTCGCCGCCTACGACGCCTTTACCCGAGCCTGGTTGACGGAGTGCCGGCGTCTGATGCGGAAGGACGGGACGATCTGGGTGATCGGGTCGTACCACAACATCTTCCGCATCGGGACCATCCTGCAGGATCTGGGGTTCTGGATCCTGAACGACGTGGTGTGGCGCAAGGCCAACCCGATGCCCAACTTCCGCGGCCGGCGCTTCACCAACGCACATGAGACGATGATCTGGGCGGCGCGCGACCGGGACTCGCGGTATAAATTCAACTACCAGGCGATGAAGTCGCTGAACGACGACATCCAGATGCGCAGCGACTGGTTCATTCCGCTCTGCACGGGGGAAGAGCGGCTGCGCAACCAACACGGGCTGAAGCTGCATCCCACCCAGAAGCCCGAGGCGCTGCTGCACCGGATCATGCTGGCCAGCACGTCGCCGGGCGATATCGTGCTGGATCCCTTCCTGGGAACCGGCACCACGGCATCCGTGGCCAAACGCCTGCACCGGCATTTCATCGGGATCGAACGCCACCCCGCCTACGCCGAAGCCGCGATCGGACGGGTACGACGCACACGGCCGGGCGTCGGTGCCGGGGAGAGCACGCCCACCAAGCGCGACATCCCGCGCGTGCCGTTCGGCAGCCTCGTGGAGCGGGGCCTGATCGCCGAGGGCACCAGGCTAATGGACAAGCAGCGGCGGGTTAGCGCGATCGTCGCGGCCGACGGGTCGCTGGTGTCTGGGGATATTCGCGGATCGATCCACAAGGTCGGCGCCGCGTTGCAGAATGCACCATCCTGTAACGGTTGGACTTTCTGGCACTTCGAGAAGGACGGGGCGCTGGTGGTGCTGGACGCGCTACGGGCGGAGAGCGTGACAGGCGGTTAGCCGGCCGCCGTCAGCACATACAGCAATTGGTACAGCGGATACGCCCGCACGTCCTGCGCCCCGTGCGAATCCGGGTTGGTTGCCAATACGGCATCCCGAGCAGCGCTGAGGGAGATGAGATCGCCGGCTTCGATGGCCAGCACCCAGCCCACCGGCTTGTCGGATACCGCACGCGCCGATAGTTCCGAGGTCGGACTGGCAGGCTCCCCCTCCGCCCCGACCCAACAATGCGCCGCCGCGATCTGCGTCATCCCGACAAGTTCGGGGATCAGTCGTTCTGCCCACGCGCGCAGCTTTGCCTCCGCGCCGGGGGCCGGGTGGAAGTGAACGACCGTGGCAAAACCCCCGATCCCCTGCCCTTCATCCGCGATGACATTGCATATCGCGCGGCGCATGAACGTGAAGCGGGAGGTCACGCGCTTCGTCCATTCGGTTGGGTTGTCCAACTGGACGCGGTAGGCGCCGGTGGTCAGCACATCCAGCGTCAGCGCCTCATACAGCGCCATGTATTTCGGCGAGCCTTCCAGCGCGCGATATCGCCGGCCGCGCGTCATTCCGGGGACGGCGGTTCGCTCTATGATGTGCTCGCGTAAATACCAGTCGTTGAAATCGGCCTCATCGGCTGGCGCGGCCTCATTCCAGACGCCCAGGATCGCTTTGCCGAGCAGCGCCATCAGGGAAGAACTTTCAATTCGCGGTAGGCGTCGAGGTGTAGGAGGAATTGGTCCCCCGTATCCTCCACATGATGGAAGCCGGCCAGCCGTGCGCGCGTCATAGACGAAACGATATCCCAGTCGATATTCCACACGAAATCGCCATACGGCCATAGCGCGACATCGGAGATATCGGAGTAACGCAGGCCGTTGTGTTCGGCGATGCGCTGCCAGACGGGGGCTTTGTCGGCCATCCAGCGCTCCAGCTTCATGGGGCGCTGGATGCCTTGCTTCAGCCCGAAATAATCCGCCAGACGAGGCCATAGATTCGACCAGCGGAACACGTCGCCGTTGGTGATATTAAAGGCCTGATCGGCCGCATTCGGTTCCGTCATGCACCAGAAAACGAACCGCGCCAAAACCGAGCAGTCGGTGATTTCGGACAGCGCGGTGTAGGAGCCGGGCGCGCCGGGGAAGTCGAAGGCCACGCCGAGTTCTTTGCAAATGGCCGCATAGGCACCGACGACGGTGATCAGATTGCGGGCACGACCGGGTGCTACATCCACCAGATATTGCGGGCGGCTGGCGGACCAGCTCCAGGACTTGCCCTCGCGGCGTTCGGTCAGCAGATCCTGCTGGTCGTAGTAGAAGTTGGGCGGCATATGCCGTGGATCGTCTTCCTTGGTTGGAGAGCGCATCGGGCCGATGTGCAGCCCGTACCATTTGCCGCCCTCCAGCAGATGCACGTGGCGCAACGACGGAATGTCGGCGGCGTCGAGCAGATTGCGGAGCAGGGTCAGGTTGGCGGGCACGTCCTCCACCCCGCCTTCGCCGAAGGGGGCGCGGGCGGCGTAAACCATGTGGGTGACGGCGCCGGCGTTGGCGACGGCGGCTTTGCAGGACTCCAGGCTGGTGAAGTCGGTGCGGATGTAGCGGACGTTGCCCGGCGGCGGTTCGGCCGGCGGATTACGGCACAGGCCCACGGCCTGCCAGCCCGGCGTACGTGCGATCAATTCGGTCAGCCGAGACGCGGCAGCCCCAGTGGCACCGGCAATGAGGGCGATGTTGTCGGGCATTGCCGACACTCTCAGGTTATAGCGGCTTCAGGGGCTTCGGCTCACCGGCCGGAAGCTGCACGTCGGCGACGTTCAGGACCATCGACACCACGCTGTAGTACCCAACGGCACCGACCAGATCCATCACGCCGTTCTCACCGAAGCGGGCCAGCGCCGGCTGGTACTGCGCGTCGGGCACGCTGCCATCGGTCAGCAGCGCGGTGACGAAGTTGTAGACGATGGTTTCGTCAGCGCTCATGTTCGTGGGCGTCGTGCCGGCGGCAACGGCGTCCAGGATCGCCGGGCTCAGGCCAGCGGCGATGCCAAGCTTGCGGTGGGCGTAGAAC
The DNA here is from genome assembly GCA_903924985.1 of uncultured Acetobacteraceae bacterium. GTDB lineage: Bacteria > Pseudomonadota > Alphaproteobacteria > Acetobacterales > Acetobacteraceae > Rhodopila. The sequence goes on from CAIYDT010000153.1 coordinate 14,002, forward strand.
TCGTACTGGGCCGTCCATTTGCGGCCGGCCATGCAGATCGCGAGCTCGTTCAGGTCCTGCGGGATGGAGCTGCCATACCGCACATAGGCGCCGACCCGTTGCACCAGATCGCACAGTTCGGGGGCACGCAGCAGAGCGTTGAACGGGCCGCGCAGCCCGCCGCCGCGGGGGCCGGACTGGATGGCGTCGGCGACCTCTTGCTGGCGGGGCGTGTAATCGCTGGGTTGCAGCTGCGGAAAACGTTGAGCCATGGTGGTTTCCTCCCGTTGATGAAAATTTACGGCATGAAGGCGGTCAGGCCGCCGTCCACGACGATTTCGGTGGCGGTGATGTAGCGGGCCTCATCGGACGCCAGGAACAGCACGGCGTGCGCGATGTCCCACGCATCGCCCATATGTCCCATCGGCACGGCGTCGTGACGGGCCTGGATCAGCTTGTCCAGATCGTTGCCGCCGACGGTGCGCGCCAGCCGGTATTCCACCAAGGCGGTGTGCATCAGCCCTGGAACGACGGTGTTCACGCGGATGCCCTTCTTGGCATAGGTCCCGGCGACCGACCGCGACAACTGGATCACACCCGCTTTGGACGCGCTGTAGCCGACGTGCGACCGGCCGGAGGCGAAATCGTTGCGCATACCAGCAACAGAGGCCAGATTGACGATCGCGCCACCGCCGTTTTCCAGCATCGCGGGGATAACATATTTGCAGCCCAGGAACGCGGTTTTCAGATTGGAGTTAATCTGCCGGTCCCACACTTCCTCGGTCATCGACACGGGGTCGCCGGGGGCGGAACCACCGACGTTATTGACCA
>CAIYDT010000154.1 GCA_903924985.1 uncultured Acetobacteraceae bacterium
ACCGTCAAGTTTGGTTGAACGCTGAATACCAGAACGGCTCAACGCCGATGACGTGGATGCGCACCAACTCGCAGGAAATGGATCACCTGAAACTGGCCGCCGCAATGGCCACCGCCAGCACGTCACCGTGCTGCGGGTCGCCGACATCGTCGCAGCCTAAGAAGCAGGAGGTCTCACCATGGCACATAAGAAAGCAGGCGGTTCCTCCCGCAACGGGCGCGATACCGAAGGCCGCCGCCTCGGGCTGAAGAAGTCCGGCGGGCAGGCCGTCACGGCCGGCAACATTCTACTGCGTCAGCGCGGCACCCAGTGGTACCCCGGCCAGAATGTTGGCATGGGCCGCGACCACACCATCTTCGCGCTGGTCGATGGCACGGTAGAGTTCAAGCGCCGCGGCGAGGGCAAGGTGCATGTGTCTGTTGTGCCGGCGCCGGCGCCGGTGGCACTCGCAGCCGAGTAACGCCGCACCCCTTTTCGACAGTTCGGCGGGGGTCGGCATGTGCCGGCCCCCGTTCTGTTTTTCCGGTACCCCACGATGAAGTTTCTCGATCAGGCGAAAATCTATCTGCGCTCCGGCGACGGTGGCGATGGGGTGATCGCGTTCCGGCGGGAAAAATTTATCGAATTCGGCGGGCCGGACGGCGGCAATGGCGGGCGCGGCGGGGACATCGTGTTCGAGTCGGCCGAGAACCTGAACACCCTGATCGACTTCCGCTACACGCAGCATTTCCGCGCGCCCAAGGGCGGCAACGGCGCCGGCAGCGACAAAACCGGCCATGGCGCGCCAAACGTCGTGGTCACCGTCCCTATCGGCACTCAGATATTCGCCGACGACCAGGAGACGATGCTGGCCGACCTCGACCGCCCCGGCATGCGGGTGGTGCTGCTCCAGGGCGGCGATGGCGGGTTCGGCAACACGCACTTCAAGTCCTCCACCAATCGGGCGCCGCGCAAGGCGACCAAAGGGTGGCCGGGGGAGGAGCGGTGGGTCTGGCTGCGCCTGAAGCTGATCGCCGATGCCGGTCTGGTGGGGCTGCCGAACGCCGGCAAATCCACCTTCCTGGCCGCATCGTCGGCCGCTCGCCCCAAGATCGCCGACTACCCCTTCACCACCTTGCACCCACAGTTGGGCGTCATCCGCCTGTCGATGTCGGAGGAGTTCGTGCTGGCGGATATCCCCGGCCTGATCGAGGGCGCGCATGAAGGCGCCGGCCTGGGCGACCGCTTCCTGGGCCATGTGGAGCGCTGCGCCGTGCTGCTGCATCTGGTCGACGGCGCGGCGGGCAACGTGGTGCAGGCCTGGCGCACCGTGCGGGAGGAGTTGCACGCCTACGGCGGCGGGTTGGCGGAAAAGCCGGAGTTGATCGCGCTGAACAAAGCCGACGCGATGACCCCTCGGGAGACGTCCGCCCGCATGGCCGCTCTGCGCAAGGCATCGGGTGCCCCGGTTATGCTGATGTCGGGAGTCACCAGCCAGGGCGTGCCCGAGGTGCTGCGCGCCTTGCAGAACACCATCACGGCGGAGCGGCAGGAGAAAGCTGCTTGAGCCTGGTTCCCTCGCTGCTGCACGCCCAGCGGGTGGTCGTCAAAATCGGCAGCGCGCTGGTGGTCGACTCGGCCAATGCCACGCCGCGCGCCGGCTGGCTGGCCGGGGTCGCCGCCGACATCAGGGCCTTACGCGACCGGGGTGTGGACGTGATCGTCGTATCCTCCGGCGCCATCGCATTGGCCCGTCCAGTGTTGGGCCTGCGCCGCAAGCGCCTGAAGTTGGAAGAAAAACAGGCCGCTGCCGCCGTCGGGCAGATCCAGCTGGCGCAGGCCTGGAGCCACGCGCTGTCCGCCAGGGGCCTGACCGCCGCCCAGCTGCTGCTGACCCCCGACGATACCGAGGACCGCCGCCGCTACCTGAATGCCCGCGCCACCCTCGAAACGCTGCTGGGGTTGGGCTGCATCCCCGTCATCAACGAGAACGACACCGTCGCCACCGCCGAAATCCGCTTCGGTGACAACGACCGCCTGGCCGCCCGAGTCGCGGAGATGGTGGGCGCCGATCAGCTTATTCTCCTGTCGGACATCGACGGACTTTACACCGCCGATCCTCGCCGCGATCCGAACGCGACCCACATCCCCGTGGTGGAAGCCCTGACCCCGGAAATCGAGGCCATGGGGGGCGAGCCGCCGCCCGGTTATTCCTCGGGCGGCATGCGCACCAAGTTGGTGGCGGCACGCATCGCGACGCAGGCCGGTTGCACCATGGCGATCGCCATCGGCAACACCGCCCACCCTCTGGCCGAGTTGGAGGCCGGCGCCCGCTGCACCTGGTTCCTGCCGGCGCCCGAGGGCCGCACCGCCCGCAAGCGCTGGATCGCCGGTTCGCTGTCGCCGTTGGGCACCTTCTCGGTGGACGCCGGCGCCGCTCGCGCTTTGGCTGCCGGAAAATCCCTGCTGCCAGCCGGCGTGCGGGATGTGCACGGCACGTTCAGCCGCGGCGACGCCGTGGTGATCGCGGGTCCAGACGGCACCCCATTAGCCCGAGGCCTGTCAGCCTACGCCAGCGAAGACGCCCAACGCATCGCCGGCCACCGGTCGGATAAGATCGAGGCCATCCTGGGCTGGCGCGGCCGGGATGAGATCGTGCACCGGGACGATCTGGTGCTGCTCTAATCCAACACTCCCAGCGACCGCAGGTTGCCGATATCGTCGGCGGAATACCCCACCTCCGCGAGCACCGCGTCGCTGTGCTGGCCGATCCCCGGAGCGCGGCGGGGCGCCACTTTCTGCTCCCCATCCAGGTGGAACGGCGCCGAGACTGTCAGTCCATTGCCGTCGGCAAAGGGTACCAACGCCCCAGCATGCACCATTTGGGCGTCGTCCAACACCTCATCCACCTTGCCGACGATCCCGAAGGTCACGCCGACACCGTCCAGCAGCGTGCGCCATTCGGCCAGGGAGCGAGTCGCGAAGACCTCGTCCAACACCTCGACCAGCGCGCGCGCATTCTGCTTGCGGGCGGCATCCGTGGCGAAGCGCGGATCGTTGGTCAGCTCCGGCCGGCCGATGGCCTCCATAAACCCGCGGAGCTGCCGTTGCTCGTTGTACAGCGCCATGATGAACCAGCGGTCGTCGCCGGTGCGGTAATGGTTGGCGAAGGCGTTGGGCACCTCCAGTCGGGTCGGGCGGTGCGGCACATGGTCGCCGAACAGGCGCGTTTGCACGGCGCAGGCATTGGCCCACAGCCCGTTCTGCAGCAGCGAGGACTGCACCAAACCGCCCTGCCCCGTCTTCTCCCGCCGGTACAGCGCCGTGACGATCGCGGCATACAGTCCCGTGCCGCTCGGGTGGTCGCCCATGCCGGCCATGGAGCGTGCCGGTTCGTAGTCGTCGTACGCCCGCACCATGTCCATCAGGCCCGTGCGCGCCCAATAAGCCGTTGAATCGAAGCCCGTTTTCGCCGCTTCCTCCCCATGCTCGCCATAAGCGGTAAACGACGCATAGATCAGCCTCGGGTTCAGCGGCAGCAGTTGCGTATGCGCCAGACCGAGGCGTTCGCGCACCGGCAGCGGGAAGTTGGTCACGAACACGTCAGCGCCAGAGACCAGCTTGTGCAAAGCCGCCCGCCCCTCATCGTGCTTCAGATCGATGGCCAGGCTGCGTTTGTTGCGGGAGGTCAACTGCCAATAATAGTCGGTCGGCGCGTTCGGATTGGGCCCGCGACCGCGCCAGGGATCGCCCACACCCGGCGGCTCGATCTTGATCACATCGGCGCCGAAGTCCGACAGGATCGTCGCGGCGGCGGGACCGGCGATCCAGCTCGCGCAGTCGATCACTTTCAGACCATCGAAAAGATTCTCGGACATCGTGGTTTCCCCTGGGTTTCAGGGACGATATTTCAGATGCCGTCAGACGTCGAGGTAGGCGCGCAGTGCCCGCATCTTGTTTCCCCGCCACTCGACCAGGTGGACCCCGGTCAGCACCTTGCCGTCGAGGGTCATGGCGAACTCGATCAACGTCGTGTCGCCGTCCTGGTATATGTTGCGGGCGACGAAGGACCGCATCTGGCAGGACGCGAAAATCCCCCGCACTGCGTCCTTGGCGTTGAAGGCGGTAACGTGGGCGCGGGTGAGGTCTTTCAGCGGGGGAAAGCGCCGTGAACCGGCACGGTTACCGGACGCCTACGAAAGTCCTACATGGAACGACATTGGTCCGAATGCTCGCTCTGTTTAGCCTAAAGAGGCGAATGCCCTGGACATCCCCGAGGCATTTAATCCGCAATCACCCCACCGCCAAACAGAACACATCCTGGCACGTCTCCGGCAGAAGAAACTCGCTCCAGCTCCTGCCCCCGTCCCGCGTCCCGAACACCTGCCCGACCCGAGACACGCAGTAGACTTGGTCGGCGTCCCGAGGATGCAGCGCCACCGCCATCATCGTGGCCTTCGCCTGCACCCCATGGTCGAACCGGCGCCAGTTCTTTCCCCCGTCATCCGACCGATACAGCGATCCATCCCGGCTCCGTGAAGCCGGGCTGAAACAGCCATACATAACGTTCGGATCCTGCGGCGACACCCGCACATCCCGCCCGTAGGTCAGCGGGGAGAACTTGCCGATCTCCATATCCTCCCAGTGCGCGCCGCGGTCGTCGCTGCGGAACAATCCCATGCGGCAGGCCATGAAGACGCTGTCTGGTGAGGCAGGGCTGACCTCGATGGCGTGGCCGTCCAGCATGCCCTCCGCCTTCACGGTGGTGCGGAGATGGTTGGTCAGATGCGGCCGCTCGGCCATCGCCAGCAGATCGGCGGAGGTGTCCTCCCACGTCTCCCCGCCGTCCAGGGACCGCATCGTGCCGTCCACTTCCAGCGTGGCGTACAGGACGTTTTCGTCGGTCGGGTGCGCCGCCAGCCGCATGACGCGGCAGGGGAAGGGCATGGTGATCCGCCCGGGCATCTTCGGGTCCGGCAGCGCCCGCCACGTCTCGCCGGCATCGTCGGAGCGGTACACCGACACCGGCGCGCCGCCGATATACATCCGCCGCGGGTTGGAGGGCATGACCAGGATCGACCACGCCTGCACCCCTGGGAACGGGAGGTTCATGCGTTTCCAATGGTTTCCGTGGTCTGTGCTGACATATGGGCCTGTCTTGGTGCCTAGGTACACCGTCGCCGCGTCCGTCGGGTGTACCGTGATGGCATGCACGTCGGTGTTGGCGGGCAGCCCCTCGGTCAGCTTCACCCAGTCCCCGCCGTCGACAGAACGGCGGAAAATCCCGCCTTCCGTGCTTTCCCGAATCCAGGCGGTCCCGGCATAGATGTAACCCGATGCGTTCGGCATGGCGTTCCTTCCCGATTTTCCGCCATCCTACCGGGCCGTCAGGAGGAACCGCAAATGGACGACCGACCGCTCATCGACATCGCCGAGTATGAGGATGCCCGCCCGGTCCACGCTTCCAACTTCACCCGATCGGGGCACGATTTCTACCCGACCCCGGCGTGGGTGACCGAGGCCCTGTTGGACAATGTGCCCCTGCGCGGCCCGGTGTGGGAGCCGTGTTGCGGCGGCGGCGCCATGGTTCGGCCGATCGAGCGGCGAGGCTACCGGGTGGAGGCCACCGATATCGCCGATCATGGCTTCGGCCAAAGCGGCATCGATTTCATGGCCTGCGGTTCGGTGCCCGCCGGATGCCAGTCGATCGTGACCAACCCGCCTTACGGCGACGGCACCGTGGAGCGCGGCGCCACGAAGTCGGCTCTGAAGCTGCTGTCCTTCGTCGATCACGCGATCCGGTTGACCGAACAGAACGACGGCCAACTGGCGTTGTTGGTTCGGTATACCTGGATCGCCGGCAAGCGGGCCTCGACGCTGATCTCCGCCGGGCCGCTGGACCGCGTGCTGGTGCTCACGCGCCGCATTTGCTGGTTCGACCTGGGCCCGGCCACCAAGCAGGGCCAGCATCATCATTGCTGGCTGTTTTTCGATGCGCAGCGGGATAGGGCAAAGCCGCCGGAGATTGTTTTTGTTTAAGATCTGTGTTGAAGGGCATGCCGGCGATAGCATCCCCACCGGCAGCTAAAGTTAACGCCCATGGGGCGCAGGCCCGCCATCCACGGCTAACTTTGCCCTTGGGCGACTCGGCAGAGTACGTGCCCCATACTGGGGCTATCGGGCGGACGCGCCCCACGATCTTCCCCCGCGTTCGGCGTCGTTTCGCAGCCCCAAGGGGAAGCCTGACTCTCGCGGAGTGTAGCAGGTCCGCCGGGACAATTCAGCAGAAACACCGCTTCGCCTTTCGCTCCGATAATATGGACACGCGCCGGGCGATGGTCGTTGGGGTAAATCTTGACCTGAAGGCCACGGAAACGCAGGACCGTTGGCATTCCCCTACCAGCTAACAGGCTCGCGCGTCACCCGCACCGTCCCATTTCCGGTCAGCCGCACCACGTTCACCGTCTTCGCCAGATCGGGCGACCCCGAGTAATACGCCGGTACCGCCCCGGTCCCCACCTGCGCCGGCCGGTTCCAGTGACCGAGCGCCAGATAGTCGGCACCGGTGGCGTCGATCTCGGCGTCGGAGATTAACCAGGACGGGCGTAGCGGGATGGCGCCGTCTTCCTCGTAGTGGCCGTGCGCCAGCGCCACCTGCCAGCGCGACGAGCGCGGCCGAGGCTCCCGCAGGGGCACCATGTTGCTGTAGTCGACATGCGGGTGGCCCCAGACCTCCAGATCGTGGTCGGGGAAATGCACCGCCTGGTCATGCGTCACGCCGATGATGTGGACGTTGGGCAGCTCCGCCATGCCGCTGCGGAGATAGACCGAGTCCGGGGTGATCGGGTCATGGTTGCCGGGGAGAATGACCACCGGGCGGCCGGCATCGGCCAGCATCTCGACGCAGCGGTCCAGGATCGACGGTGGCTGGCGGTTGTTGTCGAAGATGTCGCCGACCAGCAGTACGTAGGCCGCGTTGTGCGCCTTGCCGGCCTCCAGCACGATGCGTAGGCCGGTGGTGCCGTCGTCGCCATAGGTCAGATCGGCGGGGTCGCTGTCGACGTGGAGATCGGAACTGTGCACGAGCACGATGTCGGAGGCATCATTCACTGGCAGTATCCTGAGCGGGGGAGTGGGTTAATAGAAAGCCCTTGCTGGCCGGCCGCGTCAACCTCGTCTAGGGTATGGCAGGAAACCAAACCGGGAGGACCAACCCCATGATCGATCTGCATTACTGGCCCACGCCCAACGGCAAGAAGGTCACGATCCTGCTGGAGGAAGCGGGCATCCCCTACAATGTCATCAAGTGCAACATCGGCAAGGGCGACCAGTTCACCCCCGAATTCCTGGCGATGAACCCCAACCACCGCATGCCCACCCTGGTCGACACGGCGCCGGCCGACGGCGGCCCGCCGGTCGCGATTTTCGAATCCGGCGCGATCATGATGTACCTCGCGGAGAAGGTGGGGAAATTCTACCCCCAGGACCTGCGCGGCAAGCACACGGTGAACGAATGGCTGATCTGGCAGATGGCCAACCAGGGCCCCAAGTCCGGTGAGTGCGGCCATTTCCGGCGTTTGGATGCCAGCAAGGGCGACCAAACCTATGCCATTACCCGTTTCACCGATGAGGTGAACCGCCTCTATGGCGTGCTGAACAACCGCCTGTACAAGAACCGCTATCTGGCGGGCGACCAGTACACCATCGCCGACATGATCTCCTACCCCTGGACCATCAACTGGAAAATGCAGGGCCAGGACATCGAGGAATTCCCTTACTTCAAGCGCTGGCACGAAGAACTCGCCGCCCGTCCGGGCGTGCAACGCGGCATGGCCGTGGGCGCGGACTTCGCGGAAGACCAGTCCAAGCTGTCGCAGGAGGAAAAGGACCGCCGCGCCAAGATGCTCTACAACCAACGCGCTCGGCCTGTCATGGCGGACGCCTAACGCCAAAACCCGTCATCCCCGGGCCTGTCCCGGGGGCCACCGCCCGCATACACCTGCGCAACGACCCACGAAATAACAGGACACCCCCATGGCCGAAGTAGAGTGCTTTTTCGATTGCTCCAGCCCCTGGACCTATTTCGCGGTCCACAGCCTGCTTGAACTCCGCAAGGAAATCGGGGTCACCATTGCTTTCCGCCCGCATCTGGTCGGCGGCGTGTTCAACGCGGTGAACCCCAGCGTTCATAACTCCCGGGAAAAGCCGGTGGTGCCGAAGCAGGCGTACAACAAGAAGGACCAGCAGGACTGGGCCCGCTTCCTGGGCATCAAGATGCACTACCGCCCCACCGTCTTCCCGGTGAACAGCGTCAAGATCATGCGCGGCTGCTGCTGGCTCGAAGGCACCGAGCAACTCGAACCCCTCATGATGGCGGCGTTCAACGCCTATTGGGGCGACGATCTGGACATGTCCAAGGACGACGTGCTGACCGAGATATGCAAGCGCGCCGGCGTCGATCCCGCCGCCTTCTTCGCCGCCATCAATGAGCAGCCTAACAAGGATCGTCTCCGCACCAACACCGATGAGTTGATCGCGCGCGGCGGCTTCGGTTCCCCCACCATTTTCGTGGCCGGGGACGACATGTATTTCGGCAACGATCGCATGCCGCTGATCCGCGACTCGGTGTTGCGTCACCGGAAATGATCCTTTTGGACATCGACTCGCGCGGCGTCGCGCGCGTCACGGTGAACAATGCCGAACAGCGCAACGCCCTGGGCAACGCTGGGAAGCGGGAACTGGCGGAGGCACTGGAAAGTGTCTCCGCCGAACCCGGTTTGCGGGTGGTGGTGCTGACTGGCGCCGGCGAGCGTTCCTTCATCGGCGGTGCCAATGTCACGGAAATGGCAACGTTCACGCACGGTCACGCAAACGAAGGCCCCGCTCTGACCCACCGTGTGTGCGAGGCTATCCGCCGCACCCCCGTTCCCGTCATCGCCCGCATCAACGGCTACTGCTTCGGCGCCGGCCTCGAAATCGCCGCCGCCTGCGACATGCGCGCGGCCGCCGACACCGCTCGGTTTGGCATGCCGGAGGTGCTGTTCGGCCTGCCCTCGGGCATGGAGGCCTGCCTGCTGCCGCAACTCATCGGCTGGGGCAAAACGCGGGAACTCGTGTTCACCGGCCGGCACATCGACGCCAAGGAAGCCGCCGGCTGCCATTTGGTCGAACGCATCGTGCCGGCGTCCGGACTGGACGCGGCGGTGGAAGAATGGGTCGCGGCGATTTTATCCGCTGGACCGAATGCCATTCGTGCGCAGAAAGAACTAATCCGCGACTGGGAGCGGATGTCGATCGCCGACGCGGTGCAGCAGGGTATTCGTGCCGTCGCGGCGGCGCACGGAACGGAAGAAACAAAACGCCTGATGGGCGCGTTCGTCGCCAGACGTCAGGCCAAACGGGAGGGAAAGCAATGAACTGCACCTGTGGACGTCGCCATCTTCTGCTCAGTGGGGCCGCTGCCGCGCTGTTCGGCGCCGCGGGCGCGCAGGCAGCCGGGAAACCGCGCCGGATCGATGTACATCACCACATCGTTCCGCCAGTGTGGCTGGAGGCGCTGAAGGCGTCCAAACAGAGCAACCCCATCATCGAAGGCTGGACCCCGGCGAAATCGCTGGAAGACATGGATAAGGCCGGCATCACGACCGCCATGGTGTCCCCCACGACGCCGCAGGTCGGCTTCCTCCCCGCCGCCGAGGCGGCCCGCGTGGCGCGTGCCTCCAACGAATGGGCGCTCAAGATGGCCACCGATCATCCCGGCCGGTTCGGCGTCTTCGCGATGTTGCCGATGCCCTATGTCCAGGAAAGCCTGGCGGAAATCGCTTACGCCTTCGACACGCTGAAAGTGGACGGCATCGGGATGATGACCAACTACGGCGACAAATGGCTGGGCTATGACGAGTTCGTCCCGGTGTTTCAGGAACTGAACCGCCGCAAGGCCGTAGTCTACACCCACCCAACTGGGGCCAATTGCTGCGTCAATCTGGTAAAAGGCGTGTCCGATGCCGCGGTGGAATACGGTGCCGACACGACCCGCACGATCACCAACCTGATCTTTAGCGGCGCGTCCGCGAAATGCCCCGATATCAGCTTCATCTTCTCCCACGGCGGTGGTGTGCTGGCGGCGGTGGCGGAGCGGTTGCGCATTCAGATGGTCACTACCCCGCCCTACAAGGGCAAATTTACCCGAGAGATGGTCGATCATGAGCTGAAACGGTTTTTCTATGACACCGCCCAGGTGTCGAATGAGGTCACGATTCAGGCGGTGGCCAAGCTGGTCGGCGTGTCGCAGATCGTGTTCGGCACGGACTATCCGTACCGCACCGGTGCTGAGCATGTGGCCGGGTTGAAGCAGCGATTCTCCCCGCCGGACCTGGTTCGGATCGACAGCGGGAACGTTCTGCGGATTTTGCGGAAGGGGTTTTGACCTAACGGGGCAGCGTTACCCGCAACGTTGCCCCATCGAACCCCACCGGCGTAAGCCGATGCGCCGGCCAGCAGCCCGAACAGGATGAGGCCGGCGCGGCGGATCATGCGGTCCGCCATTTCTCCCCGTCGCGCGCCGCTTTGCCCTCGATCTCCATCTTCATCAGATGGGCAATCACGTTGCGCTCCGCTGCTCGGCGCAGGCGGGGGTCGATTTGGGAATAAAGGGCGTCCATTAGCTGGTACGGCGTGGCGGGCCCGTCCAGCAGCTTGCGGGCGATCGCCTGCTCCCGGATTTTGCGGTGGGTCAGCATCTCCCCCACCAACGACCGAGGGTCCCGCAACGCCGGCCCGTGGCCCGGCAGGAACACGTCGTCGTCGCGCTTCAGCAGCAGGTTGAGGCTGTCGAAGTAGTCCTTCATGTCGCCGCCAGGGGGGCTGACGATGCTGGTGGACCAGGACATCACGTGATCGGCGCTGAACAGCACCCGGTCGCCGTTCTTGGCCGGCAGCCCGAAGCAGAGGTGATCCAGCGCATGCCCCGGCGTGTGGAGCGCCGTCAGGCCCGCGACGTCATCGCCATCCGACAGCTTGATATCCGCGTCGAAGCTATCCAGCCCGCTGACCTTGAACCCCACGCTCGGCGCGCCGCACTTGTCCTGCAACGCGGCCAGGGCGCCCACATGGTCGTGGTGGGTATGGGAGATCAGTACATAAGCGATCTGCCCACCGGTGTGGCGCATGATCGCGTCCACGTGCTCCGGGTGATCTTCCGGCCCGGGATCGAGCACCACGGTGCCCTTCTCGGTCTCAATGAGATAGGTGTTGGTGCCGAAATACGTCATTGGGCCGGGGTTGTTGGCCACGATACGGCTGATGCCCGGCAAAATGGGCAGGTTCGCCCCCCGCTCGGGTTCCGGTTCGGTCAGAAAGGGCATGGGGGTTCCTTGGGCTGTTCGGCCTACTTGCTCGGCTTGCTGTCGTTCGCTGCGACCGGGCGGATGACGGTGGTGATGGTGTCGCGCATCACGGTCACTTTGATGTTCGGCGCGATTTCGACGTCGATCTCATTGCTGGGCACCTGCTTGCCGTCCTTGTCGGCGACCGTGCCCACCTTCTGCACGACACCGATAATGCCGCCGCCGGTGACGACCTTGTCGCCGCGCTTCAGGGCGCCGAGCATCGCGCGGGCCTCTTTGGCTTTTTGTTGCTGCGGGCGGATCAGCAGGAACCAGAATACCGCGAAGATCATCACCAGCGGCAGAAACTGCGACGCGCTGCCGAACATGGCGTTGAAGTCCTGGGCATACGCGGGGGAGATGAGCATGTACTGGTCCTTGCGGTGAGCGAGGCGGGACCATACTTTCCGCCCCCCTCCCGTCAAGCCTTAACGGATTCTTTCTCATTATGGACCAAGCCCTGACCGAACTCGTCGCGCGCATTGCCGAGGCCCTGGAGCGGCTGGCGCCTCCGGTTGCTCCTCCGGTGACGTTGGACGGCGCCGACGCCTTCGTCTGGCACCCAACCTCACCGGCGCATCTGTCCCCGGTCACGCGCGTGTCCCGCGTGGACATCGGCCTGCTCAAGGGGGTGGAGCACCAGAAGGGCATCCTGCTGGAAAATACGCTGCGCTTTGCCCGCGGCCTGCCGGCCAACAACACCATGCTGTGGGGCGCCCGCGGCATGGGCAAGTCGTCGCTGGTCAAGGCCACCCACGCTGTCGCCAATCAGGAAAACCCCGGCTGCCTGGCGCTGATCGAAATCCACCGGGAGGATATCCGCACTTTGCCGGACCTGCTGAACGTGCTGCGCACCCAGCCCCGCCGCTGCCTGATCCTGTGCGACGACCTGTCGTTCGAGAAAGAGGACAGCGATTACAAGGCCCTGAAATCCGTCCTCGACGGCGGCATCGAAGGCCGCCCGGACAACGTGGTGTTCTACGCCACGTCCAACCGCCGCCACCTGATGCCGCGCGACATGAGCGAGAACGATCGCGGCGCGGCGATCCACGCGACCGAGGCGACCGAGGAAAAAGTCTCACTGTCGGACCGCTTCGGCCTCTGGCTAGGCTTCCACAACTGCGACCAGCCGACCTACTTCGCGATGATCGAGGGCTACGCGGCGGACATGAAACTGCCGGTGTCGGTCGAAGACCTGCACGCCTATGCGGTGGAATGGTCCATGACCCGAGGCGCCCGCTCCGGCCGCGTGGCATGGCAGTGCATTCAGGACATCGCCGGGCGGTTGGGGGTTAAGGCGGCGTAAAGCCGGGCTGCCTCCCGATATTTTCCTACCTGTTCGAGGGCAAAGCGGCCTAAGGAGCGGCACGCGGTTCGCCGTATCGGCCGGAGCCCGGCCCCTTTTTGGATCCCCTATGAACTTCCCCTCGGTTAATTCCGCGCTTGCGCGCGCCCTTGTCGCGCGCGACTACCTCGAACCCACCCCCGTTCAGTCCGCCGTTTTGCAGCCCGAGACCGAGGGAAGGGACCTGGTCGTCTCCGCCCAGACCGGCTCCGGCAAGACCGTGGCCTACGGCTTGGCCTTTGCGCCGACGCTGCTGGGCACCGAAGAATCCTTCCCCGTCCGCTCCGGCGCGCCTTTGGCTCTGATCATCGCACCGACCCGCGAACTGGCCATGCAGGTGCATGCGGAGCTGTCCTGGCTCTACGCCGAAGCCGGCGCCAAGATCGTGTCCTGCGTCGGCGGCATGGATGCGCGCGGCGAACGGCGCCTGCTCGCCAATGGCTGCCACATCGTGGTCGGCACCCCCGGCCGGTTGCGCGATCACATGGAACGCGGCGGTCTGGATGTCTCCGCCCTCAAGGTCGTGGTGCTGGACGAAGCCGACGAAATGCTGGACCTCGGCTTCCGCGAGGACCTGGAGTTCATGCTCGACGCCACCCCGCGCGAGCGCCGGACGCTGCTGTTCTCCGCCACCATTCCCCGCGAGATCGCCGATCTTGCTCGGCGCTACCAGAACGACGCGCTGCGGATCGACACCCTGGTGCGCAACCAGGCGCATGAGGACATCGAGTATAAGGCCATCCGCATCGGCGCCCCCGATACCGAGCGTGCGGTGGTCAACGTGCTGCGCTTCTTCGACGCCAAGGCGACCCTGGTGTTCTGCGCCACCCGCGACGGGGTGCGGCAACTGCACGCGTCCCTGCAAAAGCGCGGCTTCGACGCCGTGGCCCTGTCCGGCGAGTTGTCGCAGGAAGAGCGCACCTACGCCTTGCAAGCCCTGCGCGACGGACGGGCGCGGATTTGCGTGGCGACCGACGTGGCGGCGCGGGGGCTGGATCTGCCGGACCTCGGGCTGGTGGTGCACGCCGATCTGCCGACCAACAAGGAAACCCTGACCCATCGCAGCGGCCGTACCGGGCGCGCGGGCAAGAAGGGCATCTGCGTGCTGCTGGTGCCGCATCCCAAGCGCCGCCGCGCCGAACTGCTGCTGGCCTCGGCCAACATTCGTGCCGCGTGGTCCGGCCCGCCGACCGCCGGAGAAATCCGGGTGCTGGATCAGGAGCGGCTGCTGGCCGACCCCATCCTGGCCGAACCGGCCTCCGACGACGATCTGGAACTCGGCCGCACGCTGCTGGCCCGCAGCTCCGCCGAGGGCATCGCCGCGGCGCTGATCCGGCTGTACCGCTCCAAGCTGCCGCTGGCACAGGACCTGTCGGATTTCACCCCGATGGCGGAACGGCGCGAGGAAGTGCGCAGCTACAAGAATACCGAACGCGCCGCTGCCCCGGCGATTCGCGAGAAACATGCCCGTCCGGCGAACACTACATGGTTCAGCCTGAATGTCGGGCGGCACGGCAACGCCGATCCGAAGTGGATTCTTCCCCTTATTTGCCGCCTGGGGAACGTGACCAAGGCCGATATTGGGGCCATCCGCATCTTCGACACGGAAACGAAGTTCGAGCTCGCCTGGGACAGCGTCAGCAGCTTCCTCGCCTCGGTGAGCGCGTCCGGCGAGACCGAGATCGTGTTCGAGCGCACCTCCCCGGCCAACCAGGCGCCGCCGCGTTCGGGGAAATATGGCCCGAGCCGGCCGGAGGGCGCCGTGACACCGCGCGCTTTCGCCAAGCCAGGGTCGCGGCCCTATGTGAAGCCGGCCGGGGTTGGCAAGTCGTATAATGCGGCGAAGCCGAAGCGGGCCAAGGGCTGACGCCCTCTCCGTTCAGGTCTCGTGCACGGTGTTCCAGACCCACGCGAACGCCGCGCCGATCGCGAATCCGACGGCGCTGGTCAGCACCAACAGGATGACTGCTCGGATGAGTTCAAAGGGCACGACCGTATAGACCGGCTTCAGGAAGTGCGCCCAGAAGACGAAATCCAACAGAGGTTGGGCCGCGCCCAGCGCGACCAAGATGCTCCAGCAGAGGTGCCAGCCGCCGAACACGATGGCCACGACGAGGCCGGTCCTACCGATCTGCATGGGTGCGTGCATGAGAGATTTCCTTCCGGTACTCCCGGGTAGTCTCGAATTATGACGCGCATTGTCATTGATGCGGGTCAACAATCCCGGCCAGTGCGGCGGCAGCGGGCAGCCATGTTGACCTGGGTCAAAGGCATTGCCGCGTAGCGCCCTATGCTTGTTCCAGCGGCAAGGCCGTTTGGCGCGTGGCGGGTGGCATTTGGCTCCGTCGATCGGGCCCGCGGCAAATCGCACTGGTCCTCTAACGGAGCTTCCCATGACGAACGCAATGCGACTCGCCTATACAATGACAGCCCTGGCCGCCGGCATCGGCATGGCCAGCGCGCAGCCCGCGCCGGCCCCGCAACCGCCCGCCGCCCAAGCTCCCGCTGTTGGCCATCCGAGGCCCGGCATGCCCCCGGCTGGCCACGGCCCGATGATGGGCGGGGGCGCGGCGCGTCCCATGGGCATGATGGGGCAGGGGGGTATGGCGTCGTTCCGCCATATCGAGGGCCAGATCGCCTATTGGAAGGCGGAACTTCGCATCACCGACGCTCAGGCGCCGCAATGGACTGCGTTCGCCGACGCCCTGCGTAACAGTGCGAAGAACCAGCTAACGGCGATGCACGCCGCCGCGAAGGGCGGTTCGGGGGGGGCTCCGGACTTTTTAGAGCAGCGTATCGCCATGCTTGCCGCCGAGCAGGACGCGGTGAAGGCGGTTCTGACGGCGACGAAGCCGCTCTACGCCGTGCTGTCCGACGAACAGAAACAGGTGGCCGATGAGCTGATGGCCGAACGCATGATGGGCATGGGGATGTCATGACGCAGCGAATGCCGACAGCCAGGCGGACGATCGTCCGCCTGGCGCTGGCCGGGGCGGCGTTGCCGCTCTCCGGCGGCGTCTTCGGATCGGCTCGGGCAGGCATTTTGCCGCCCGTCGTGGTCTGGAAGGAGCCGAGTTGCGGTTGCTGCGATGGCTGGGTCCGGCATATGCGCGACGCCGGCTTCAGTGTCTCGGTGCGGGAAACCGAAAGCATGGCGGCGGTCAAACGGGTGCGCGGCGTGCCGGATGCCTTGGCATCCTGCCACACAGCGGTGGTCGGCTTCTATGTCATCGAGGGACATGTCCCCGCGTCCGACATCCAGCGGCTGCTCGCGGAACGCACCGAGGCGAAGGGCCTGGCGGTACCCGGCATGCCGCAGTCCGCGCCCGGCATGGACCAACCAGGGGAGCCCTACACCGTCGTGCTGTTCGGCACGTCGGCGGGCGACCGAACCTACGCCCAGCACTGAAACGGATCTGGCCAGCAGGCCATGTGACGCCGCCGCGGACCTGCGCTAAACCCTCCCATCGACGAAACACGATGTGGAGGAAACGACATGCAGATCGGGTTCAACCTGCCGGTCAGCGGGCCGATGGCCGCGCCGGCAACCATGGCCAAGGTGGCGCAACTCGGGGAATCCCTGGGTTTCAGTTACCTCACGCTGACCGATCACATCGCGCTGCCCGATACCTCCACCCCCGGCTACCCGTATTCCGAGAGCGGCGCGTTCTACTCTCCCGATCCCGGCCACCGGATGGAGCAGCTCACCGCCACCGCCTGGGTCGCCGCCAAGACCGCCAAAATCCGTCTGGTGCTGGCCGTGCTGGTGGTGCCGTACCGCCCGGCGGTGGCCACATCGAAGATGCTGACCACCATCGACGTGCTGTCGGATGGGCGCCTGACCGTCGGCATCGGCGCCGGGTGGTTGAAACCCGAGCTTGAGGCGTTATCCCACACCCCCTTCGCTGAACGCGGGGCCGTGACGGATGAATATATCGACGCCTTCCGAGCGATCTGGACGCAGGAGCGCCCAGTGTTCCACGGCAAGTACACTGACATCGAGGGCCTGCTGGTCGATCCCAAGCCGGTGCAGAAGCCGCATCCCCCGATCTGGGTCGGCGGCGAGACCGGCCCCTCCATGCGTCGCGCTGCTCGGGTGGGTGACGCTTGGTACCCGATCGGGACCAATTCGCAGCATATGCTGGATACGCGGCCTCGGCTGGAGGCCGGCATCGCCCGCATGCGCAAGCTGACGGAGGCCGCCGGCCGCGACCCCAGCGCGATGGGCATCGTCTACCGCATCAAGCGGCATGGGTATGAGGCGCCGCCCGCCTCCGACGGCAACCGGCGTTTGTTCACCGGCAGCATCCAGACGACGATCGACGACATCAAAGCGCTTGAGGCCATGGGCGTGACGGCGATGGACTTCGACTTCGAAGGCCGCGACGCCGCCAAGGCGATGGATGAGATGCACCAGTTCAAGGACCAGGTGCTGGGGAATCTCTGAGGCAACGTCAACGGCTTTCCAGGGGAACCTCGGGGCGTCAGCCAGGCCTTTTGCTCCGAGGTCATTCCATTTACGACTCCGCATCGACAGCGCCTGACATCGTGGCTGCATGATACGCCCCATGCGATGGTATGGTCGCTAACCCGTCAATCCAGCTTTCGCCGACGTGACGATGGTGCACGACCTTTGTGTCAATTCCAACGCCGGATGGTATCAATATATTTATATTATAAAATAGTGCAATTCCATGAATCATAATATCGGTTTCTCGAACCTTTCGTCATTCTGCAACAGATCTGCAACACATCGATTCCTTTTGGCTGCTAATTACCACCGGGCAAATCACGTCGCCGCCCGCCGGCGCCAAAAGGAAGGCTATAAAATCCATGGTTCCGGTTCGATATACTTCGCGGCGCGCTGCGTTGCGCATTTCCACGTCCATGTTGGCATTGACGCTAGCCTCGGGTGCGGCCTACGCCCAGTCGACCTATATCGGCGCGGTCGATGTGCAGGCTGGCCGAGGCGGCCTGCCGATTTCCGCACCGAACGCAGTCGGCAGCCAAGCGCCCGCCGGTTCGGCCCCGGCGCTTGCGCCCGCTCAGGGTTCGCTGGAATCGTTCCAGCCGGGCTCGATCATCAGCGACAAGGTGATCCGCGACATGATTCCGCCCAGTTCGGATTATAACGAAACAGCAAAATATACGCCCGGTTTCCTGTCCAATAACAGCAACGGCCTGCTCGGTGACTCGAAAGGCGGCTGCGCGGCTTCTCCGACGGGCAGTTCAACATCACCTTCGATGGTATCCCGTTCGGTGACGCCAACGATCCCACCCACCACTCGGCGGCCTATTTCCCGGCTTCCTTCCTCGGCAGTGTGATCGTCGATCGCGGTCCGGGCGCTGCCTCCCAGGTCGGTTACGCGACCTTCGGCGGCACCATGGCGCTGAACTCCGTCGATCTGAAGGACACCTACGGCGGCACGGCGCAGAGCGGCTTCGGCACGTTCAACACCATGAGCAACAGCATTGCCATCCAGACCGGCCAGATTGGCAACAGCGGCTGGCGCGGCCTCTTCATCTACTCGCACGCCAACACCGACGGCGCGCTGCAACTCGGTAAGGTCAATCAGGACCAGTGGCTGGTGAAGGCCGACAAGCAGGTGGGTGACTTCAAGATCACCCTGTTCGGCACGTACGGGCAGCAGCAGTACAATAACGTCGCCGCGATCACCTATCCGCAGTTGCTGGCATACGGAAAGCGCTACGGCGCGCTGAACAACAACCCGTTGAGCCAGCAGTTCCACGACTACAACAACTCCCAAAAAGCCACCGATATGGAGTATGTGAAGATCGAGGGCGGATCGAATGGCTGGCATTTCGAAAACACGGCCTACACCTACTCCTACTGGTATCCGCAGTACCAGAACAACGGCATCGATCAGACCATCGAAGGCAATTCGTCGATCGCCAACGGCGGCACCATCAACTCGGTTAAAATTCCCACGCTGACCGGCGGTTCGACCAAAACCCCGATCATCGGTGTGAACCCCGGCGATACCGTGGGCTACATCAAATTCAACAACTATCGCGCCTATGGCGATATCCTGAAGGTCGGCAAGGACATCGACGCCGGCATCGCCAGCGGCACAGTGCGTGCCGGCGTGTGGATCGAGCATGTCGATAACAGCCGCTTCCAGGAATACATCGACTACACCACCTATCGGACCTTCCCGTCCCTGGGTAACAGCACGGCGGCCTCCTACAAGCTGGACCTCACGTCGCGCATCACCAACATCCAGCCATTCGTCGAATACGACTGGCGGCCGATCGATGGCCTGACCATCACCCCGGGCTTCAAATACGAATCGTTCACCCGCAATCACAACGCGCTGGTGAACCAGACGACCCTGCAAACGGCCAATTTCTCCGCGACCTACACCGCCGCGCTGCCGTTCCTTTCCGTGAAGTATAAGTTCACCCCGGAAATCACCGCCTACGCACAGGCGTCCAAGGGCTTCCTGGCGCCGACCGTCTCGGCCTTCTATGTGTTCAACCCGTCAGGAAACAGCATCCAGCCACAAAGCACGACCAATTTCCAGGCCGGTGTGGTTTACAAATCCGACAAAATCACCGCGGACATCGACGCCTATCAGATCACCGCCACCAATTTCCCGCTGACCACGACCTATTCCGACGGCTCGACCGTCTACCAGAATGCCGGCACCGCGCGGTATCGCGGCGTCGAGGCCGAGGGCAGCTACTCCGTCATGAAAGGTCTGTCGCTGTATGGCAGTGCGGCTCTGATGAACTCGTCCTACATCTCCGGCAACTTCAACGGCCTCCGTGTCGGCGATGCGCCGAGCTACACGTTGGTCGCGGGTGCGATCTACGACGACGGAATGTTCTTCGGCTCGCTGCTGCAGAAGTTCACCGGCGAATACTACGGCTCCAGCGGCCAGCGGCTCACCACGAGCACCACCGTCGGGAGCATGAACCACATCAGCGGCTACAACACGCTCGATTTTGTCATCGGTATCCGCAGCAGCGTGCTGCACGATTTCGGTATCGGCAAGAGCGTTTCGGCAAAACTCGGTATCTACAACATCCTCAACCACCAGGACACGACTGGAATCGGCGGCGATCCGGCCAAGGCCGGCACCAGCATCAACAATACCACGATGACCTACTCGTTCCTGCCAGGCCGCACGATCCTCGGCAATCTGACCATCGATTTCTAAGTCGGGCACGAACGAAACGACGGGAGGGGGTTCGGCATCGGCCGAACCTTCTTCTGCTTTTTGGACGACACTGCAAGGTTGCAATGAATGAATAGCGTAAACCTGTCGCCGTTCGAACTCTTCGCCATGGCTGGCATCGTCGGAAAAGCCGTTATCCTGTTGCTGCTGGCGGCATCCATCTGGTGTTGGGTCCTGATTATCGAGGGTATTTTCGGTGTTCTCCGGCTAAAAGCCGCAATCCGCCGCTGGCGCGGCAACGACGCGCCGGCGCTCTTGTCGCCTATTGTCCAGGCCGGCGGCGCGGCGGCGGGGCAAACAGTGCGCGGCGAGAGCACCGGCGACATGCGCCTGCGGATCGTCGAAGCCATGAACCGCCGTGCCCGCGCGACCATCGCCGCCGCCGAGGGCGGGTTGGCCAACCTCGCGGTGATTTCCTCGGTGGCACCCTTCGTCGGCCTGTTCGGCACCGTCTGGGGCATCATGTCGAGCTTTACCGCCATCGCCGCCGCCAAGGACACCTCGCTGGCCGTTGTTGCCCCGGGCATCGCCGAGGCCCTTGCCACCACGGCAATCGGCTTGTTCACAGCCATTCCCGCCTCGGTGGGATACACCCGCCTCGGCAGCGCCTTTGGCGCCGTCGCCCAGGATATATTCGGCCTGATCGAGGAAGCCGCGCTGTCCCAGGCCGTCGCCCATATCGAGCAGCACGCCAGCAATGAGGTGACGTAATGGCCATGTCCAATAGCCCGCTCGGCGGTTCGGGGCTGCACCGCCCGCTCGCCGATATCAACGTCACGCCGTTGGTCGACGTCATGTTGGTGCTGCTGATCGTCTTCATGATCACCGCGCCGATGCTGGCGACCGGGCTGAAGGTCGATCTGCCGCAGGCCAAAACGTCCCAGACCATCAATCCCAAGGACCCGATCGTCGTGTCCGTCACCAGCGACGGTAAGGTCGCCGTCGGCACCGAGACAATGGAAATACCCGACCTCATGGCGGCCCTGCTCAAAATGACCGGCGGCGATACCGCGCGTATCATCCAAATTCGGGCCGATAAGGCTGCCAACTACGGCTCCATCGTCGGTGTCATCGATCAGCTCGCCAGCAACGGCATGGTGCATATCGCGCTGATCTCTGACGCCAAGGCGCCGAACGAACACGCCGCCGTGCGGCCGAAACCCAGCGGCATCCTCGCCTCGCAATGACCTGGCGGATCGGGAAAGGCCCATCCCAGGCGGCATCCGTCCGCTCAGGCTGCGTCCGGGTGCGCTCTCGGTTGTAGTCGCGCTGCACCTCTGCGCCTTCAGTTTCATGACGATTCCGCGCCCGAACCTGGTCGCGGCCGAGGACTCCATCGAGCTCACCATCGCCCAAGGTATCCCCGAGGCGGAGCCGGAATCCCCGGCGCCCGAGCCGCCCCAGCCGGAACCGGAACCGCCGCCGGCTAAACCAAAGCCCCCCGAGGCCGCACCACCGCCCACCGAGGTCAAGGCCCCCGGCATCGACGAGGCCGAGGCGCAGCTCGCCCGAGCGCGGCAGACCTATGCCTCGAGGCTACTCCAGGAGATCCGCCGGCACCGCCCGTCGGTCACCGCCATCGGGTCGGTGGTGGTATCCTTTTCTGTTGGCGGGAACGGCGAAATGGGGGCAGTGGCCATCGTCCGTTCCTCCGGCAAGGACGAACTCGATTCCGCGGCGCTGCGCATGGTCCGAGCCGCTCGGCCCGAACCGCCGCCGGACGGGCACTTCGCTGGGAGCACCACGATTAACTTCGTGGATAGATAAGACGCGGCCTCCGTGGCACACTGTGCCGGATCAGGGAGGCAACCATGCGCAGCAATACCGTCGACGTCCGACCGCGCGGCTCCGCCGTCGACGTCCGACCGCTCGGCTCCGCCGTGGGCGCGGAGATATCCGGTCTGGATCTGGCCGAACCGCTGGCGCCGCCGGCGCTGGCGACCGTGAAAGGCGCGCTGGCCGGGCACGGGGTGGTGTTCTTCCGGGATCAGACGCTGACGGAAAAGCAGCACATCGCCCTTGCCCGTCAGTTCGGGGCAATCAACGTCAACCGCTTCTTCTCCCACGCCGACGGCTATCCCGAGATTGCTCTGGTGGTGAAAGAGCCGCACCAGACCCGCAACATCGGCGGCGGCTGGCACACCGACCATTCCTACGACGCGGTCCCCGCCCTCGGGTCCATGCTCTATGCGCGGGAAATCCCACCGCGCGGCGGCGACACGCTGTTCGCCAGCATGTACGCCGCCTACGACGCGCTGTCCGACGGGCTGAAGCGCACGCTTGAGGGGCTGCGCGGCGTCCATTCCTCCCGCCACGTGTTCGGCGTGAAGCGCGACGATCTGGAGGGGCGGATCGGCAATTATGAGGCCGCGACGCAGGACGCGATCCACCCCGTTGTCATTATCCACCCCGACAGCGGGAAGAAGGCGCTCTATGTGAACCCCGGCTTCACCATCGGGTTCGATGGCTGGACGGCCGACGAGTCCAAGCCGCTGCTGGACTATCTTTACAGGCACGCCGCTCGGCCGGAGTTCACCTATCGCTTCGAATGGCAGGAGGGGTCTTTGGCGTTCTGGGACAACCGCTCGACCTGGCACTACGCGCTGAACGACTACCAGGGCGAGCGGCGCCTGCTGCACCGAATCACCATCGAGGGCTGCGCGCTGGGCTAAAGCCGAGCCATCACCTCCCGCGAGAAGTCGGCGGCGAAGCGCCATTTGGCGTCGTTGCCGGTGGCGAAGATCAGCTCCTCCAGGCCGTCGTTTTCGAGGGTTCGGATTTGCTCGATCAGCTCTTCGGCGGTGCCGACCAGGCAGCAGTCGCGGATGATCTGCTCGTCGATCAGTTCCAGCTCCCCGGGGTGGGTTTGCATGTAGTGGTATTCGTGGGTGCGGAAGTGCCGGTATTCCGGCGGGGTTTGGGAGACCAGGGCGCAGTAAGGCTCCCAGATGCGGCGGAGGAAGGGCGGGGGTTCGATGCCGCGCTCGTGCACCGTGTCGTAGAAATAGTAGACGCTGGCCATGATGTTGGGGCCGATCATGGCTTTGACGCGGTCGGAGTCGGCCTTTTCCCCTTTTTCCAGCAGCACCGCGTTCACCAGCGCGGCGTTGCGGAAACCGTCCATGCCCCGTCCGGTGCGGGCGGCGCCCTGGCGGACGTGGCCCATGGCTTGCCCGACCGGCACGCCCCTCGGTGGGATGGCGAACACCAGGCCGTCGCCGTGCTCCCCGGCCAGCGCCATGGCCCTCGGGCCGAAGCCCGAGACATACAGCGGGATCCGCGGCAGCAGGTTCATGTTGCGGGTTTCGTGCATCAGCATCTTGATGGGGCTGGTAACGCCGTTGAAGGTGTAGTCCACCGTTTCGCCCCGCAGCAGGGCGGCCAGGACGCGCAGATACGCGGAGAAATCGGCGATCTTCATGGGCTTTTGCCCCATGGTGCGTAGCGCGGTGTTGCCGGTGCCGATCCCCAGGAATACCCGGCCCGGCGCGATGCGATTGAGCGTCGCCATCGCCGCCACCTGCACCGGCGGGATGCGCGTGCCGCAGATGGCGGTGCCCGGCCCGATGCGCAGCGTTTTGGTCTGCTTCGCCGCGAGTGCCAGCACGGCGTAGCAGTCGGAGAACAGCGCCTGACTGTCCGCCACCCAGACACTGTCGTAGCCCAGCGTCTCGGCATGGTTGAAAAAGCCGATCTCATCGATGTCGGCCATAACGCAGAAGCCGAATTTCATGGTAGGGGAGTCTCCGTCGTGGCTGGTCCTCGCAGTGTGGCGCGTTGGGGGCCGGGGGCAAGGGTCTTGGGTGATCGGGGC
This sequence comes from uncultured Acetobacteraceae bacterium, assembly GCA_903924985.1. Lineage (GTDB taxonomy): Bacteria > Pseudomonadota > Alphaproteobacteria > Acetobacterales > Acetobacteraceae > Rhodopila. The sequence continues at coordinate 23,725 of CAIYDT010000154.1, forward strand.
GCGAATGTGAGGCGATCTTAGAGTCACGCCCACGGAAGCGCGGCCCTACGTCACCCCCGCCCCCCACGATGGCTATCCACCCCGTTTGGCGATACGCATTCCCCCGATCCAACAAAGGGTTCCCCGCCATGCCTCGATTGCTCGTTTGTCTGCTGCTGCTCCTGTCCGGTGCCGCGCAAGCCCGCACGCTGGAGGTTGGGGAAACCAAGGAATTCAAAGCGCCATCCGCCGCCGCCGCCGTGGCGCGGGACGGCGACCATATCGCCATCCAGCCCGGCTCCTACTTCGACTGTGCCGTCTGGAACGCCAATAAGCTGGTCATCGAGGGCGTGGGCGACGCCGACAAAGTTGTCATCACCGACAAGTCCTGCATGGGCAAAGCCCTGTTCGTGACGGTGGGGGAGGGGATTACCGTCCGCAACCTGACCCTTACCCGAGCCCGCGTACCCGATGGCAACGGTGCCGGCATCAGGGGGGAGGGCAATGATCTGACGGTCGAAAAGGTGCGCTTCATTAACAACCAGGACGGCATCCTGTCCGGCACCGCGGGCGGCAGCATGACCATCCGCGACAGCCTGTTCGAACGCAACGGCGTCTGCCTGAACGCGTGCGCCCACGGCGTGTATGTCGGTACGCTGGACCTGCTGCATATCGAAAACACGCGCTTCATCGGCACCAAACAGGGCCATCATATCAAATCCCGGGCGCGCCGGACCGAGGTGATCGGCTGCATCATCGAAGACGGCCCCGACGGCACCGCCAGCTACGAGATCGAGATTCCCAACGGCGGCAGCCTGATCGCCCGCCGCAACACGATGGTAAAGGGACCCAAGGCCGAGAACCACTCCGCCATGATCGTGATCGGTGCCGAGGGCGTGACCCAGCCGACGCAGGAGCTGACGATCGAGGACAACATAGTGCGCAGCGACGGCAGTTGGGACACCTATTTCGTCAACAACATCACCGCGACCGAGGCCATGCTGCACGGCAATACCCTGTCCGGTGCGATCAAGCCGCTGAAGGGCGACGGGCAGGTGCCCTGACCCGCCGTGCTGCTCCGGCTCATCCTGGCGCTGCTGCTGCTCCCCGGTCTCGCCGCGGCTCGGACCTTAAGCGTTGGCCCGGAGCAACCCTTCGCCACCCCATCCGCGGCTGCACGGGTCGCGCAAGACGGGGACACCATTCTGATCGCGCCCGGCGACTATTTCGATTGCGCCGTCTGGAACCAGAACGGCCTGACCATCGCCGGCACCGCGCCCGGCGTGACCATCACCGACACCACCTGCCAGGGCAAAGCCCTGTTCGTGATCCTCGGCCACGACACCACCATCCGCGACCTGACCCTGGCGCGCGCCCGCGTCCCCGACCGGAACGGTGCCGGTATAAGGCTGGAGGGGCAGGGCCTGACGTTGCGTAACGTACGTTTTGCCAACAACGAAGTCGGCATCCTCGCCGGCATGCCCGGGGACGGCGCGATCCGTATCGAGACCAGCGCGTTCGAGGGCGGCGGGACCGGTGGCGACCGCCCGACCTACGCCGTCATGGTGGGGGCGGTGCGGCTCCTGCGCATTGAGGGCACCAGCTTCAAGGGCGTCAAAGGCGGCCAGATCGGCACAGCGGCTCTGCGGACGGAGCTAACCGGTAACACCATCGAAACCGGCACCGGCGACGCTCCCTCGGTCGCGGTCATGGCCACCGGCGGCGCGCCGATCCTGGAAGACAACCTCCTGACCATGGGCCCAACCGCCCCCAGGCTGGCCGCCGCCGTCGTGGCAATGGGCAACGGCGCGCCAGAGCTCCGCCGCAACACCCTGACCAACGCCACGGGGCGGCCGATGGCGCTGCTGCTGAACTGGACCGGCACCGAACCGTCGATGGCCGGCAATCAGGTCGCACCCGCCGACACCGAAGTATCGATCGAGGGTCTGGCCCGCCACATGGCTGCCATCCTGCTGCACGGAACGGTCGATGGCGTCCGCGGCCTCGCGGGCCGGATCAAACGCGGGCTAGGCGGGTGGTAGCGCGGTCGGTCCTGGTCCTCCTGGCGCTGCTCATTATCATCGCCTCTGCCCGCGCCGCTCCGTTCGATCAGTATCAACTGATCATGTGGCAGGAACGCACCGCCCCGCAGATCGCCGGCCTGAAGCGCCTCGGGTTCACCGGTCTGAAACTGACCGCCGCCAACGGCCGGGTCGATCCGGCGCAACTGGCAGCCGTCCGTGCCTCCGGCCTGCCCTGGTATCTGGAGAACCTGGCGACCGACGTCCTGTCCCCCTACCACCGCTATTTCCCGGACAGGTCGGTCACCTGGCTGTTCGACGCAGCGAAGGCCCGCTTGCGGGCCAACCCGGCGGATACCGGCGTCTTCGTACGCGAACCCAGCCTGTCGGATCTTTCCATGTTCCAGGCTCGGCTGGAATCGGTGGTGCGCGACCAGTCCCGATACCATCCCCTGTTCTACAATCTGGCGGATGAGGCCGGAATCGGCGACCTCGCTGCTGCCTGGGACGCCGATACCGGACCGGCTTCTCTGTCCGCCATGCGTGTGTGGTTGCGCGACCGATACGCGGACCTGGACGCCCTGAACCGGCAATGGGGCACCGCATTTCTCGACTGGGAGTCGGTCGTCCCCGAACTGACCGATGCCGCCATGCGCCGGCCGGACCAGAATTTCTCCGCCTGGGCCGACTTCAAGGCATGGATGGATGTCGCCTTCGCCCGAGCGGTGCGGGCCGGCACCGATGCGGTGCATCGTGCGGACCCAGCCGCGCTGGCGGCACTGGAGGGCGCCCAAATTCCCGGCTGGGGCGGCTACGACTACGCCCTGTTGGCTCCATCGCTCGACGCGATGGAGATCTACGACTTTGGCAACGCCCTGGAACTTGCCCGAGCCTTCAACCCCGACCTGATCCCGCTGCGCACCAGCTTCGGCCCCCGCGATTCCTACGCCGCCTGGCGTCACCTCCTGCTCGGTGGTCGGGGCAGCATCGTTTGGGACGAAGCCAACGACGTGGTCCGTTCGGACGGCACACCCCTGCCGCGTGGCCGGGAACTCGCGGCATTGACCGCTGCGATGCGGCAAGTTGCCCCGGTGCTGTTCGCCAGCGCGCCATCCCCCGACCCGGTCGCGGTCCTGGTGTCCCAGGCCAGCTTCCGCACAAGCTGGATGCTCAACCGCCGAGCTGGAGACCTCCAGTGGTGGAACCGCGATGCCGCCCGGGAATATGAGGACAACGCCTGGACGGCCTCCCGCCGTCAGGTGCTCCGCCGGCTGGAGGAGATCGCGGTGCAACCCCGCCTGCTGTCGTCCGCGATGTTGGAGGCCGGGGCGCTGCGGCACGACGGCATACGCGTCCTGATCCTGCCGCACGCGGTTGCCCTGTCCGACTCCGAAACGAACGAAATCGCGGCGTTCCGGCAAGGTGGTGGGGTCGTCCTGGCCGACACCGAACCCGCCTTGTTCGACCAGCACAGCCGTCGCCGGTCCGAACCCGCTCTGCTCGGCATTGCGAAAGTGCCGGAGGCGATGCTGCTGAGCGGTGCTCCGGATAGTCCGGAAGCCCTGGCGGGTGTCGCCGCATTGCTGCGCGAGGCTGGCGTTCCACCCCGTGCCACTCTGATCGGATCGGACGGACAGCCCGCAACGGGCGTCAGCGCTCGATGGCTGCGGCATGGCGACGTCTCTATCCTGGCATTGCAGGCCATCGCGCCCTGGAGCGCCCCCGGACGGATCGAGGTGCGGATGGCGGCGCCGGCCGTCGTCGGGAATCTGCGTATCCCCGGAAATTCCATGAAAGAGCAATCGTTTACGATTGTATTGGACCCCATCGCGCCGACCATCCTGACCGTTCGCCGATCACAAAAATAGGTTCTGGCAGGACCGGCTCCCTCACCCCTCTCGCTTGAACGTCACCACCAGCACGTCGCGGAAACCAACCGACCCTGGTTCGGCGGGCTCCACCGGGGTCACGCCGTGCATCACGCGCCGGTCGTCCACCAATGCCGCGTCGAACGGCTCCGTCAGGGTGAACGACCCCAGCGTCCGCCCGGTCAGGTCATGCACCGAGGTCTCGCCGCTGCGCACGTTCTTCCGCCCGATCAGCAGCACCAGCACATGGTCGACGCCGTCGCGGTGCATACCCTCGGGCGTTGGGCGTCCGGCCTCCCCCGGCCGCGCCTCGATGCGGAACTGGTGCATCTCCACGAACCACGACCGCGATGGCGTCAGCGCGCTGAACAGGCCCCAACAGAACCGCAGGATGGAGGCCATCGTCACGCCGGCGCCGATCGGGGGCAGCACCGGCTGGAACCACCGTTCGATGCCGCCGTTCAACCGATTGTAGTCGCGGCTCTGGTAATGCGGCTGAGGCGGCAGGCGCTCCGAATCGAGGCCCGAAACCCGAAACACCGCGTGCCGGCGCTTCCGGTAGCGGCCGCCGTCGGCCATGTAGGTGTCCTGGCCGAGGTCGTCCCAACTGGCGACGAAAGCCTCCCAATCCGTCAACGGCCCATGCGCCTCCAGCGCGGCGCGCATAGCGCCAGCGTGAACGAAAGCGAAGCCCGCAGCGTGGATGGTCTTGGTCAGATCGTCCATGACGTCAGTCGGTCAGAGGCAAGGGCTGGCTGAAAAATCGGATTCCAGCCCCCTGGAAGCGCAGCTTGATGCGCCGGTTGATCTCGCGTTGCACGGACCAACGGCCGGAATCGGTGCAGGCCACCTGGCCGGTGACCGTCACCCCGCCGGCGTCGATCTTGTCCACTCCGAAGAGCTGGAAATCCTGCAAGATTTTGGCCTCGTAGTCAGGCTCGGTCCGCATTTCGGCGACAATATCCGCCATGATCTGCGCCATCTTGTCGGTGTCGGCATCGAACTCGACCGTGGCGCGTACCTCGGCGTTGCCCAGGCCCCTGGTGTGGTTGGTGACGCTGCCGACCGAGCTGAATGGCACGATGTGCACCGCGCCGTCCGGCGCGCGGAGGCGGATGGTGCGGACCGAAAGCCCCTCCACCTTGCCGGACAGGCCCGCGACATTGACCTGATCGCCGACCTGCAAGGCGTTCTCCAGCAGCAGGAAGATGCCGGTGATAAGGTCCTGCACCAGCTTCTGCGAGCCGAAGCCGATCGCCACGCCCAGGATACCCGCGCCGGCCAACAGGGGGGCGATGTTCACCCCGACCTCGCTCAGGATCATCAGCACCGCGACGATGCTGATGGCGATGAGCAACGCGGTGCGCAGGAGCGGCAGCAAGGTGCGCAGCCGGGCAGAGCGCGCTACCTGCGCGTCCTGCAGCAACCGGCTCAGGTGCCGGTGGATGGCGGCGTTCACGATTTCCCACACCGCGACCGCTGCCAGGATGGTGACCGCCAGCGACAATGTGCCCGAAAGAACGCGCTGCCCGCCCGGGGTCGCCCATAGCCAAACCAGCGCTCCCGAACCGAGGACCTGCAGCAACGCCATTACCGCCAGTAAACGCACGACTCCCCGCGCTGCCGCGGCCAAAGCGGGATGGTAGAGTTTCAGCCGGTCCTCCAGGCCTGGGTACCGGTCGGACATTTGCTCGCCGATCGACGGGATGCGATCGATCTGGCTCAGCAGCACCATCAGCACCAGTTTGGTGGCGGCCAAGACCAACACGATCAGCGCGATCGTTCGCGCCGTCATGGCGCTGTAGACCGTGCCATCGACCGCCCAGCTTAGCCAGATCGCGCCTAGCCCGCACAGCGCGATCCAGTGCCAAACCTTGGCCAGCGCGTTGCGTATCCCGACCATCGGGCCAACCGCGAGTTCCGGCGCCCGTAGCGCGGCCCGAACGGACCGCCGCTGCGTCACGATCATGATGCCCAGGTACAGGGTCAGAAGCAGCCCGGTGGCGTGCAGTGCGGCATCGTGGCCGGGGTCCGACAGTCCCAGCAGCACGCCCACCTCCGCGATCGTGTAACCGCTCACGGCAATCACGATCAGCCGCTGCGACCATCGCATCAGGTTGGTGGCGGCGCTGTCATTGAGAGCCACCAGCCGCAGTCCCGGTTCGGCGGGTGCGAGCAGGATGCGTGCGGCCTGCACCAAAGCCATACTCAGGGCGGTGGCACCCAGCACCGCCTCGATCGCCAGGCCGCTCGATTGCGGTCCGCCCGCTCCCAGGGCCACCAAGTGCCCGGCCGCCAGCAGGCCCAGCAACGGCAGCAGCGTCAGGCCGAACCGTCCCAGCGCCAGCCACAGCTTATTAAGCAAGGTTGCCACCTGGCCCCCGGAGTCGCCCGGTGCCTCCAGATCGCCAACCTCCGCGCGGTCTTCCGGGTTCTCCGGCTTCGGCGTCAGTGCCAGCGCCGCGTTATCCAGCCGAGCCGCGGGTCGGCGTAGCATGTGGCGGAGGGCCCAGGCGGCACCCAGGCCAGCCGCCAGCGCAACCAGCAAGCGCCAACCGACGTCCCACAGGATGGCCTGCCCCAACGGATTGGTCGCCATGACGACGATCCAGCTCCACAGCAGTGGCGCGCTCCTGGCCGAACGGAGGGCGTCTCGAATCCGTTCGCCCATCCGGGTCACCGTGGTGTTGGCGCGCAGCAGCACCTGCGCGCCCAGGCTGTCGGGTTCCAAGGCCGAGTCGGCCGGGGCATTGGTCGCCACCGGGGCCTTTAGGATCGCCTGCAAGATCGCCGCGACCGCCGCGCGCTTCGTTGGATCGTTCAGCAGGTCCAGCGCGGCTTTGGCCTGATCGGCCGTCATCGCCGGGGCCGCCGGCGTGGGTGGGGGTTCCGCCGAGTCGGCGGGACGCGGCGCCAGAGCCAGGATGGCGGTCAGGAGAAGCAGCAAACGAATCATCGCTTGGTCCACGAAAGGGGTGCGCTCGGCGCCGAATATACCTATCATCGCGGGATGCACATGTTCCTCAATATCCTCGTAGGGTTGGCGCTGCTGTCCGTGCTGGGCGTGCTGGCCGCCGGCATGGTCGGTCTGGCGCGAGGCAACCTCGATCCACACCGCTCCAACAAGCTGATGCAGTGGCGGGTGGCGCTGCAAGGCGCCGCATTGATCTTGATCGTGCTGCTCATGAGCCTGTTGCGCGGCTGACCCTCATAGAACGGGCCTTCATCGGTTTGACATGGGCGCGCGCGCTGTGCATATCGTCCACCGGCTCTGTTGCAGGTGCGAAGAGGCGAGTCCAAAGCACGGCTCGTCGGCATTCTGTGCGCCTTAACCTCATCCCAGGAAACGGCTCGGATTCCCCCCATGAAAATCCTCGTCCCCGTCAAGCGGGTGGTTGACTACAACGTCAAGGTCCGCGTGAAGACCGATGGCTCCGGTATCGAAACCGCCGGCGTCAAAATGTCCATGAACCCGTTCGATGAGATCGCGGTCGAGGAAGCGGTGCGCCTGAAGGAAAAAGGCGTCGCGACCGAGATCGTCGCGATCTCCATGGGCGTGGCGCAATGCGCGGAAACTATCCGCACGGCGCTGGCCATGGGCGCCGATCGCGGCATCCTGGTGGAAACCGACGCCGAATTGCAGCCGTTGGCCGTGGCCAAGCTGCTGAAGGCCATCGCCGATCAGGAGCAGCCGGGGATGATCATCCTGGGCAAGCAAGCCATCGACGACGACATGAGCGCCACCGGCCAGATGCTGGCCGCGCTGCTCGGCTGGTCGCAGGGCACCTTCGCCAGCAAGCTGAGCGTCGAGGGGGAGACCCTGACCGTCACCCGCGAGGTCGACGGCGGCCTGGAAACGGTGGCGCTGCAGCTGCCGTCTATCGTTACCACCGATCTGCGGCTGAACGAGCCGCGCTACGCCTCCCTGCCGAACATCATGAAGGCGCGCAAGAAAACGATCGATAACAAGAAGCCCGCCGATTACGGGGTGGATCCGGCGCCGCGCCTGACCACCATCCGGGTGGATGAGCCGGCCAAGCGCAAGGCCGGCCAGAAAGTGGGTTCGGTCGCCGAACTCGTGAACAAACTCCGCACCGAAGCGAAGGTGATCTGACCATGACCGCTCTCGTTCTTCTCGAATTCGACGCTGCCGGGATCAAGCAGCCGTCGCGCAGCGCTGTTGCCGCTGCCACGGCCCTCGGTGAGGTACATGCGCTGGTCGCGGGCGTCGATCTGGGCGGTGCATCTGCCGCCGCCGCCAAGCTGCCTGGCGTGTCCAAGGTGCTGGTGGCAGAGTCGGCCGCGCTGGATCACGCGATGGCCGAACAGACCGCCGCGCTGCTGGTGGCTCTGGCGCCCGCATACAGCCACATCCTGGCCGCCACGACGGCGGTGGGCAAAAACGTGCTGCCGCGTGCCGCCGCGCTGCTGGACGTGCAGCCGATCTCCGACATCGCGGCCGTAGTCGATGCCGACACGTTCGTGCGCCCGATTTATGCCGGCAATGGCATGGCGACGGTGAAGTCGTCCGACGGCAAGAAGATCATTACCGTCCGCGCCGCCAGTTTCGACCCGGTCGCGGCTGAGGGTGGTTCGGCGTCCATCGAGGCCATTTCCGTCGGCGACCTGCCGAGCCTGTCCAGGTTCGTGTCCGCCGAACTGTCGAAAAGCGAGCGCCCGGAACTCACTGCCGCCCGAATCGTCATTTCTGGCGGCCGTGGGATGCAAAACGGCGATAATTTCTCGCTTCTCGACCCGATTGCCGATAAACTGGGCGCTGCCGTTGGTGCCTCGCGCGCCGCGGTGGATGCCGGGTTTGTACCCAACGAATTCCAGGTCGGACAAACCGGCAAGATCGTCGCGCCTGAGCTTTACATCGCTGTCGGGATTTCGGGGGCCATCCAGCACCTCGCCGGCATGAAGGACAGCAAGGTGATCGTGGCGATCAATAAGGATGAGGAAGCGCCCATCTTCCAGGTCGCCGATTACGGTCTGGTCGCCGATCTGTTTGTCGCGCTGCCCGAGCTGGCAGCGGAACTGGAGCGCTCCTGAATGAACGTCGACGTCAATCCGGGTTTTGGTTCGGCACCGATGGCGGTTCTGCCGCCCGATATCGCGCATGTGGGTATCGTCGGGGCCGGCCAGATGGGCAGCGGCATCGCGCATGTCTGCGCCCTGGCGGGGCTGCCCGTCACCCTGATCGACGTCAAGCAGGAGGCTTTGACCAAGGCCCTGGCGACCGTCGATCGTAATATGGGTCGCCAGGTCAACCGCTCCGTCATCTCATCGGACGACCGCGACGCGGCTATGGCACGCATCGTGACATCCACCGACTACGCCGCCTTCGGCGACGTCGATCTGGTGATCGAGGCGGCGACCGAGAAAGAGGACGTCAAGCGCTCCATCTACAAGGCGCTGACGCCGAGCCTGAAGGCGTCTTGCTTGCTGGCATCGAACACGTCGTCCATTTCGATCACTCGCCTGGGCGCGTCCACCGACCGGCCGGAAAAATTCATCGGCATGCATTTCATGAACCCGGTGCCGGTGATGAAATTGGTGGAGGTCATTCGCGGCATCGCCACGGACGAACCCACCTTCCAGGCGGTGCAAACGCTGGCCCGCAAGCTACACAAAACCACCGCCGTATCGGAAGACTTCCCCGCGTTCATCGTCAACCGCATTCTGGTGCCGATGATCAATGAGGCGGTCTACGCCCTGTATGAAGGTGTGGGCTCAGTTTCGGCGATCGATACGTCCATGCGGCTTGGTGCCAACCACCCGATGGGGCCGCTGGAGCTGGGCGATTTCATTGGATTGGACACGTGTTTGTCGATCATGCAGGTGCTGTACGAGGGCCTGTCCGACAGCAAATACCGCCCCTGCCCGCTGCTGGTGAAATACGTGGAAGCCGGCTGGCTCGGACGTAAATCGGGGCGTGGTTTCTACGATTATACGCAGAATCCGCCGCGCCCGACGCGGTAAGGAGATGGAAACAGGGGGCTTGGCCGGCCCCCTTTTTCATATCCGCATCGCGCGGCCTCCGCACAAAATCGCAGAATTTTGGTGTCATCATATCGATCTAAATTCGTAACTAGATAAATAAAGACAATAAATTAGATGGGCTCGCAATCTTGGCAACCTCGAGGTTATCCAGATGCGTGCCGGAAACCGCTGCCAGGGGAATATTTTTATCGTCAAAACAGCGGTGGTTGCAGCCGGAACTGCCATCTCCGGCGGAGTATCCAGCGTCAGCCGGCCGGTCGTGCAACGCTGGATCGATGCGATGCCCAAAGCTCTGGGCGCGACCGTCCATTTCACCGTGGTGGGTACCGGGGCCGCCCAGACCCGAATCCTGAGCCGGCACTGTCGCAGGCTGAACACTGCCTGCCACTCGTCAGCACAAAGAAATGGCCGGATCCGAGGACCCGGCCATGCCCGAAAGGCATCGTGCCTGCTGTTAGTGGTTCAGGAAATTGAATCGATAGATCGCCGAAACTACGAACGTCTGGGTCGTGGGACGGAAGGTGATCGAACTCACTGGCTCCTGTCCGGCAGCGGTATCCGACAGCGTGGTCCGCCCGTAGGTGGCATAGCGGTATTCGCCGCGTACCGACCAATTATTGGCGATTTTGGCTTCCGTGCCGACCCCAGCGAAGTAGCCAGTGCGGTTAAAACCAGGCGTCGAGAACCCCGCCGGACCGCTATAAGCGGAGGTTTGGGCCATGCTGGCGCCCGTGAAGTGCGTCTGCGTGAAGCCGAATGTGCCATACGGCATGAACGACGGGCTCGCGACCCAGCCGATGCGGGCGCCGAAATCGAACGTCCGGTCCTGGGTCGTCCGGCCGGCATACCATGGCAACTGATCCTGAATGGTGCCCTTCATGTTGGACAGATCCAGATCGGCGAAGGCCCCGACGATCAGGTTCGGCAACACCGCGTAGTCGTAGCCGACCTCGAATCGGCCGAGCGGGCCGTTGCCGCCCTGCGTCTGGGTGGTGCAGAGGACGCAGCCGACATTCGGTGTGCTCAATGTCGTCGTACCGGCCGCCCACATGCCAAAGCCGCCGCCCACACCGACATGGATTCCAGTAAAGGCGTTACCGCTGGCCGGAGCCTGTTCGGCCGCGGATTCAACCGGCTGGGCACCGAGGTGGGAGAATTTGTAGACGACAGCGAGGCGGAACGTCTGGGTCACCGGATGGAAGGTCAGCGTATCCACCGCACCACCGGGGCCGGCCGCCGGGCCGTTATCCGCGATCTGAACCGTCCCGTAATCCGCCCGGCGATATTCGGCACGAAGGAAGAAATCGGGGGAGATTTGGCCTTCGACACCCGCCCCGACAAACCATCCGGTCCGGGTAAATCCGGACGTGGAATGTGTCGCGAACGTCGTCGACTGGGTGGGAACCATACCGGTGCCGCTAAACGTCGCCTGGGAGAACCCGGCCGAGACAAAGGGCATCACGGATTGATCGATCAGCCACCCGGCGCGGGCACCCACATAGATCGCGCTGGTTTGAGAGATACGACCGGCGAGGAGCGCGTCCTGATCCTGAATCGTGCCTTCGAGGTGACCGATATCCCCGTCCGCGAACACACCGGCGACGAGGTGACGACCGTACTGGTAGTCGTACCCGGCGCCGATCGTGCCGAACATGCCCTCACCGCCCTGGGTCTGGCCGACGCATGTCGAGCACAGTCCGGTGACCGGGTCGATCCCCGTTGTCTCGGCGGTCCAGCCGCCGTAGCCGGCGCCAGCATTGATGTAGAAACCGGTAAAACTGCTGTTCGCGACGGGCGCTTGCGCGAAAGCCGGAACCGGTGCCGCGGCGGCGACGACAAACGCGGCGCGGCATGCCAGCTTAAGGGATCGTTTCATTTTAGCCTTTCTCGATTGGCTGGATCTGCAAAGGTACGACTATATTCAAATATTTCAGTCGGCACCGGTTATCCGCACACAGAAATGGTCGGATCGTGTGATCCGGCCAACTTCAATTCCGATTGTGTCGAATGTAACGCTTACGCGGCGCGGCGCGCCAACGCACTCGGCAACTGCGCGATGGCCTGATCCACCAGAGCGGAGCCGGCCTCGGGCGTTAGCCCTTCGGCGATCACCTGGCGGGCGGCGATGCTGGCGACGTCCACGGCGGTGTAGCGAACCTCATCCACCGCAGCCTTCTCCGCGGCGGCGATGCGGTCGATGGCCATCTGCTCGCGGCGCCTGGCGGACGCTTCCGCTTCGGCGGCGGTCGCGGCGGTCAGGCGCGCGGCCTCGGCCTGCGCCCCGGCGATCAGGGCCTTGGCATCGGCCAAAGCCTCATCGCGGCTTTTCTGGGCGTCCTTCAGCATCGCCTCTGCTTCCTTGCGCAGGCGGGATGCCTCGTCGAGTTCCGCCCGCACCTTGGTCGCACGGTCGTCCAGCATTCCGGTCAGCGCCGACCAGATCTTGGAGCCGAACAGGGCGAAGAAGATGATGAAAGCGATGACGACCCAGTTCTTGGGATCGGCGAAAAGGCTCTCGTGCTCATGCATGGTTCGATGCCCCTTCTTAACCGATGCCGCGGGCGGCGAGGGCGGTGCGGATCGCGCCATCCAACCGCTGCTGGTCGGGAGCCCGTCCGGTCAGACGAGCCACGATGGTGGCGGCGGTCTCGGTTGCCACTTCCCGCAGAGCGGCCATGGCCTGGGACCGCGCCTGACCGATTTGCGTTTCCGCTTCGCTTAGTTGCTTTTCCAGACGCGCGTTCAGGGCAGTGGATTGCTCAGTCGCGGCACTTTTGGCGGCGTCGAGCGCCGCATTGATCGCCGTTTGAGCCTCGGACCGAGCCTTGGCGATGGCGGCAGCGGCTTCCACCATGCCGGTATCGGCCTGGTCCTTGGACGCCTGGGCGGTTTCCAGATCGCGGGCGATATGGGCCGCACGCTCCTCCAACACCCCCGCCACCTTGGGCAGCGCGAATTTGGAGGCGAGGATGTAGAGCACGATGAAGATAATCGCGCCCCACACCACCTGACTGGTGGTCAGCGGGTTCTTGAAGTCCATCTGGGGCATGCCCTCCGCCATCGCGGCGGCAGGCAGCATCAGAAGACCGCCAAGGGAGCAGACGACGAACGGGATGACCCGGCGAAACGGCGGCATGCGGTGCTTCGGGCGCGCCATGACAGCGCGCCCGCCCCAATCAGACGAACAGAATGATGAAGGCGATAACCAGCGCGTACAGCGCGACGGCTTCCGTCAACGCGAAGCCCAGAATAGCCAGGCCGAACACGCGGTCGCGGGCGGCCGGGTTGCGCGCAACGCTAGACACCAGCGCGGCGAAAATGTGGCCGATACCGACGCCCACGCCCGCGAGCGCGATAACGGCGATACCCGCGCCAATAGCCTTAGCGGAAGCGAGATCCATGGGTCGAGTTCCTTATCGAGGTGATGAGTGCCAGGGGGATTAGTGGAGGTGGACTGCGTCGTGCAGGTAGATGCAGGTGAGGATCGCGAACACATACGCCTGCAGCGTCGCCACCAGCAATTCGAACCCGATCAGCGCAACATTCACGGCAAGCGACAGACCGGCGGGAAACAGGAAGATGAAGCCGGCGCCGCCGAGCATCACCACGAAGGAGCCGAACACCTCAAGCATGACGTGGCCGGCCATCATGTTGGCGAACAGACGCACGGACAGCGAGATGATGCGGGACAAATAGGAGATGACTTCGATCAGCACCAACAGCGGGGTCAGCACCACCGGGATGCCCTTCGGCACGAAGTAGCTGAAGAAGTGCAAACCGTGTTCCTTCAGCGCCACGAAGGTGACCAGTATGAACACAAACATGGACATCGCCAGGGTCACGGCGATGTGGCTGGTGAAGGTGAAGAAATAGGGGAAAACGCCGAGGAAGTTGCCGAACAGGATGAAGAAGAACAGGCAGAACACCAGTGGGAAGAATTTCTTCCCCTCGTGCCCGATCTGCTCGGTACACATCGACATCACGGTTTCGTAGCACATTTCGGCGGCGGCCTGCAGCCGGCCTGGCACCATGGCGCGAGGGCGCATGCCGACCCAAAGGAGGGCGAGCACCAATACTGAGGCGACGACCATCATCAGGTTCGCCTGGGTGAAATTCACCGAGTGGCCGATGGCCCCCAGCGCCGGTTCCAGCGTGAACTGGCCCAGCGCGTCGATGCTACTATGTCCCTCGGCCGCCACTCCGCGTACCCCTATCCATCAGTCCTGACGCCCGAACTGGCGCCACACATTCAAAATCCCCGCCGCGATCCCCAGCGGGAGGAACACCAACAACAGAAAGGGCCTGGTGCCGAAGTACCGGTCCAGCCCGTAGCCGATGGCGATTGCCACGACCAGAGCCGAGACCATCTCGACACCCAACCGCAGTCCGATTCCCCATGACGAAGCGCCGGAGCCCGTTGAGCTTTCGCCCGTGGGTTTCGGCGGGGAATCGAGACCCTGCTTTATCCGAGCTGCCTGTAAGCGGTTCTCGAAAGAGTCGCCCACGCCCTTTCCATTGGGGCCGCCCGTATCCGTGTTCATGCTCTCTCCTGGCAGTGATCTTGCCGGAAAGCCGGCGCTTGCTACAGGCGGGTGGGGGGTGTGTCAAGAACGTGCGCCAACGCCCTTTGGCATCGTCAGATGCGGAACGTTGAACGGTGTGGTACACGCCCTTTAACGTAAAAGACAGGAGTTCGGGATGCGCATCGCGGTCATCGGTACCGGCGGGGTTGGCGGTGCGTTTGGCGTGGCCTTGGCCAAGGCGGGCGCCGACGTGACATTTTTGGCACGCGGCGCGCATTTGGCTGCGATGCGGGAACACGGTTTGCAGGTCGAGGGCGACCGCGGCAACAGTTTGGTCCACCCGGTGCGGGCGACCGACGATCCGGCTGGCATCGGCGTGGCGGATGTCGTGCTGTTTTGCGTGAAATTGTGGGACGTGGAGACAGCCGGTGCGGCGATTAAGGGCATGGTCGGCCCCGACACCGCCGTCATTCCCCTGCAAAACGGCATCGACGCCGCTTCTCGGTTGACCCCGATCCTGGGGTCCAAAGCGATCATGGGCGGCACGGTCGCGATCAGCGCCACCATTGCCGCGCCGGGGCTGATCAAGCAGACCGGCACCTTCATGGCCATGTCGTTCGGCGAGCTCGACGGCAGCCCCAGCCCGCGCGGGGAGCGGCTATTGGCTTTGGCGAAGAAGGCCGGCTTCGCCGTCACCCTGACGCCGGCGATCGAAACCGCGATCTGGATCAAATTCATCATGCTGACCGGCGTCAGCGGCGTCACCGCTTTGACCCGCCTGCCCATCGGCAAGCTGCGCGACGATCCGGATGTGTTTGGGCTGTTCGAGTCGGTGATGCGCGAAACTGAGGCCTTGGGCCGTGCCAAGGGCGTGAAGGGGCTGGACGGCGTGGCGGATAAGCATCTGGCCGGGCTGCTTGTGTCGCCCCCCACCGTCATGGCCTCGATGGCGCACGACCTGATTCGCGGCAACCGCATCGAACTGCCCTGGCTTGCCGGGCGGGTGGTGTCGCTGGGGAAGGAGTTGGGCGTGCCGACTCCGGCTAACGCATGTATCTACGCGGCGTTGAAGCCGTATGTGAATGGAGCAGTGGGGTGATGGAGAAGGAAGTCGCAGGAACGAAGGAGATTTTTCTTCTCCCCTTGAGGGAGGGGGAGCGTTATCTTTCAACACGATGCTGAACCTGCGCGCCGGCCAATCCTCCCTGCAACTGGTCCCCGAACATGGGGGGGCCATCTTCGATTGGCGATTCGCGCACCGGCCGGTCCTGCAGGCCGTTCGTGGCGTCGCGTGTTTTCCCCTGGTCCCCTATGCCAACCGCATCGCGTTCGGAAAATTCAGGTCGCAGGGGTTGGCGCATCAGGTGCCGCCCAATTTCGGCGACCACCCGCACAGTATCCACGGCCTCGGCTGGCAGCGCCGCTGGACCGTCGAGGGTTCGGGCACCGACAACGCGCGCTTATCGCTGGCGCACGACGGCTTCGGCGCCTGGCCGTTCCGCTTCACCGCCGAACAATATTTCGTGCTCGGCCCGGACTCACTGCGGGTCGAGATCCGGATGACCAATCGCCATGATACCCCGGCCCCGGCAGGCCTTGGTCTGCACCCTTACTTCCGGCGGCCCGCTGGAGCGACGTTGCGCTTCAACGCGGCAACGGTGTGGCTGAACGACCCGACCGCGCTGCCAATCAGCCGGGTGCCAGTACCCGACCTTTGGAACCATGCCGAGGGCCTGCCCGTGGGCGCGGCACCGCTCGACAACTGCTTCAGCGGTTGGGATGGCTGGGCGCACGTCGATCTGGGTGACGCGAAACTGACGGTCGAGGCCAGCGCCGCCTTCCGGCACCTCCAGGTCTACACGCCGGAGGGGCAGGATTTCTTTTGCATAGAGCCGGTGACGCACCGTCCGAACGGGATCAATGCCGACAAGGGCATGACCGTCCTGGGGCCGGGTGAAACGCTGTCGGGCACCGTCATCTTCCATATGGCCGCGGCGTCATCCGCTTAGACCTTCCGTTCCCCCGTTCGGGACCCCATACTGTTTGTTACATCGTATGCCTTGAGGGGCAGGCTGCACCGTATGATCTGGTCATGGGTTGATTCCGTTGTTGGTCTCGTCGCGCAGCATCCGAGCTGGGCGATGGCGATCGCGTTTGCCGGGGCGATCATCGAGGCGGTGGCCGTTATCGGTATCATCGTGCCGGGCACGCCCATCCTGATGGCTGTCACTGGCGCGGCCGCCGCGGGGGGGCAGCCGATGCTGCCGTATCTGGTTCTGGCCGTGGTTGGGGCGGTGATCGGCGATTTCGCCTCCTTCTGGTTCGGAGCCCACTACGCCGGGCGGCTGCGGCGCATGTGGCCGTTCACCACCCGGCCGGAGTTGCTGGCGCGTGCCGACTGGTTCTTCGACCGCTACGGTACTGCCAGCGTGGCGCTGTGCCGCTTTCTGCCGGTGTTGCGATCCACCGTGCCGCTGGTGGCGGGGATGACGGGCATGTCGAGCAAGAAGTTCGTGATGGCGAACGTTACCTCGGCTTTCGTATGGGCGCCGGCGCACGTTTATCCCGCGCAGTTCGCGGGCTTGATGCTGGACGCGCTGCGTGACGGGGACTGGGTTGCCGTGTCGCTATGGGGCGGGATGCTGCTGTGCTGCGCTGGCGGGGCCTGGGTGGTGCACCGCCTGGTGGTGGTGCGGGCGCGCTGACGATGGAACCCCGCCACGCGTCGGTCGCCGTGATCGGCGCGGGGGACTACATCGGTGCCGCCATTGCCCGCCGCTTCGCGCGGGAAGATTTCGCCGTTGTCTGCGGCCGCCGCAACGGCGCCAAACTCGGTCCCCTCATCGCCGAAATCGAGGCCTTGGGTGGCACATGCACTGGCCGCGGCCTGGACGCCCGCGATGAAGCCGACATTGCTGCCTTCCTGAACGAGGCCGAAGCCTTGGCGCCGCTGGAGGCGACGGTCTTCAACGTCGGCGCCACCGCCAGCATGCGCGGCGGTATCGGCTACGCTGCCTTCGCCGAGGCCTATTGGCAGCTACACCTTCAGTCCCGCGACGGCTGGACGCACGAGATGGACCTGCGGCCCTATGGGGAATCCTGGTGATTCGCGGGCTGGCGCTCGCGTTTTTGCTTGTCGCGATTGCCGCCTTTCCCGCCCGTGCCGAGGACGAAGATCACCAGCGCGTCTGCCCGCTGCTGACCGCCGATCTGCTGCATGCCATCGCCCCCGAACTTGCGGGACACGGCAGCTGCTCGACGTTTTGTCGAGGCTGCGGCTGCAAGGGCGGGCCTGGCTATCGCGATCAGGCAAAACATTGCGTCGGCTACGCAGAGCTGCTGCGGAAATGCGGCCCGCCGCCGCATGCGGGCTGTGTCGCGGAGTGCGCGCCGCTCGCCAAGGATTGCGGCCAAGGCCGGGTCTGGCTGAAAACCGTGGCGGCGAAGCATGGCATGTCTGTGCAATTCGTGCCGGCCAAGGAGTAACCCGCTCATGCCCCCGGTAGAATTCCACTTCGATTTCGGCAGCCCCAACGCCTATTTGTCGCACCGCGTCATCCCGGCGATCGAGGCACGCGCCGGCGCCGCGTTCGTCTACGTCCCCGTCCTGCTCGGCGGCGTGTTCAAGGCGACCGGCAACCGCTCTCCCGCCGAAGCGTTCGCTGGGATCAGGAACAAACGCGAGTATGAGGCGTTGGAAACCGAACGCTTCGTCCGCCACCATGGCCTGACCCGCTTCCGGCGCAACCCGTTCTTCCCGGTCAACACTCTGCAAATCATGCGCGGCGCGGTGGCGGCGGAGATGGACGGCGCGCTGCCCGCGTATGTGGAGGCGGTCTACCGAGCGATGTGGGAAGACGGCCTGAAAATGGATGAGCCGGACGTCATCCGCTCCTTCCTCGACGCCAACGGCCTGGATGGCGCCCGCACCCTGGAATGCATCCAGGCCCCGGCGGTCAAGGCTCGGCTGGTCGCGAACACGGAAGCCTCGGTCGCGCGGGGTTGTTTCGGGTCCCCGACGTTCTTCGTGGAGGAGGAGATATTCTTCGGCAAGGATCGGCTGCGGGACGTGGAGGAGGCGATCCTGGCGGGATGATGGCGTAGCAACCGCGTTTGCCATCTGCTCTCCAAACGTCGTTACTCCGTCATCCGGCGCATGCCGGGAGTCACGGCGTCGTGGGTCCGGGGCGGCCTCTCGCATTCCAGCCCGGCCCCGAGCCGGCGGCGCCAGAACGGCTGTTCGGGCCAGCGGCGCTCGACGCCGTACCAAGCAGCCAAATGGGCGTCGTAGGTTTCCGCCACCGGCCGCAAGGTCGCGGCGTAATCCGGCAGCGCCGTGGCATCGCCTGAAAGGTGCCGATCCGCCGCCTCCGCCGCCGCCAGTCCGGTATACAAAGCGTTGAACAACCCCTGGGAGGCCAGCGGGTCGAACGCCAGCGCCGCGTCGCCGATGGCGAGCCACCCGTCCCCGGCGGGGCAAGCCAGACGCGCGCTGTGGGCGGCACAAAAACCGGCGGTCGCACCCGCCCAGGTGCCGGCATTCAGCAGAGGACCCAGCACCGGCAGCCCCCGAACCCGAGCGAGCAGCGCGGCGGCGGAACGGGCCGAACGGGCGGCGGGTAGGTCGGCGTCGGTGTGGAATGCCAGGATGCTGCCCGCGTTCGGCAGCGCGGCCGCGTACCACCAGCCCTCCGCCTCGGCTTCGATTCGGGTGATCCCGGGGGGCATCCCGCTTTGGGCGAACCGCAGCCAGCCGCAGATCAGCCGGTCCCGCGTTTGCCGCTCGGCGCCGTGCGGCTGCAACAGCCGCGACAGGCGACCGCCGGCGTCGATCAGCATTTTGGCCTCGACCGCCTGCGTTTGGCCTTCATGCTCGATCGTCAGGTGCCAGCCGCCATCTGAACGCTGGATGGCGCGTGGGCGGGCGGGCACGAGTAGTGTCGCGCCGCGCGCCGCCGCGACGGCCCGAAGGCGGCGGTCGAAGCGCGCTCGGTCCAGGTGCCAGCCGTGCCCATCCGGGTCGGTCAGCATGTCGCGCTCGACCGGTTCGGCGGCACCCCAGGCCCCCGATAGCGCGTGGCATGGCGCATGTCCGTCGGTCAGGAAGCCGTCCCACAGCCCCATGTCCGCCAGCAACCGCCGGGCCGCACCCGGCAACGACTCCCCGATGCGCATCGGGGGCACGGCCTGACGGTCGATCAACAACACCCGGTGGAATGGGGCCAGGTTCAGCGCCGCGACCGAACCTGCCGGTCCGGCCCCGACGATCGCAACGTCCGCCGCCAGCACGCCTATTCGAACCGAACGGGCAGCCCCAGCGGGAAACGGCGGAACTTGTCGATGCCAGTGATGTCGACCGCGCGGGAGGACCCAGGCGCACCAGCATGCAGCCCCCCGGAACGGGCGGCGGAACCATGGCTTTGCCCGCCCAGCTTAAGCCTGTGGTCCAGGACGTCGGGGATCGGATCGTGCCGGTCCTCAACCTCCAGTACCGGCGGAAAGGCGTCGGTGTCTTTGGGACCCTGGCGCACCTCGACCACGCCCATGTGATCGAAATGAGCGATCATATTGTTGATCTGGTCGGTGTAGCTGGTGTTACCCAACGGCGCGATCCAGGCCGCCCGGTTGGCGAAGGCAGCCAGCCGTTCGGTCATCGGCGCGTCCTTCTTCATCACGATGTCGTAGTTGGCCTTCGTCAGGACCTGGTTGGGCACCCGCGCCGGCCAGAAGCTCGGCACGTAGGGGTCGTAGGCCTTGTCGTAGCCGGAACGGCAACTGGCGGTGTCGGTTTGCCAGGGTACCGCCATCCAGCGAGTGACGCCGCCCGCGAGTTGACCGGCCAGCGGGCCGTTGGGGATTTGCATCGCCTCGAAGGTCAGCACCTCCCCCATGCCGGGCTCCACCCATCCGGCGGGGGCGTGCAGGAACCGGAACGGTGCCATGTACATGCTCGCCGAACGCACCGGCCAGGTCATCTCGCAGCCGGGATGGAAGGCATCCGCGAGGCAGAAATCCAGCGCCGCCTTCGTCAGCACGTCGCCCTGTTCGGCGACCGGCACCTGGTCGATGGTGGCGGGCGGAATGTGGCTGGCATCGTAATCGGTTTCGAAATCCCCGGCGGCCCATTGGTCGAGCATGGCCAGTTGGCAGTCGCTCAGGGTCGCATAGGCCCTGGGCGTGGGCGGGGTGGGGATGTTCATGGCATCGCCGTAGAGCCAGGGCCACGGCACCGGCGACCAGGAATCGACGTTAAACCGGCGGAACTGGTTGGAAAGCACGCGCCGCTTTTCCTGGTTGGCGGCGCTGCGATCGGCCAATTGCGCGATGCCGGCGGGGGTGGTGAGGTCGAACGGCGCCTTCCACCCAAATCCGGCGGCGAACCCGGCGTTGACCCATTGCAGCCCGTTCATGCGCTCGAAGATCGGCAGGATGTCGTGCGTGAAGGATGGGCGGACCGGTGCTGGCAGGGTGCCTGCCTTGATCGCGACGTCGCGCATCAGGTCCCACATGGTCCGCACCGATTTACGCTGCGGGCCGTAATTTGGCGGGGCAACGATCACCCAGGCGGGCACGACATCGAGTTTCGTGCCGTTCAGGTGCACTGAAGCGGTCACCGGGCCGTCGGACACGTCGTCGTGCCAACCTTCGTTGTTAGCGAATGTGATCGCTCTTGTACCGTCGCGGGAGGCCGACACGCCGTGCCCGCCAAGCACCAGCAACCGGGCTTCGTCGTCGGTGAAGATTTCTCCGAGGTAGACGTCCGTCCCCACGAAACTGCCGTTGAATTTATGCACCTCGGAACGCCGGCCGCCCGCCGATTGCGCGGCTGGCGTAATGGCGAGCTGGGCGCGGTCGGGCGCCCAGGGATTGCGTAGCACCGTGGGCGGGGCCGAGGCCGCTTCCGGAATATCCAGGGCGAGCTGGAACCCGTACCAGGCGGATTTGGTATTGGCGAGTTGCACCGTCCACTCGATCTTGACGTCGTGATCGGCGCCGGTCAGCTCACGCACGATCTGGCCTTTGGCATTGACGCCATAGATGCGGAAACGGGCGGCCTGGCGCTTCAGGCGGTGGTGGCCGTCACGATAAAATCCGGGCGGCATCGGGGCGGGATCGGGGGTTTCCGGGCCGATGAAATACGCGTCCGGACTGTTGCCGACGCGGGCGATGCCGATCGAGGGGTAGATTGCCGCCTTGACGATGCAATCGTCGCCGACTGGCTGGATCGGCATTCCGTCCGGCTGCGGGATCGTGACCGGTGCAGGCACGCGCGGCTGCCGCGGGTCGGTCAGTTGCTGGCCGTTGGCTTCGTGCCGTGTGTGGGCGCTGGCCGCGTAAACGGCCTTGCGCACGGCGGCGATGGAGGACTCGGGCACCGGCGCCTGCACCGGGGGAACGCGGAAGATGTTGAACGCCAAAGCCTGCCCGTACTCGGACTGCCCGAGCGCGGCGACGTCCTGGCGCGCCAGTGTCAGTGTGGCGACCTGAACGAAGGGGCTTTCGGATTCCGGCCATTCCACCATGGCCTGATCCAGCGGCATGGTTGCCGGATCGGTGCGGCGCTGCACCATGAAGCGGAAGCGGTATTCGCGCTCCGACAACCGGTTCTCCATGTCGGTGGCCATGTAGTTCGGGGCGTCGTTCGGAATGTTCTGCGGCGGGGTTTCGGGATCGAGGCGGTATTTGACGATCGTGCCGCCACCGGCGCCGAATGGCAGAATGCCCCAATAGGTGGTCGTTAGCCCATCTTATTCATCGCGTTTCGGGGTCATGAGACGGCACCATAATATTTAACCATACGCAACATAATGGACGCGCCTCCGCCGTGCTG
>CAIYDT010000155.1 GCA_903924985.1 uncultured Acetobacteraceae bacterium
GCCTGCTGCGACATCGTCCTCTCCCTCCACCGCAGCGAGGGATTCGGCCTGGTTCCGGCCGAGGCCATGTTCCTCGGCAAACCTGTCATCGCCACCGCCTGGTCGGGTAACATGGACTTCATGGACACCGACACCGCCGCCCTGGTGGGCTACCGCCTGATTCCCGTGCAAGATGACCGCATGGTCTACCGCGACTCCGTTTGGGCCGACCCGGACATCGGCGAGGCCGCCGAACACCTCCGCCGTCTGGCCGACGACGCACAAGTGCGCCAGGCCTTGGGTGCGCGCGGGCAGCTTCACGTACGCAAGGTCCTTACCAGCGCACCGCTGGCCGCGGCGATGCGCGATATCGGGTTGCACGTACCGGCATGACCGCTCCCGTCAGTGTGCTGGTGTGGCAGTGGGGGCGTTTCGGTGCCGGGCCGCGAATCGCCGTCGCGCTGGCCGAGGGGCTGCGGGCGGTGCCTGGAGTACGGGTGTCGCTGTCCTTATCCCGGCAAGCGGAAATCCTGCGTGGCGCGTCTGCGCCGGTCTGCGACCTGCCGGTCGATACCTATCAAGGCATCGCGAGTTTTGCCGCTCGGCTACTGACCGCGCCGCTGACAACGTCGGCGCTCACCCGGCGCGTGCGGGCACTGGCACCGGATATCGCCATCTGCGCGATGCCTGGACCGCTCGATTTCATGATGGCCGCGGCGGTCCGCCGGTCCGGCGGGCGCTCTGTCATTCTCGTGCATGACGCCGACGCCCATCCGGGGGACGGCTTTCCCGGGCAGATATGGCTGCAGCGCCGGCTGTGCCGCAACGCCGATGCCGTGGCCTATCTGAGTTCGCATGTCGGCGCCCGTTTGCGCGCGCAAGGCATGGTTTCGGCGCCGCTGATTCAACTGACACTCCCGCCGATCCATTTCGGCGTACGGCCGCCGGAGCTGCATGACGGGCCCCTGCGCCTCCTGCATTTCGGGCGGCTACTCCCCTACAAGGGCCTGGATTTGCTGGCAGAAGCCTTGGTAGCGATCGGGCCTCGCTCCGATCTCGTCGTTCGGGTCGCGGGTTCTGGTCCGGAAAGTGCGGAGCTTGACGCGTTGCGGCGGCTGCCGAATGTCACCGTCGAAAATCGCTGGGTGCCGGAACACGAGGTCGGCGATCTCCTCGCCTGGTCGGATGCGCTCGTCCTGCCATACCGGGAAGCGAGCCAAAGCGGTGTCGCGGCGGCGGCGCTGGCGGCCGGACGCGCGGTAGTCTCAACAAACGTCGGCGGCCTGGGAGAGCAACTCAGCGGATCGGAACGCGCGCTGTTATGCGAGCCAACGGCGGCGGGACTGACCGGGGCTTTACGCGCCTTGCTGGACGGCAAGCTTCCACAAACGCCAGCCGCCGCCGACCCGGTGCTGGCCTGGCGCGATATGGGGGCCAGCCTGCTGCGGCAAATCGGGGCGGCTTAAGCGACCCGGCCGCGCCAGTAGGCCAGCACGTCCGTCAGCGTCTGTTCCCACGCGATCCGGGGCGCCCATCCCAGCAATTGATGCGCCCGACTGCTATCGCCGCAAGCCAGCGGGATATCGGATGGCCGGAGCAAGCCGACATCGGACTCGACCGCGACCTCGATCCCCGCGAGGCGGACCATGGCCTGCAAGATGTCTCCGATGCGCCGGGGGATTCCCGAGGCCAGATTGAGGATGGTCCCGGGCGGCAGCGCCGAATTCGGCTGTGTCAGGCAAGCGATGTAGGCCGTGCAAATGTCCCGGACATCCAGAAAATCGCGCGCCGGCTCCAGCGCACCGACCTTCATCCGAGCCGGCTGCAAGCCCGCTTCGATGCGGGTCATTTGGCGGGCAAAGGCGGGCACGACGAAGGCCTCGGTCTGACCAGGGCCGGTGTGGTTGAAGGGGCGGACGCGAATGGCGCGCAGCCCCTCATTGACCATGGCGCCGATCGCGAGGTCGGCGGCGGCTTTGCTCGCGGCGTAGGTGTTCATCGGTGCCAGAGGGGTGAGCTCGGTGACCGGAACACCGCCGCGGAAGGACGCGCCGTAGACCTCCGACGTCGACACGTACAGGAAGCGGCAGGCCGGGGCCTCCGCCAGCACGGCACGCGCCAAATTCAACGTCCCATGCAGGTTAACCTGCCATGCCAGATCGGGATCTTCTCGGGCCTGACCAAGGGTGGTGATTCCGGCCAGATGCACGCACGCATCAGGTGCGGCCGCTTTCACCGCCGAGTGCACCGCGGCGGCATCCCGCACGTCGAACGACGAGACGATCGCGTCGCAATCGGGATGGTCCTGGGCCAAAGCCGCGACCAGATGCTGGCCAACGAAACCGGATGCACCGGTTATCAGGACCCGCCGCGGAAGCATGGTGTTAGTCACGCGCCCTCCGGCGATGCCGGGCGAGATCGGCCTCCACCATTTCCGCCGCCAGTTGTTCCAACGTCACCGTCGCCTGCCAACCGAGGCGCTCCCGCGCTTTCGTGGCGTCGGCCTGGAGTACCTCCACTTCCGCCGGGCGCATCAGATCCTGACGGGTGACCACATGATCTTCGTAATTCAACCCGGCATACCCGAATGCGAGGCGACAAAAATCGAGGATCGTGACGGTCCGCCCCGTGCCAACGACGTAGTCGTCGGCTTTGTCCTGTTGCAGCATGCGCCACATCGCATCGACGAAGTCCGCGGCGTGACCCCAGTCCCGCCGGGCGTTCATGTTGCCCAGAGATAATTCGCGGGCCAACCCCAGCTTGATGCGTGCGACCCCATCGGTGATCTTGCGGGTCACGAATTCGATGCCGCGCAATGGACTTTCGTGGTTGAACAGGATGCCGGACGAGGCGTGCAGCCCAAAGCTTTCGCGGTAGTTCACGGTCATCCAGTGCGCGTACAACTTGGCTGCGCCATAGGGGCTACGCGGGTAGAACGGTGTCCGTTCGGATTGCCGTTCCTCCTGAATCTTGCCGAACATTTCGGACGACGATGCCTGGTAGAACCGGGTCTCCGGCGCGGCGATACGCACCGCTTCCAGCAGGTTCGCGCAGCCGAGCCCGGTCACGGTGCCGGTCAACAATGGCTGCTGCCACGACGACATCACGAAGCTCTGAGCCGCCAGATTGTAGACCTCGTCCGGGCGGCAAGCCTGCAGGATGCGGATCAGGCTGGACAGGTCGGTCAGGTTGCCGTCCACCAGTTCCACCTGGTCCAGCACGCCAAGCCAGCGCAGGCGCTCCCCCACGACATCGGAGGATGCGGACCGGCGCAGCAGACCGACGACACGGTAGCCCTTACCCAGGAGCAAGCGCGACAAATAGGCGCCGTCCTGACCAGTGATGCCGGTGATGAAAGCCGTGGGCATGAGGGCTCCAACTAAATTGAGGAACACTTCTAGCCGTGGATGGCCTCTGAATCCAACCTCGGAAGATGAACCATGCAGGCGGAATCGGGCCGGCCGTAGACGAAGAAATCGGCGAAGGACGTATCGTCGGGCCGCCGTGGGTCATGGGGGAACGGGTTGGGCAAGTGCGCCAGTAGCCGCCACGCCGGTTCGTTCGCCGCGACATGGTCGGTAAACCGGCGATGGCGAACGTGCGCCGCCGGCCATGTTGCGTCCGTATTGCTGGCGTAAATCATCACGAAGCGTGTTGCTTTGCCAAACAACAGGCGCGTGTAGCCGGTGAAAACCGCATCCTCGGTTAAATGATACACCACGTCCAACGATAGCGTCAGTTCCGCTGGCGGAACCTCGGCGACGGCATCCAACGTCAGGAAACGCCGATCGGGAAACCGAGCCGCGCAGGCGGCGACGGCGGTGGACGAGGCGTCCACGCCTGTGTAGTCGTCCGGCAGGTCGAACAGCGCCAGTTGCGAGCCATCGCCGCACCCCAGGTCGATCATACTGGTTATTCGGTTATCCGCGATGAAGTGGTTGACGACTCCGGCTTTAAACCGCGCCAGGCGGCCGGCCGACCCCGCGCCGGAGGTGCCGTTAGCGCGATACCGCGCCTCCCAGTACTGGATGGACGAAAAGGCGTTCATGAGGGGGCTCCGTGGTTTGCGGTAGTCGATCCGCGCATCCTGCCCATGAAAAGGTTAACAAAGGGTTGATGGTCGCCAACTTCGTTCGAACTTGTTAGCCTATGGCGAACGCTGAACCCATACCCCCCTTGGGAGAGACACCATGACCGAAGCCTGCATCGTTGGCTGGGCCCACACGCCCTTCGGGCGCCTGGAAGACCCCGATATCGAATCCCTGATCGGCCGCGTCGCCAACGCCGCCATCGCGGACGCCGGCATCGCGCCGCACGATGTGGAAGGAACCTTCCTGAGCCTGTTCAACAACGGCTTCTCCAGCCAGGATTTCCCGGCTTCCTTGGTGCTGCAGAGCGTGCCGGAACTGCGCTACACGCCGATCACCCGGTATGAGAACGCCTGTGCGTCCGGCTCCGCCGCGATCCATGGCGCCCGGGATTTCCTGCTGTCCGGCCGCGGCAAGTTCGCGATGGTCATCGGCGTCGAGAAGATGACCGCGACCCCCGGCAAGGAAGTCGGCGATATCCTGCTGAAAGCCAGCTACCAGAAGGAAGAGTCGGACATCCCCGCCGGCTTCGCGGGCGTGTTCGGCAAGATCGCGGAAACCTATTTCCAGCGCTACGGCGATCAGTCGGACGCACTGGCGGCCATCGCGGCGAAGAACCATAAGAACGGGGTCGACAACCCCTACGCGCAGATGCGCAAGGACCTCGGCTACGACTTCTGCCGCAACCCATCCGATAAGAACCCGTACGTGGCCCCACCGCTGAAGCGCACGGATTGCTCCCTGGTGTCCGACGGCGCCGCCGCGCTGATCATGTGCGACGAGGAAACCGCCAAGGCCATGGGCAAGGCCGTGCGCTTCCGCGCCGCTGTGCAGGTCAACGATTTCCTGCCCATCAGCAAGCGCGACATCACCCAGTTCGAGGGTGCGGCGATGGCGTGGAAGCGCGCTCTGCAAGCCGCCGACCTGAAACTGAGCGACCTGTCCTTCGCGGAATCGCACGACTGCTTTACCATCGCCGAGCTGCTCGAATACGAGGCGATGGGCCTGACCGCCCCCGGCCAGGGCGCGCGCGCCGTGCTCGAGGGCTGGACGCACAAGGACGGCAAGTTGCCGATCAATCCCTCCGGCGGGTTGAAGGCCAAGGGGCACCCGATCGGCGCCACCGGGGTGTCGATGCATGCGATCACGGCGATGCAACTTGTTGGGCAGGCACCCGAGGGCATGCAACTTCCCAAAGCCGATATCGGCGCAGTGTTCAACATGGGCGGCGCGGCGGTGGCGAACTACGTGTCGATCCTGGAGCCGCTGCGCTGATCCCGACCTCCAACCTTGCCCACCTTCTGATCCAGTCGGCCCGCCGGTTTCCCGACCGGCCGGCGATTGTTTGGCGGGAAAGTGTTTGGACGTGGGCGTCATTCGCCGTCCGCGTCCAGGCCGCCGCCGGGGCACTGGCCGCACGCGGGGTGAAGCACGGCGACAAGGTGTTGCTGCATGCCCGCAACTCCAACGCGGTGCTGGAGACGATGTTCGCCACCTGGATGCTGGGCGGCGTCTGGGTGCCAACCAACTTCCGGCTGACGCCGCCGGAGGTTTCGTATCTGGCGGTGTCGTCCGGCGCCGCGGTCCACATCTTCGACAGCGCCTTCCCCGAGCATGCGGCCATGGCGCGGTCTGAAAACGCGGGTTGCCGGCTGGAGATATCGATCGGCGACGGCGATCTGACCTGGGACACAATGGCCGCCGAAAGTCACCCGGCGTTGCGTCCAGCCGATGTGGACCGAGACCATCCGGCATGGTTCTTCTACACCTCCGGCACCACCGGCCGGCCCAAGGCTGGGGTATTGACGCACGGGCAGCTGGAATACGTCATCTGCAACCATCTATGCGATTTGATGCCGGGCACGACGGAGCACGATGCGTCTTTGGTCGTTGCCCCCCTGTCACACGGCGCCGGTATCCATGCCTTGCCGCAGATCGCGCGCGGCGCACCAACAATTTTGCTATCCGGCGAACGCCTGGACTGCGAGGAAGCTTGGCGCCTGGTGGAACAGCACCGCGTGACCAACATGTTCACCGTGCCGACCATCCTGACGATGCTCGCTCGGCACGACGCGGTGGACCGTTACGACCATTCGTCCTTGCGGTACGTCATCTACGCCGGCGCACCGATGTACCGCGCCGATCAGGTGCACGCGCTGCGCAAGCTGGGCTCCGTCCTGGTGCAATATTTCGGCATGGGCGAGGTCACCGGCAACATCACTATTTTGCCAGCCGCCCTGCACAGCCTGGACGACGCCGAAATGCCCGTTGGATCCTGCGGCTTTCCACGCACCGGGATGGACGTGACGATCCTGAGCCCTGACGGGGCGCATCTTGCCCCCGGCACGACCGGTGAAATTTGCGTGCGCGGGCCTGGTGTATTCGCCGGCTACCACGACAACCCCGAAGCCACCGCTAAGGCAACGACCTTCGGCTGGTTCCACACCGGCGACCTCGGCCACATGGACGAGAAGGGTTTCGTGTACATCACGGGCCGCGAATCCGACATGTACATCTCCGGCGGGTCCAACGTGTATCCGCGCGAAATCGAGGAAGTCCTGCTGACACATCCCGCCGTGGCGGAGGCATGCGTCGTCGGCATGCCGCATGAGAAATGGGGCGAGTCCGGTGTGGCCGTGCTGGTCCTGGAACCCGGTTTGTCGGTCGATGAAGCGGCATTGATCGCGCATCTGGACGGCAAGCTGGCGAAATACAAATGGCCAGCCGGCTTCGCCTTTTGGCCGGAACTGCCCAAATCCGGATATGGTAAAGTTACCAAGCGCGACGTGAAACGGCTGCTGGAGGCATCATGATCGACCCCGGAAAGATCTACGACTACCACGCCCATATCTACTACGACGCCGTCAACCGCCCGCGCGCCGCCCAACTGCGGGCCTGGATCGAGGAAAAATTCACCGTCCGCATGGGTCGCTGGCACGATGTTCCCGTCGGGCCGCACCCCGCCGCGATGTACCAGGTCGCCTTCGCCCCGGACCAGTTCCCCACTCTGGTCCCCTTCCTGATGATGAACCGCATGGGCCTCACCGTGTTGCTGCACCCCGAGGCCGGTCGCCCGCGCGACGATCACACCCTGCATGCCACCTGGATGGGCGAGGTCCTGCCGCTACGCACCGCTATTCTCCCCGAAGTCGATCGGACCGCCTGAGCGCCTCGGCCCGGTCGTGGTCGTGTAACCTGAAGTCTGGAAATTCGCTTTGTGTCCCGGTTGGGTGCGGGCGTGCAGGTGCCGCCAGGTGCAGGCCTCGGCCAGAACCTGCTCCGCGGGGGCTGAGCAAAGGCTTCCGGTGAAACCGCCAGTATCGATAGCAGGATGGCGGCTTGGCAGTTCATGGCTTGGCAACTCCCGATATCCAGCGCGACGGTGCCGTGGTGGGCTGGCCGGATCCATCATGGCAAGAGGTTCGGGTTCCGAACAATCTGCCGCGCCTGCCGCCTCGCTTGACAACCCCGCCCCCGGCCCCATCATCGCACCAACAAAGGAGACCGCGATGTCCAGGCTGGATGACTGCTACAATGTGTTCGATCTCAGGGACGCGGCCAAGCGCCGCCTCCCCAAGGCGATCTTCGAGTTCGTCGACCGCTCCACCGAAGATGAAGTGGCGCTGAGGAACAATCGCGCGGCCTTCGAGCGCATCAAACTGCGGCACCGGTCGTTGGTCGACGTCTCCGGCCGTTCCACCAAGACCACGCTATTTGGCAAGGAAATCGCGCTGCCGATGGCCATTGCCCCCACCGGCGCCGCCGGCCTGTGCTGGCACGAGGGCGAGTTGGAGCTGGCCAAGGCGGCAGCCAAGGCGAAAATTCCGTTTACATTGGCAACCGGCGCCATGACCAACATGGAAAAAATCGCCCGCGAGGCCAATTTCCGCCTGTGGTTCCAGCTTTACGTCTGGAAACAACGCGACCTGTCGTACGGCTTGATCGAACGCGCCAAAAACGCCGGGTTCGAGGCGTTGATCGTTACCACCGATACCATTGTGCCACCGAACCGCGAATATAATGCCCGCAACGGATTCAACATCCCGTTCAAGCCGAACATGCGCTTCACTTTCGACATCATGAAGAAGCCTGAGTGGTTTATCAATGTGCTGGTGAAATACCTCACGACCATCGGCATGCCGCGCAACGAGAATTACCCAGAACCATACCAGCGCGCGCTGCGTACCGATCCAAACATGCAAGAGGTGATGCGTCAGGATAATTTGAACTGGGAAGACGTGAAGATCTTCCGCGACAAATGGCCGGGCATCCTGATGCTGAAGGGCATCAACCGGGTGGACGACGCGCTGAAAGCCGCCAGCCTCGGCGTGGACGGCATCATCGTGTCCAACCACGGCGGGCGGAACATGGACAGCGCCGCCGCCACCATCGACATGCTGCCGGAAATCGCCCAGGCGGCCGGCGACAAGATCACCGTGCTGCTGGACTCCGGCGTGCGCCGCGGATCGGACATCGTGAAAGCGGTGGCGCTGGGGGCGAAATGCGTGCTGACCGGGCGCGCGACGCTGTATGGCACGGCGGTGGGCGGTGAGGCCGGAGCAGCCAAGGCGGTCGGTATCATCAAGACCGAAATGGACAAGACCATGGCCTACACCGGTTGCAACGGTGTCGATGAGATCTCCACGGATATCTTCTTCGGCGATCGCGAGCGTAACACGATGGTGGGGGCGTAATCGGGTGGCCGCACTCGACGACTGCTACAACATCTTCGACCTCCGGGAAGCCGCAAAGCGGCGGCTTCCAAAAGGCGTGTTCGAATTTGTCGATCGTGCCAGCGAGGATCATCTGGCTATGGCGGGGAACCGTTCCGCCTTCCAGGACGTGAAACTCAGACATCGCGCACTGGTGGACGTATCCGGCCGTTCGACCAAGACCATGCTGTTCGGCAAACCCTCGGCACTTCCGATGGTCATCGCCCCCACGGGCGCGGCGGGACTGTGTTGGTACCGCGGCGAGATGGCACTGGCCAAGGCCGCCGCGGCGGCGGGCATTCCGCTGACCCTGTCCACCGCGTCGATGACCGCGATGGAAACCATCGCCGATCATGTCGGCGGGCGGCTGTGGTTCCAGCTCTATGTCTGGAAACGCCGGGACCTGTCGTATCAGATCATCGAGCGTGCCAAGGCCGCCGGGTACGAGGCCCTGATCGTTACGGTGGATTCCGCCGTGCCGGGCAACCGGGAATATAACTCCCGCAACGGATTCGCGCTGCCCTTCAACCCCTCCCCCCGCTTCCTGATGGACGTCGCTCGGCATCCGTCCTGGACGCTGGGCGTGATGGGGCGGTACCTGACCACGATCGGCATGCCCAAGCATGAGAATTACCCAGCAGAATTCCGCAGCGCCATCACCGCGGGCGCGGCCGGGCGGCGGGACGAGATGCAGGTAGATTCGCTGAACTGGGACGACATCGCCAGGTTTCGCGATATGTGGCCGGGCATTCTGATGCTGAAGGGCGTCAACCGCATCGATGACGCGTTGAAGGCGCTGACCTACGGCGTGGACGGCATCATCGTGTCCAACCACGGTGGGCGGAACATGGACAGCGCGGCGGCAACGCTGGACGTGCTGCCGGAGATTGCCGGCGCGGTCGGCGACAAATGCACGGTCATCCTGGATTCCGGTATCCGCCGTGGCTCCGACATCGTCAAAGCCATGGCTCTCGGGGCTAAAGCGGTTCTGACCGGGCGGGCAACGCTGTACGGCACGGCGGTCGGCGGGCAGGATGGTGCGGCGAAAGCCATCGATATTATCAAGACCGAAATGGACAAAACCATGGCCTACACGGGCTGCAATACGGTCGATGAGATATCGACCGATATTTTCTTCAACGACTGGCGTAGCAATCAAAAATGAGGAGTCACCCAATGTCCGCCGCCCTGCAAATGCCGCAAATGTCCGAAGCCGAGTGGAACATCCGCTGCGAGCTCGCCGCTGTCTACCACGTGAACGAGCACCTCGGCTGGACCGACACCATCAACACCCACATGACGGTGCGGGTCCCCGGTGAGCCCAACCATTTTCTAATCAATAACTACGGCGACATGTTCGATGAGGTCACCGCGTCATCGCTGGTGAAAATGGACATGGAGGGCAACGTCCTGACACCCGGTGGCCGCTTCAACAACGCCGGCTTCACCATCCACAGCGGCGTCTACAAAGCCCGTCCGGACGCCAACTGCGTGCTGCACACCCATACCCGAGCCGGCGCCGCTGTCTCCCTGCTGAAAAACGGCCTGCGCCCTATCAGCCAGGACGTGCTCGGCGTTTACGACGAAATCGCTTACCACACATACGGCGTCCCCGCGTCGGTCGAGGAATGCGAGGAGCTGGCCAAATCCTGCGCCCATGGCAGCTGCGTGGTGCTGGAAAACCACGGCCTGCTGACGTTCGGCGACACGGTGCATGGCGCGATGATGCGCATGTGGTCGCTGGAGCGCGCCTGCGAGTTGGAAGTTCTGGCTCGGCAAATGGGCGAGGAACCGGTCGCGATCAGCAACTACGTGATCCAGAAGGCCGCCGAACGCGGCAAGAAGCGCCGCACAACGAACGAGTACGGGCTGAACGAGTGGAAGGGGCTGGTGCGGCAGGTGGAACGGAAGGGGTTCGACTTCCGGCGTTGATCGGTTTGGGGCGCGGCCCGATCGAGGCGGTCCTGGAAGGGGCAGAGCTTTAGACACATCGGCGCTTCCTAAAGACGCATCTGCCGCTCGATGGGCTGCCGATTTACCAGGGCCTCAAATTTATCCATGTCGCATACGACGGCCGCGCCGCAGCGCTGTCGCAGCACGACCACCTGCGTAATTTCACGCCGACCGCTCTGCAAAATTTCGACAATATAAGCAGGAACGATTCCAAATTCGGCGACGGCTTTCCGCACATCCCCAAGGACCCAGCCACCTATTTCACCGAATGGCCGACGAGCGAGGATGATGGACTGGGTGATCCGGGCGGCGAGATGCGGTGCGTGGCGGCTTTTCTCGGGATCGAGGTTGCGGAGTCCCTCTAGCCAGACATGATCGCCGCCGCGCACTTCGAAACCAAGAAGGCCCAGGGTGCGGCATTACTGCCGCGGACGCAGCTCGTTTTCGACACCGGGCCGTCGCGGTTCATGAACAAAGGCACCAATGGATGGTGGCAGGGCGTATTTCTGTCGGACGACCCTGCGCTTTACGATGCCTTGGTGGACGCCAATTTTGCGCCCGACCTTGCCCTCTGGGTAGCGAACGGACGGTTGGGGTGTCCGATGGCAGCCAATATTGCCGGCTGCCATCGGGCCTCGAGAGCCTAAGCCGCTTTCTGCACAATCATCCCCTGAGCGATCAGCGTCTCGGCGATTTGCACCGCGTTCAGCGCCGCGCCCTTCCGCAGATTGTCCGACACGCACCAGAACGAGATCCCGTGCTCCACCGTCGGGTCCTTGCGGATGCGGCTGACGTAGACCGCGTCCTCTCCGGCGCATTCAAGCTGGGTCATGTAGCCGCCATCCTCCCGGACATCGACCACCTCGACACCCGGCGCCTCCCGCAGGGCAGCCCGAGCCTGACCGGCGGTGATGGGGTTTTCGAATTCGACGGTGACGGATTCGCCGTGGCCGATGAACACCGGCACGCGCACGCAGGTGGCGAAGACCTTGATCTTGGGATCGAGGATCTTCTGCGTCTCGACCACCATCTTCCACTCTTCCTTGGTCGACCCGTCGTCCATGAACTTGTCGATGTGGGGAATGCAGTTGAAAGCGATCTCCTTGGTGAAGATCTGCGGCGGGCTTTTCTCATGTACGAAGGACGACCTTGTATGGGCGAACAGCTCGTCCATCGCTTCCTTCCCGCCGCCCGAGGTCGACTGATAGGTCGACACGACCACCCGCTTGACGCCGAACGCATCGTGCAGCGGCTTCAGCGCCACCACCATCTGGATGGTGGAGCAGTTGGGATTGGCGATGATGCCGCGCTTGGTGAACTG
Organism: uncultured Acetobacteraceae bacterium; assembly: GCA_903924985.1. GTDB lineage: Bacteria > Pseudomonadota > Alphaproteobacteria > Acetobacterales > Acetobacteraceae > Rhodopila. The sequence goes on from CAIYDT010000155.1 coordinate 12,054, forward strand.
CTTCAGGTGATGCGGGTTCACCTCCGGCACCACCAGCGGGACGTCCGGGTCCATGCGAAACTGGCTGGTGTTGTCGATCACGATGCAGCCCTGCGCGGCGGCGCGCGGCGCATGGATGGCCGACACCGACGCACCCGGGCTGAACAGCCCGATATCGGTGCCTGTGAAGTCGAACGTCTCCAGGTTCCGCACCGTGAGCACCTGTTTGGGCCCATAGGAGATTTCCGCGCCGGTCGAACGGCCGGACGCGAGCGCGATCACTTCCGACACCGGGAAGTTGCGCTCGTAAAGGGTTTTCAGCATCTCGCGTCCGACCGCCCCGGTGGCGCCGACAACCGCGACCCTGTAGCCCATCGTACTTTCTCCAGTTTGTTAAGGGGCGCACCGTTAGCGGCACGCCCCTGGTTAGGCAAGCGTTTCTATGCGAATTTCGGCATCACCTTGGTCCAGAAATCCTCGATCGACCGCATCAGCTTCGCGTGCGGGACCAGGCTGTTGTAGGTATAGCAGAACACCCAATCCACCGGCTGGCGCTTCATGTTCGCCTCCAGGCCGCGGATCACGGTGTCGACCGTGCCGGCCAGGATATAGCCTTCCTTTTGCGCCTGTTCGGGGGTCAGGAATTCACCGGATTTCGGGTCCATCATGCCACGGCGGAAGCCGAAGGGTTCGAACCAGGCTCGGCCGGTGAACTGGCCGGAATCCGCCCACAACGCCATGGCTTCCTCGTCGGTATCGGCGATGATGACGTCGCGCAGGAGGCCTGTGCCATGGCCGCGCGGCCGGCCGGAGACCTCCTGGTAAACGTCGTAAAGCGAGTCCTCGTAGACCGGCAACATCGCGGGCAGGATGGCGGTTACGCCCTCTTTCGCGGCCCATCGGATCGAATTCTCCGAGGAGGCAAAGGGCAGGAAGACCGGCGGATACGGCTTCTGCAACGGCTTGGGCACCGTGCCGACGGACTTCAGGATGCCGTTCTCGACGCCCTTGCCCCATTTCTCAGTTGTGGGCAGCGTCCAGGGAGTCTCGCCAGCCGGGACCTTCCAGAACTGCCCGTCATGAGAAAACATCTCCTGGGTCCAGCACTTCTTGATGATCTGCCAGTTCTCCTCGAACGCCGCACGGTTGGCCGCGTCGATCGCGTCGTGCTGGTGCGGCAGCGCGCCGCTGACCCCGTGGGTCTGCTGCGCCATGATGTCCACCCAGCGCCGCTGGTAGCCACGCGCGAACCCCGCGTTCGCCCGCCCGCCGGTCATGTGGTCCAGCATCGCGATGTCCTCGGCCACCCGCATCGGGTTGGCGGCCGGCAGCACGATGCCGAGTTGCCCGACGCGGATACGCTTGGTCTGCATGGCGAAATAGAGGTCCAGCAGAACGGGGTTGTTCGAGACCTCGAACCCCTCGATGTGGAAATGGTGTTCGGTGAAGCTGACCGAATTGTAGCCCAGATCGTCGGCCAGCCTGATCTGCTCGCTCAGTTCCCGCAGCATCCTTTGATACAGCTCGGGTTTGGTGCCCGCCATGCCGGCCTCAATTTCGGGGCGACTGGCGATGCTGGGGAGGTAGAACAGGGAAGCCTTCACGTCGTGAACTCCAGAGAGTGATTCGTTGTTCGGATTTCTGGCGCGTTTGTGCTTTCGGCGCTAGGGTCGCGGCGGGAACACCGACTCCGCGTTCACCCCATTCACCGGGAGATACACCAAATGTTGAGACGCACGTTACTGGCCGCCGCGGCCATCGCCACAATCGCCGCCGCACCTGCCATGGCGCAGATCCGCATCGCCGCGGTGGGGCCAATGACGGGGGAATATGCCTCTTTCGGGCAACAGATGAAGGCCGGGGCGGAACAGGCCGTCGCGGACATCAACAAGGCCGGCGGCCTGCTCGGTCAGCAATTGGTGCTGGAAGTGGGCGACGACGCTTGCGATCCCAAGCAGGCAGTGTCGGTCGCCAACCAGATGGCCGCCAAGAAGGTAAAGCTGGTCGCCGGTCATTACTGCTCCGGCAGTTCCATCCCGGCCTCGAAGGTCTATGGGGAGGAAGGCATCCTGCAGATTTCCCCCGCATCCACCAACCCCGACTATACAGAAAAGGGCGGCTGGAACACGTTCCGCGTCTGCGGCCGCGATGATGAGCAAGGCTTGGTCGCCGGGCAGTACCTCGCGAAGAATTTCAAGAAGGAAAAGATCGCGATCCTGCACGATAACACCACGTACGGCAAAGGCCTCGCGGACGAGACCATGAAGTCGCTCCATGCGGCCGGTGGCAAGGAAGCGCTCTATACCGCCTACACGCCGAAGGAGAAGGACTACTCAGCTTTGGTCAGCCGCCTGAAGCAGGCCAGCGTGTCCGTGATCTACGTCGGCGGCTACCACACCGAGGCCGGTCTGATCATCCGTCAGGCCAAGGAGCAGGGCATGAAGGCGACCCTGGTCGGCGGCGACGCGCTGGTGACCAACGAGTTCTGGCAGATCGCCGGCGAGGCCGGCACCGGCACGCTGATGACCTTCTCCCCCGATCCGCGCCTGAACAAGGCCGCCGCCGATGTGGTCAAGAGCTTCAAGGCCAAGAATATCGATCCGGAGGGCTACGTTCTCTACACTTACGCCGCCGTGCAGATCTGGGCCGACGCCGCGAAGAAGATCAAAAGCGTCGATCCCAAGAAGGTTGCCGCCGCGCTGAAGGCGTCCGGCAATTGGCCGTCGGTGCTGGGACCGATGACCTTCGACAAGAAGGGCGACCCGAAGGGGGCCGGCTACGTGCTGTATATCTGGAAGAAGGGCTCCTACGCACAAATGTAGGCGTCCCCTGGGGCGGGCCGGCTCCTTTCGGGACCAGCCCTCCCTACCGCTTGTTCGTGGAGTCGATCTTGACTTTACATCATAGATCGCCACGACGAGCAGCAAGAGCATGAGATGCCCTACCATCTCATTGAACCTCCAGGTAAACGGCCGGCGGGGGATTCCGCCGGCCGTTCACGTTTAGGCATGGTCGGATTAGTCAATCGCTAACACGGCACGTGATTTCAGGCATTTTTTCAAAAAACTCCGCCGCCCTTGACCCGACCCGGCACCATGCGCCACCCATCCCCCCTGAACATCGGTCTCGGGGGACCAACACATGGACGCGGATTACATCGTCGTGGGCGCCGGTTCGGCTGGATGCGTCATCGCGGCGCGCCTGTCGGAAACCGGCGCCAAGGTCATTCTGCTCGAAGCCGGGCCAAAGGACACCAACCCCTGGATCCACATCCCGGCCGGGGTGCTGAAGCTGCTGTACCATCCGGTGGTGAACTGGAATTACAGCTCCGAACCCACCGACGGCAGCGGCGGGCGGCGGATCCATTGGCCGCGCGGCAAGACCCTCGGTGGGTCGTCGTCGATCAACGGCATGCTCTATGTCCGCGGCAACCCCGCCGATTTCGACGGCTGGGCGCAAATGGGCTGCCGCGGCTGGAGTTTTGAAAATGTCCTGCCGCTCTTCCGCAAGTCGGAAAGCTACCTGCAAGGCGACGACCCGGACTACCGGGGTAAGGACGGGCCGTTGAAGGTGGAGGACTACCGCACCATTCTGCCACTGACGCACCGCTTCATCGAGGCCGCGCAACAAGCCGGCTTCCCTTTCAGCAAGGACCTGAACGGCCGCGAGCAGGAGGGGGTCGGCTACTCGCAGATGACCCGCAAGGGTAAATGGCGCGGCTCAACCGCCCAAACCTTCCTGAAAGAGGCCCAATCCCGCCCCAACCTGCGCGTCGAAACCGAAGCCGTCGCCACTAAACTGCTATTTCAGGGGAAACGTTGTGTGGGCGTCGCTTTCCGCCAGCGCGGCCACGACGTGGAATTGAAAGCCGGCAAGGAAGTTATCCTGTCAGGCGGCGCCATCAACTCCCCTCACCTCCTGCAACTTTCCGGCATCGGTCCGGCCGAACATCTACAATCCCTGGGTATTCCCGTGGTGCACGATCTGCGCGGCGTTGGCGCCAACCTGCAGGACCATTACGTTTCCCGCATATCGCACCGCGTGAAGGATTCCATCTCCATCAACAAACTCGCACGCGGCGCCCGCCTGGTCCGGGAGGTCGCCCGGTTCTTTACCGTCGGCAACGGCGCGCTGACCTTCGGGGTCACAACGGCGCAGGTGTTCTGCCGCTCCCGCCCCGAACTCGCCAGTCCGGATATGCAACTGCTGTTCACCCCCGCCAGCTACGATGCCAGCAAATTCGGGGAGTTGGAACGGGAGGACGGGATGACCGTCGCCATCTGCCCCGTCCGTCCCGACAGCCGCGGCACCATCATGGCGGGTTCAGCCGATCCGTTCCAGAAAGCGGTCATTACCCCCAATTATCTCTCAGCCACCTCGGACATCGACGTGCTGCTGGCCGGCACGCGCTTTACCCGCGAAATCTTCGCGTCCCCCGCTATCGCGCAGCACAGCGTGACCGAAACCCTGCCCGGCCCGGACGTGCGATCGGATGCAGCCCTGACCCAGTATTTCAAGGACTACGGCACCACCATCTTCCACCCCGTCGGCACATGCCGCATGGGCGAAGGCCCGGCCGCCGTGGTCGATCCGCGCCTCCGGGTGCATGGCATTGAGGGCTTGCGGGTGGCGGACGCCTCCATCATGCCCACTCTGACCACCGGCAACACCAACGCGCCCACCATCATGATCGGGGAGAAGGCGGCCATGATGATCCAGGAAGACGCGGCAATGTAAACGGGCTGGTATCCGACCGTTACCGGCACGCACAACGGCAAAGTGTGGCGGGAAGAGGATGTTCGAAGCGGACGAGTTACCATCGCATGCCGGATGGAATGCCCGCGGCCCAATTTGCGACCGGCGCCCGGCCGCGGCAGGTGCGCTACGACGCATGGTCGCTTATTTCGGTCCGGCCAAGAAGCCCTGCGCCCCGTGCTGACCGGCGGGGTGCGGATCGACACCATCCGCCAGTCCCGCAGCCTGTACGTCTTCCCGCTGCCGGTGCTGCCGGCTCGCGTGACGATCGCCTCCCGCTCCGGCGTGCCGCGGGAGAGCTTGGCCTCGCCCGCGATCATCGCCCGCTCGGCGTGGCAGTGCGGCGCATCCTGCTATCCCAGGGGAAACAGGTCATAGCAATCGACACGGACGACGAGCGCCGGCGCGGGGGACGCCAGCGGCTTGCCCTTTTCCACGATATAAGTCGCGGCGACCTTCGATTTGGCCGGACCGTTGAGCAGGCTGTGCGGCGTTTCCGGCGGGACCTGGAACCCCTCGCCGGCTTTGATGACCGGATCGGGCTGCCCCTTCACCTTCAACGTCCCGCCGCCAGAGACGAAATAGCTGGACTCGACGCCAGGATGCGTATGCCGAGGAACGAAGAAGTTCGGGGCGATTTCGACCTCGACCAGGACGCAGACGTAGTTGTCTCCGGGATACTCGGTCTTTTGGGTGATTTTGCGGGTGAACTCGGGCATCTGGGCGTTTACCTCACTTGAGGCGACCGCCAGTCCCACCGCTGTGCAGGTGGCGCACGGAACCAAACCGCGTCTTTTCGACCCTCCTTGTTCCACCCCCGTATCATCGGCTCGATCTTCGTCCGTTGTCGAGCCTGAATCGCGTTGATTCCCGGCCCGGTTTGACGGAGAAAGCGCGTCCGACCTTATGGACCAAGCCGACATGCCCGAGATGTACATCCACAACAGCCTGACCCGGAGGAAGGAGCGGTTCGCGCCCCTCGATCCCCAGCATGTGCGGATGTACGTGTGCGGCCCGACGGTCTACGACCTCGCGCATATCGGCAACGCGCGGCCTATCGTGGTGTTTGACGTGCTGTCGCGGCTGCTGCGGACGCTGTTTCCCAAGGTGACCTATGTTCGCAACATCACCGACGTAGACGACAAGATAAACGCGCGCGCCAAGGAAAGCGGGGAGCCGATCGGCGCGATCACCGCCCGCACCACGGCCGATTTCCACGCCGATATCGCAGCCCTGGGCGCCCTGCCCCCAGACGTCGAACCGCGCGCCACCGGCCACATCCCGGAGATGATCGACATCATCCAGCGCCTGATCGCCTCCGGCCATGCCTACGCGGCTGAGGGGCACGTGCTGTTCGCCGTCAACACCGCCCCTGGCTACGGCAGGCTGTCAGGCCACAGCCATGAAGAACTCCTGGCCGGCGCCCGCGTCGATGTGGCCCCGTACAAGAAAGACCCGGGGGACTTCGTGTTGTGGAAGCCCTCGCCCCCCGATCTGCCGGGTTGGGACAGTCCTTGGGGACGCGGGCGGCCGGGCTGGCACATCGAGTGCTCCGCCATGTCGTGGCGCTATTTGGGGGAAAGCTTCGACATCCATGGCGGCGGGTCGGACCTGATCTTCCCGCACCACGAGAACGAGCTGGCACAAAGCGTCTGCGCCTTTCCCGGCAGCCATTTCGCGCAGTACTGGATGCACAACGGCATGCTGCTGGTGAATGGGGAAAAGATGTCGAAAAGCCTCGGCAACTTCTTCACCATGCGGGAGGTGCTGGCCAAAGCGCCCGGCGAAGCGATCCGCCTGCTGCTCCTGCGCGCGCATTACCGCGCGGTGCTGGATTTTTCCGATGAGGCTTTGGCGGAAGCCCGCAAGGAAATGGACCGTTTCTATCGCGCGCTGGAACGTTTCCCGGACGTCGGCGAAGGCGATTTGCCGGAACCGGTGCGGGATGCGCTGTGCGACGATCTGAACACGCCGCTGGCACTGTCGGCGATGCACGCGTTGGCCGATGCGGCGATGGCCGGCGATTTCGGTGCCGCGCGGGGGTTACGCGCCGCCGGGGCGGTCATGGGGTTGTTGTCGGAAACGCCGGAGGCCTGGTTCCGCGGTGGCACCGCCGACGATGCCGCCATGATCGAAGCGGCCATCGCCGAACGCCTCGCCGCGCGCAAGGCGCGCGATTTCGCGCGTGCCGACGCAATCCGCACCGACCTCACCGCGCGTGGGATCGTCCTGGAAGATGGGCCGGGCGGCACGACCTGGCGGCGGGCGGGGTAAGGTGACAGGACGCGACGGCGGCGCCGACCTCCACCCGGTCGGCAACACACCGGTCGTGGTGCTGGTGCGGCCGCAGCTCGCCGACAACATCGGCGCCTGCGCGCGCGCAATGGCGAATGGGGGGTTGTTTCACCTTCGTCTGGTGGCGCCGCGCGACGGCTGGCCGCAGGAGAAAGCGTGGCGCACCGCCTCCGGTGCCGATAATTTGCTCAACGCCGCGACGGTCCACCCCACCGTCGCCGACGCGGTCACCGATCTGCATCACGTCTTCGCCACCTGCCCCCGCCCGCGCCACATTGTGAAACCGGTCATGACGGCACGTGGTGCCTCGGCGGAACTGCGGGAGATCTGCGCCAGGGGCCTGCGCACCGGCATCCTGTTCGGGCCGGAGCGCGCCGGGCTGGACAACGACGACATGGCGCAGGCCGACGCTCTGATCCGCTTCCCGTTGGACCCTGGGTTTATGTCGCTGAACCTGTCGCAGGCCGTGCTGGTCATGGCCTACGAGTGGTGGACCGCCATGGACTCCACCACCCCCCGCACGCTGATGACCAACGAAACGACGGTCGCGACCAAGGGGGAGCTGGACAATTTCATGACCCATTTGATCGCCGAACTCGACGCCAGCGGTTTTTTGCGCAATCTGCCCAAGCGGCCTGGGATGGTGCGGAATATCCAGCATCTGTTCCAGCGCGGGGAGGTCACGACGCAGGAACTGCGTACCCTGCATGGGATCGTGACCGAACTGTCGTTGGGGCGTCGGCAGCGGGGTCGGGCGGAGAAAGATTGAACTCAGGCACGCACGCCCCCTTTCGTCATCTTCGGGTCAAGCCCGAGGATGACGGATTAGAAAAATAGTGCCCCATCTTGCGTAAGCCATGAAACTTACGGTCAATGCGCCCACCCCAAAAGGAGGAACTCAACCATGGATCTCGGACTCAAAGGCAAAAAGGGCATCGTCTGCGCCGCCAGCAAGGGCCTCGGCCGCGCTTGCGCCATCTCACTCGCCCGCGAAGGCGTGGAGCTGGTCATCACCGCCCGCACCGCGTCGGAGCTGGAAGCCACCGCCCGTGAAATCACCGCGATGACCGGCACCAAGGTCATCGCCGTGCCCGGCGATATCTCCACCGAGGAAGGCCGCGCCGCCGCCCTCGCCGCATGCCCGGAGCCGGACATCCTGGTGAACAACGCCGGTGGCCCACCGCATGGCGACTTCCGGGACTGGACCCGCGAGGACTGGATCAAGGCCGTCGACCAGAACATGCTGGCGCCGATCTTCCTCATCAAAGCCGTGGTGGACGGTATGGCCGCCCGCAAGTTCGGCCGTATCGTCAACATCACCTCGGCATCCGTGAAATCTCCGATCCCCAACCTCGGCATGAGCAACGGCGCCCGCGCCGGCCTGACCGGCTTCGTCGCCGGCCTGGCGCGCCAGGTCGCCAAACATAACGTGGCGATCAACAACATCCTGCCAGGCCCGTTCCTGACCGACCGGTTAAAGAGCGGCGCACTCGCGCAGTCCAAGCAGCGCAACGTGCCGGTGGAGGAAATTCTGGCCGAACGCGCGGCTGGGACGCCCACGGGGCGGGTCGGCGATCCGGCGGAGTTCGGCGACGCCTGCGCCTTCCTGTGCTCCGCCAAGATCGGCTTCATCATTGGGCACAATCTGCTGCTCGACGGGGGCAACTTCAACTCGTCGATCGCGTGAACCCTTCGTTCCTCTCGGCCCAGGCGCTGGCCGGTCTCGTCCGCAAGGGCGATACCGGCTGCCTGGAGCTACTGGATTTTTTTATCAGTCGCACCGAACGCCTGAACCCGCGCATCAACGCGATCGTCGTCCAGGACTTCGACCGAGCCCGGGAACGGGCGCGGGCGCTGGACAACGCGAGAGAAAAATCCGCCCCGCTGTTCGGCGTACCGATGACGGTGAAGGAAAGCTTCGACGTCGCCGGCCTGCCCTCCACCCGCGGGCACAGCGAGGCCAAAGACCATCGCGCCCGCGTGTCCGGCTTAGCGATACAGCGCCTCGAAGCGGCCGGCGTCGTCATTTTCGGCAAGACCAACGTGCCGGTCGATTTGGCAGATTGGCAAAGCTACAACCCGGTCTACGGCACGACCTCCAATCCCTGGAACACAGCGCACACGCCGGGAGGCTCGTCAGGTGGTTCGGCTGCGGCGCTGGCGGCGGGCCTGACGGGCCTGGAGTTAGGCACCGACATCGGCGGCTCAATCCGTGTGCCCGCGCATTACTGCGGGGTATTCGGCCACAAGCCGACCTGGGGCATTTGCCCAAATTTTGGCGATCCCGCGACCAGCCGCACCGCGATGAACGACATCGCCGCGCTCGGCCCCCTGGCACGCTCCGCCGGCGACCTCCGGCTGGTGCTGGACGCAGTAGCGCGCCCCGACCCAGCCGACACCGCGATGGCGCCCACGCTACCCTCCCCCCGCTTCAGCAGCCTGAAGGACCTGCGGGTCGCCGTCTGGTCGCATGAGCCGGGGCAGCCCACCGAACGCGAGACCACCGAACAGATCGAGGCATTGGCCGACCGGCTGGAACACGAAGGCGTCACCGTCAGCCGCACCGCACGCCCCGCCTTCGAGCCGCTTTCAGCCTATCGCCTTTACCTGACCCTGCTGAACGCAGCCTGGAGCGGCAGCGCCTCCGACGCCGTCATCGCCAGGGAAATCGAAACCGCCGCCAAACTATCCCCCGAAGCCATGAGCGCCGACGCCATCATGATGCGCGGCGCCGGCATGACACACCGCACTTGGCTCGGCCTGAACGAACGCAGGCACGTCGTCCGCCGCGCCTGGAATGCTTTTTTCCGGGACTGGGACGTGCTGCTCTGTCCCACCATCGCGACCTCCGCCCTGCCGCACCGCCAGGACGGCGCAACCTGGGAACGGCGGATCGTCATCGAGGGCGTCGAGATGGCCTACAACGACCAGCTCTTCTGGCCCGGCCTAATCTGCGGCTTCCATCTGCCTGCCACCATCGCCCCCATTGGCCGCACGCGGGCCGGGCTGCCCATCGGCGTGCAGATCGCCGGGCCGACCCATGGCGACCGGACGACGATCGCCATGGCGGAGCTGCTGGAGCAGGCGGAGTCTGGATTCGTCGCACCCTCTGGGTGGACATAATTTGTAACATTGGCCTTGCCGCCGCCAGCCAAACCCTCCTACCGTAGCCGCAAGGATCGACGGGGATTCAAATATGCGTAAAATCAATTTAGCAGTCGCGCTTTTGGCCACGGGCCTGGCCTTCGCCGCACCCGCCAGCGCGCAAAAATCGGCCGACACCCTGCGCATCACCTGGCGCGACGCCATCCCGAATGTGGACCCGTATTACAACCAGCTCCGCTCCGGCATCATCCTGGCGCATCAGGCCTGGGACACCCTGGTCTACCGCGACCCCGAGACCTTCCAGAACAAGCCGTTGCTGGCGGAGTCTTACAAATGGGCGGACGACACCACGCTGGAATTCACGCTGCGGCAGGGCGTGACCTGGCACAACGGCGATAAATTCACCGCCGACGATGTTGTCTACACCATCAATACGGTCATCGCGGACAAGCAGGTCGCGGTGCCGAGCAATTATTCGTTCTACGACAGCGCCGAGAAAATCGACGACTACCATGTGAGGGTGAAGCTGAAGCGGGTCTTCCCGGCGGCGCTGGATTACATGGCGATGACGCTGTGGATCTGGCCCAAGGCCTACCGCGAAAAAGTCGGCGTGGACGAATACGCGCACCACCCCATCGGCACCGGCCCCTACAAAATCACCCGCGTCGACGGCGTCACGCAAATCGACCTGGAGCGCTACGAGGGTTATTACGCCGACAGCCCCAAAGGCAAACCCGCCATCGGCAAGGTCGTGATCCACGAGGTGCCGGATTCCTCCACCGAAATGGCGGAGCTGTTGGGCGGGCGCGCCGACTGGATCTGGAAGTACAGCCCGGATCAATACGACAACGTCAACCGCATGCCCACCGTGCAGGCGCTGCGGTCGGAGTCGATGCGGATCGGATACATCAACATGGATGCCGCCGGGCGCACCGGGGCCGGCAATCCGATGACCATTCCGAAAGTGCGGCAGGCGATCGCTTACGCCATCGACCGGGAAACCATGGCGAAGCAGTTGGTGCAGGGCGGATCGCGCGCGCTGGACGCGCCGTGCTACCCGACGCAGTTCGGTTGCGATGCCGGCGCGGCGATGCATTACCCCTACGATCCCGCCAAGGCGAAGCAATTGCTGACCGAGGCCGGCTTCCCGAAGGGGTTCGATACCGAACTGGTGACCTACGAGCTTCCCTCGTGGGCCGGCGCCATGCAGAACTATTTGAAAGCTGTCGGCATCGACGCTCGGTTGAGCCTGTTGCAGGTGGGCGCGGTGGTGCAGCGCAGCCTGGCCGGGCAGAATCCGTTGGAGGCCGGAGATTGGGGCAGCTACTCCATCAACGACGTCTCGGCCATCTTGCCGCAGTATTTCGGCGGTGGCGGCGCCGATTACACCCGGGATCCGGAAATCATGGAGCTGGTGAAATCAGGCGGCTCGACAACGGATCCGGATCAACGCCGCAAGGCCTATAGCGCGGCGATCAAGCTGATTACTGAACGGGCTTATTGGTTGCCGATGTATACCTATACGATCACGTATGGCCTGTCGCGGCAGTTGAACTTCAAACCCTACCCTGACGAGCTGCCAAGGTTTTATCTAAGCAGCTGGAAATAGCGCTCAGGGGAGTTGCAGCCGCATCTCCCCCTTAAACGCATGAATGAGTTCCCGCCGCTGGAAGCGCCAAGCTTGCGGGGTTTTGGTGAATACATCGGCGTAGGTGCCGCAGACCGAGGGGACCGGACCGTCCGGCCCCTCCACCATCACCAGGTAGTTGGATCGCGCGGTTGCTTGGGGGCCGTCGACCGCGATGATGCTGTTCATGACGTAGTGCATGCGCTTGGGCGTCGCGGGGACGGATTGGGTCAGCCATGCCTCGATTTCGGCGGGGCCGGTCGCTGTGCGGTAGGGGGCCCTCCAGACGCCGTCCAGCGCGAACAGGGCGGCAAGTTCGGCGAAACGGCCTTCGTCCATGCAGAAGCAATACTGGTGCATGAGCTCGCGGATGGTGTCTTTGTCTTCGGACATCGTTTTATCCCCTGGGGTTCGTGCGGGCCCCTCCCCCAGGTCATCCCCGCCACAAGTGCGGGGATGCCGAAAAAGGAAAGCGCAGCCCTATGCCTGAATCAAATCCGCCACCCGCTCCCCAATCATAATGGACGGCAGATTGGTGTTCGTCCGCGTCACGCGCGGCATGATCGACGCATCCGCCACGTGCAGATTTTGGGTCCCGATCACCGCCGCGTTCGGATCCGTCACTGCCATCGGGTCGTCAGCGGCGCCCATGCGGCAGGTGCAGGACGGGTGCCAGGCGCTGCGAACGGCCGCGCAGACGTATTCCTCGGCCGCCTTAGGATCGGCCATCAGAGCCGCCAGTTTCGGCGCCTCGCTGATCACGTTCTCGATCAGGAAACGCCTGACCGGCGCAGCGGAGTCCAGCAGCGCGGCGGCGACATTGGTTAGCACCGCGTTCAACCCGGTGGGACGGCTTATCGCGGCGACGCGTTCGGAGAAGCTGGAGGGGAACGGGTCCAACGCGTATTTCGACACCGGCTCCTGCGTGAACATCCCGGCCATGCGCATGAAAGCCGCAATCAGGCGGGAGCGGTCGCGCTCGTCCTCCAGCCAATTGAAATCGATCGCCGGGGCCGCCATCGGGTCGGAGGACGCCAGCCGCACCGTCCCCCGGGAATACGGCAGCGAAATATAGGTACTGAGGGTGCCGATCCGCTCCCCCACCGCGTGCCACATGGATTGGCAGACGGCCATCATGATCATGTCCGCCGGCTCACACCCGGCGATCTGGGAGGAATAGCGCAAATACGAATAGTTCCGCCGGATAACGTGCTTTTCCCGAGCGATCGGCGGCAGATAAGCCGACACCGAAATCAGCGGATGATCCTGCAAATTCGACCCGACACCGGGACGATCCGCCACCACCGCGATGCCGTGCCGGCGCAGATGATCGGCCGGCCCGACACCCGACAGCATCAGCAGTTTCGGGCTGTGGAAGGCGCCGGCGCTGACGATGATGCGATCGCCATGGATCTGCTCGGTCACCCCGGCGCGAAGGGTTTCAACCCCGATGGCTTTAGTGCCTTCGAACAGAATGCGCCGCACCTGGGTTTCCGGCATCAGGCGCAGATTAGAGCGGCGGCGAACCTCGTCGCTCAGATGCCCGTTGGCGGTGGAGCGGCGTGCCTCCCCGTCGTTGGAGGTGGGGAGCGGGGAGTAACCTTCCTCGTACGGGCCGTTCATATCGTGCACGAACGCATGGCCCTGGCTGTCCCAGGAACGGGCGACGGCGTTGGTGAATTCGTCCCATTGGTCGCGCGGAATACGACGGACGGTGATCGGGCCGGAGGCGCCGTGCAACTGGTCGGCGGAGTAGTCCAGGTCGGTCTCCAGCTTGCGGAAATAGGGCAGCACCGAACCCCAGTCCCAGCCTTTGGCCCCCAGCTCCGCCCAGCCGTCGAAATCGGCGGGGGCGCCGCGCAAAGCCACTTGCCCGTTGATGGACGATCCGCCGCCCATCAACTTCCCCTGGTAGAAGAAATACGGTTTTCTGCCCGCTGCCGGGATATGCCGATGCGTCCCACGCGACACCTGCAATGCCGGCCAGAAGTAGGACGAATTGGTCATCGCTCGATGGGCGTAGGTGTCTTTTATATCGTCAGGGATATTGGCGGTGCCGTAATCCGGCCCGGCCTCGATCACCAGTACCTTGTTCGCGGGGTTCTCCGACAGGCGTGCGGCCAGGGCGCAACCGGCCGATCCGCCGCCGGCTACGATATGGGTGGGTCGATCCATGGTTCGGTTTTCCCGCTTACGGCTTCGTAAATTTCAGCACGAATTCGTCCTTCGGCTGCGGCGGGTCCGGGGTGTTTTTGTCCTTCGGGTCTTTGGGATTGCGCAGGAACATCCCTTCCTTCGCCAGTTTGAACCCCGCCGCCTCGACCTCCTGGCGCAGAAACGCCTCTTCGATGCGGTGCAGCGTGCCGGACTCGGAAATGCCGGTGCCCGGCCGCCCCGCATGGTCGGCGATCACATATTCGCCACCCTTCTTCAACGCGGCAAACACCGAACGGTTCATCGCTGCCCGATCGACGCCCATGTGACCGAGGTCGTGGTAGTTGAACATCAACGTCACCAGATCGAGCTTGCCCACCAGTTCCGGCGGCACCGGGTCTTCGAAGGGGCGGGAAACGGCGACGATCGGGGCGGAGGCGACGTTTGCCGCCCGCAGCTTGGCCTCCCGCTCCGCCAGGGCAACGGGCGATGGGCGAGGCCCACCGGCCGGCGCCGCCGTGGGGAGATCCGGGCGGCTGTTGCCCTCGCGCTGCGCCGGCGGGGCGGACGCGGCGGCGTTCGCCGGGCGGCTCTGCCCGAAGACCTTCCCCGTGGGCCCCACCAAACGCGCCAGAAGCTCGGTCGTGTAGCCACCGGCAGCGCTGATATCGAAGGCTGTGATCCCCGGATGAATGGCGATAAATTCCAGCATCGGCTGCGGCTTGCGGCGCAGATCGTTGGCACGGTCCGCGTCGGAGCGGTCCGGGCTGGCGATGATTTCGGCGATGCGCGCCGCCATAACCGGCCCGGCAGACTGCGCCCAGGCCGGTGGCGCCGCCATGGTGGCGACGGCGACAAGTGCGGTTCGGCGGCTGAGTTGCATCGATCTGGACCTTCCCGTTTCTCCCAGCCTAACCGTTGCCGCCGGCCCGCGCTAGGATCGTCCGGGTTGTTCGGATAGCCTGCCGCGAAAGGAGGAAACAATCATGACCCAAGGACAGAGACTCTCCGGCAAGGTCGCCATCGTGACCGGCGGCGCATCCGGCATCGGCGCGGAAACCGCCCGCCAATTCGCGGCCCACGGCGCCAGCGTGGTGCTGTGCGATGTACAGGACGACCTCGGCCGCACCGTCGCGCAGGAGATCGTGGATAACGGCGGTGTCGCGGAATACCACGCTTTGGACGTAACCGACGAGGCGCAGTGGATCGCTTTGGTCGCCAGCGTCGAAGCCAAGTACGGCAAGCTCAACGTGCTGTGCAACATCGCCGGCGTGTCCGGCCGCCCCGCGAACATGCTGGTGCAGCCCACCGGCGTCATGACCGGCACGGCGCTGGAGGATCAGACGCTGGAGAACTGGAACTACATCATGGGGGTGAATTCCACCGGCGTGTTCCTCGGCACCAAAAGCGCGATCCCGGCGATGCGGCGGGCCGGAGGCGGCTCGATCGTCAATATTTCGTCCATTTGCGGCATCGTCGGATCGTTTGCCAATGCGGCGTATCACGCGTCGAAAGGGTCGGTGCGGATATTTACCAAATCGACGGCCATCCAATACGCGAAGGAAGGCATTCGCGCGAATTCCGTACACCCCGGCTTCGTCGACACACCCATGGCACGCCCTGGATTATTGGGCAACGAATCCGGCAAGGCTCGGATGGACGCCACGCCGATGGGCCGATTCGGCAAACCCATCGATATCGCGATGGGCTGCCTTTATCTGGCGTCGGACGAGGCGTCCTGGGTTACCGGCAGCGAACTGGTGATCGACGGGGGGATGACCGCGAACTGAGCCCTACCCCAACGCGCCAGCGTATTTCTCCAGAATCTCCCAGGGCGCGTCACCCAGCTTGCCTCGCCACAGTTTGTAGAAGCCGCCTGTCTTCAACCCGTCGCGAAAACTTTGCGTGTCCACGGTGTTGAAGATCATGCCTTTGCCTTCCAGCTCGGTCCGCATCGCCGCGTCGGCCGCGGCGATGTCGGCGCGTTCCAGCAGCGCCGCGGCGTTCAGGTTGTTGGCGACGATGGTTTTCAGGTCGTCCGGCAAGCCCTTCCAGGCGGCGGCGTTGACGCACAGCCAGTGGCCGTCCCATACGTGGTTAGTGAGCGAGCAGTATTTCTGCACCTCGTAGAATTTCGCGACCTTGATGAGCGTCAGCGGATTTTCCTGTGCATCGGCAATATGGGTTTGCAACGCCGAGTAGACCTCGGGGAATTGCAATGCCAGCGGTGCTGCCTTCAACGTTTGGAATAGCGTCACCAGGCTAGGCGCGACCGGCGTGCGGATTTTCAGCCCCACCAGATCGTCGGCGGTTTTGATCGGTTTGGTGCTGGTGGTGATCTCCCGGTAGCCGAGGTCCCACATGCGGTCCATCGCCACCAGCCCGGTCTTGGCGGCGATCTGGGCGCGCACGAAGGCGCCCAATTCCCCGTCCAGCGCAGGCCAAATTTTGCCGTAGTTCTCCCACGCAAAACCCAGCGCGCTGACGGCGGCGGCTGGCAGGATGGAAGACATGATTTGCCCCGTCGGTTGGCAGAACTCAATGGCGCCGCTGCGTGCTTGCGACAGCAGATCGTTATCGCCGCCGAGCTGGCTGTCGGGGAAGATTTGCAGGTCCATGCGGCCGTTGGATTGCTGGCCGATCTTCGCGGCGGCTTCCGCCAGCCTGACATGGAACGGATAAACGACCGGTGAACCGTGGCCGAATTTCCAGGTGAATTCGGCCGCCTTCGCGAAGCGGGGAAGCGCGACCGCCGCGATGCCGCCGCCGATCACCTTACGTCTGGTTGCTTTCATGATCGTTCGTCCTTTGCCGCGTTAGAGGAAACCGATGGAAATCCACGGTATGGCGGCAACGATGATCAACCCGACCATCAAAGCCGCCAGATAGCGCCATATGTGCCGCATGCCGTCGTCCGGATTGGCGCCTCCGATCGCGCACGCGACGTAGTAACCCACCCCGAACGGCGGGGCGAACAGCCCGACACCCATCGCGAGGATCGCGACCATTGCGTAATGCACCTCATGGATGCCGACCTGGCGGGCGATTGGAAACAGCAACGGCCCGAACAGCACGATCACCGGAATGCCCTCCAGGATGCTACCGAGGATGGCGAACAGCAGGATCGATATCGCCATGAACGAGATCGCCCCGCCCGGCATGCCGACGATCCAGCCGCCCACGACGCGGGAAAAACCAGACGACGTGATCGCCCAGGCCATGGCGGTGGCGGCGCCCACGATCAGCATGATCGCGCCCGACAGTACCACCGTTTGCACCAGCATCGGCAGCAGGCGATTCACGTCGAATTGCCGGTAGATCAGCAGGCCCGCCAGCACGCAGTAGACGATGCCGATGGTGGACACCTCGGTCGCCGTGGCGATGCCGCCGACCACCGCGCCGCGGATGACGAAGGGCAGCACCAGGGCCGGAATGGCGATCACGAAGCTGCGGCCGATCGCGGCGGCGGTCGCTCTCGGCGCCACCTGCATGTCGCGGGCGCGGGACCAGGTCATGACGCACAGGATCAGGCCCACCACCAATCCGGGCAGCAAGCCGCCGGTGAACAGGGCGGCGATGGAGATGCCAGTGACTGACCCGATGGTTATCAATATCAGGCTGGGAGGGATGGTTTCGGTCTGCGCCCCGGTGGCCGCCAGCAGTGCGACCAATTCACCGCGATTGGCACCGCGCGCCTCCATTTCCGGAAAAAGGACAGGGGCGACGGCAGCCATGTCGGCAGCTTTGGAGCCGGAAATGCCGGACACCAGATACATCGCCCCAATCAGGACGAAGGACAACCCGCCGCGCACATGGCCCAGCAAATTGGCGAGGAAGCGAACCATGACACTCGCCATGCCCGTCATCTCGATCAACAGACCCAGGAACACGAACAGCGGCACCGACAGCAGGACCGGATGCGACATGCCGGTGTCCATTCGCGCGACGAGAACGGATAGCGGCATGCGGGTGGACGCCGCCAGATATCCCAACGTGGCGAGGCCGAAGGAAAACGCGATGGGCACCCCGAGGAACACCGTGCCCGACACCACGCCCAGGAAGAAAATCAGCAGATTCCACTGGCCGAGATGCAGCAGCTGCGGACGCAACAGCGAGAATCCGGCGAACACCGCCCCCACTACGATCAAAGCAAGCAACGCCATGGGCAGGGTCTTTCGGTCCAGCCGCAGTAGCGCCATGACGATCATCAGCGCCGTGCCGACCGGCATCGCGGCGGCCCGCCAGCTCATGGAAATATCGAGCGACATCAGCGACACCATCGACTCGTTTTCCCAATAGTCGATGGCGGGACCCAGAATCGCCAGCAGGAACCCGATGGCGGCGGCGAGCGCCAGCAGTTCGGCGAAGCCCCGACCGGTGTCGCCGAAACGGTTCACCAGCGCGGACATCCGCATGTGCTCATTGCGGCCCAGCGCCAGGGCGGCGCCGAACATAGCGAGCCAGAGGAACAGGAGGGAGGCCAGCTCGTCGGACCAGATCAGCGGGTGGTGGAAGGCGTAGCGGGCCACGATGCCGACGAACAGGATGACGATCTCGGCCACGACGAGTACCGCCGTTAGGCGCTCCAGGGTTTGGATCAGCAGGTTGTTGATATGATTACGCATCGGGTCGGCTATGCTGCCTCCTCCAGCGTCGAACCGACGTCCAGGGTGGTGGCGCGGCGTAGGTCGCGGGGCTGCATTTCGTCGTGCGGGCGGCCACGGTGCATGGTGCAGCGGTTGTCCCAGATGACCAGATCGCCCTCCCGCCATTTATGGCTGTAGACGAATTGCGGCTGGGTGGCGTGGGTGTTCAGGTCGAGCAACAACAGCCGCCCGTCGGCGACCGGCCAGCCGACGACGTGCGAGGCATGGGCGGATAAATAAAGCGTCTTGCGTTTCGATCCGGGATGCGTGCGGACCAAACGTTGCGGTGATGGCGGATATTGCTCACGCTCGCCGGGTTCGAATTTGGTGAAGCCGATCTGGCCGCGCGACCAGAAGACATCGTGCTCGACGATAAGGTCGGCGATGCTGGCCTTCATCGTGTCCGACAGCTCGTCGTAGGCGGCGCGCATGTCGGCGAATTCCGTCTCCCCGTTGCCGAAGGGGCTCGGCGGCGGCAGCGCCTTGGCGTGCAGCATCCCCAGCACGACGGGGACGGGCATGTAGGACGCGTCGGTGTGCCAGAGCCGGTTGCCCAGGCTGTCCAGCCGCCGACGGTCGTCCAGCTCCCGCACATTCCCCTCGATATCGAGGTTGGAAATGTCCCCGATCTCCGGCAGCGCCAGCCGCCGCTTGCCGCCGCGCGCCGCCGAGCGGCCGATTTCCAGCGGCCCGAACTGAGCGGAGAAATCCTTCAACTGCTGGTCGGTCAGATTCTGATCGTGAAACACCAGGACCGAATACCGGTCGATCGCACGCCAGATTTCGTTCACGACGTCGGCGTTGGTGGGCCTGGCGAGATCGATGCCGCTAACCGCCGCGGCGAAGCTCGGCTGTATCGGGTTCACTTGCATGGGCGTTATCCTCCGCTCACCCGTACGCCCGAACGCCCGGCCGATGCAAGCTGTGCGCGGATCGCTGACGGTCGACTATGGGCTAAGCGGCCGACCGCGCGCCCTCCGGCTGTTGCCCGATCGCCCGCGCCATCGCGTCCCGCACCGCCTTCGCGGTGTAATGCGCCCCAACCATCGCCAGCCCAGCCTCCGCCCGCGAGCGGTTCAGGCCGGACCGGTGATATAAATCCAATATCAGCTCCGCCAATCCCTCCGGGGTCTCCGCCACCAAGCCGCGCAGCATCCCATGCAGCGGCAGCCCCTCCGCCGCGATCGGGGTCATCGCGCAGGGCAACCCCGCCGCCAGACTGTCCAACACCTTGCCCTTCAACCCCGCCCCGAACCGCAACGGCGCCACCGTCAGCCGCACGGCGTCGAACACCTCGTCCAGCCGTTGCACCTGGCCCACCAAACGCAGGCGCGGGTCCATCGACGCCGCCAGCGCGTCCGGCCAGTCCGGCCCCACGATCCGGCAGGCGATCCCAGGATCGCGCGCCCACACCAGCGGCATCACCGCCTGGCCCAACCAGCGCACCGCGTCCGCGTTCGGCGCGTGCCGGTAGCCGCCCACGAACGCGATGTCCGACCGGTGCCGCAACGCCACCGTCCGCCGCCGGGGCGTCAACGCCCACGGCACCACATGCACGTTCGCCCCCGGCGCCTCCCGCGCCAGATACGCCGCTTCCTCGGGCGAGTGCGTGATCGCCGCGTCCGCCAGCCGCATCGCCGCCAGCTCGCGCGCTTTCACCCGCTGGCTCTGTTCCAACTGCTCCGCATTGCCCTGGATCGCGGCCTGCCGCCCGATCCGGGTGTGGTGCAGATCGGCCAGACTGTAGAGCACCTGCGCCCGGGGCTGCCACGCCCGCACCATGGCGGCATAGGTCTCGGCATTCGACAGCCGGTGCAGATACACCAGATCGTAACCGTTCCGGTTGCGCCGCAGCACCTCCTCGACCGAGGCGATCTGCGGCGCCCGATGGCAGCGCACCCCCCAGGCGAGCATCGCCGCCGCGGCCTCGTCCGCCCGCGCCAACTCGTGCGAGGCGACGAATTCTACCTCCCACCCCAGCGCCCGCAGCGCCTCGATATGGCCCAGCACGGCGTTCGATCCGGCGTCCCGGTCGCGGCGGGGGATGCGGTCGTCGATCACCAGCGCGCGCTTCGGGCGGGAGCGCCCACCCGCGGCCCAGCTCAGCAGCCGGTCGTCGCCGGCCGCCGGCGGGCGCACGCTGGCGCGCAGGCGGCGCACGGTCCCGGTCTTGTCCAGCAATGTCGCCAGAATCGCATCCAGCGCCGCCGGCTCGCCAGCCGCGCCGATCGCCGTATCCAGCGCGGTGCCCGCGTCCTTCAACAGCGCCCGGTCGCTGTGCGGCTCGATCACCAGCGGCGACCCCGGCAGTTCCCGGCCATCGATCACGCGGCGCAACCGGATTTCGTGCCGCGCCATCGGCGACAGGCTGCGGGCCAGACGCAATTCGAACCCGTGTCGGCCGTTGCCGATGCCGGCGGCCTCCAGATCGCCGCGGAACCGGTTGGCGGTCACGCGCGCGATCAGGCCGTCGCCGTCCAGCACTTCCAGCGTCACCGGGATGTCCGGGTTGGCGGGGTCGAACGCCCAACCCACGATGGACGCCCCCTCCAGCCCGTCGAGGTTGCCCTGCAACGGGCCGGGCACCAGGCGCCCGCCATCGCGATGCAGCCCGGCGCGGGTATCGATCATGCGCCGTACCCGATCCAGAATCGGGCCGGACTCGATCCGGGGCGCGCAGAACTGCCATTTGGCGGGGGCGTCGGCCGGATACAGCCGCGCGAAGTCCGCCGCGTTGTGGAACATGCCGCGGCTGTCGCAATCGACGAAGGTTTCCGCCGGCGCGCCTTCCGCGAAGATCACGTCGTGCCGGTCGAGTTCGATATGGAAGTAACGGATCGGATCGATCTCCGGGCACCGCACGATCGACACGCCGTTCGTCAGATGCTCCGCCTGGATCAGCACGTCGTCGAAGAACATCGCGTGCAGCGGCGAGACGTACAGGTCGCGGGACGGGACGCCGCGGCCGAGCGCGTCCGCCTTGATCAGGATGGGGATGACGTCGCGGTTGCCGGCGGCGAAGGCCGAGGCGTAAGCGCGCCGGCCGATCCATTTGATCGGTTTTGCCTCGCCGGACAGGGTGATGACCCGGTCGCCGATGGCGAGGTCTTCGACCGGGATTTCGCCGCGGTCGGTGCGGATGCGGGTGCCGGCGAGGTAGCAGGGGGTGTTGTCGGTGATGAACGTTCCGCCGGTGCCGTCGCTGGCGATATGGAAATCAGAGGTGCTGAAGGTGCCCTGGATATGCAGCGTGGCATGCGACGTGCCCGCGTTTAATACCAGCGCATTGCTGGCAAACGAATAGCCGGTCGCGGCGAACCCGTTCAGGTCGATCGTGTCGCCAAACGCGAAGCCCTGGATGGCCAGACTGTTGAATCCGGCAACGGTGCCGGTGGCCGTGACGCCTGAGACAATCCATTTCGAGCCGCTGTCGAACTGCAACGTATCGAAATTGGTGATGCTGGTACCGAAGCCGGACAGAGTGCCGGTACTGGCACCGGAGGCGAGCTCGATGACATCGGTGCCGCCGATCTGAGCGATAATATTGCCGGTAATCGTCCCGTTGGGCTCGTCGATGAACCGATTGGGAGCGCTCGTCGAATTGAAGAGGATGGCGCCGAAACCCGCATTCGCCCCGATCACCACACCAAAATTGGTGAATGTGCCCGGAGCCTCGAACCACACGCCGCCATTGCCGGAAATTGTGCCACCGGACTGATTGGTGATGACGCCGCCATTGGCCTCATAAATCGCGACATTGCCCGTGGTGCCAGTACCCGAGTTGATCACCCCGGCGTTGACGACGGTACCAGTGCCAATGAGGTAGATGGCCTTGAAGTTCGCCGCGCTGATCGTGCCGCCGGCCTTGTTGGTGACGAAGCCTGGGCCGTTGATGACGATGCCATAGCCGCCCGACGATATGCGGCCGCCTGACTCGTTGGTGATCGTGCCGCTGGCGATGGCCGTGCCGGGACCAAGATAAATCCCATGCGTGCTGCTTGGGGTCGACGTAACGGTTCCAAAATTATCGACGGTCCAGTTATAGGTGGCCTTGCCGACGGCAACCAGTCCGTCCCCGGTGGCCGGGGTGATCTTGCCGGTTGAGGAGATGGTGAACGGATTGTTGGCCGTGCCGGCGTTGGTCAGGGTGATCCCGGAACTAGAACTGGTGGATAATGTCCGGCTCAATACACCCTCCTGTTGTGCGGCCGGGCGAGCGCGGCCGGATTCTCCGCAGCTTCGCTTTTTCCGCTATCACTACGCCGCGGCCATTCCGAAGACCGTATACAGGTTACGGGATATTCATTCAACCAGTAGACCGCCGACATCTCCGGGGCTAATCGACGGGTTCCAGCAGGACCACCGGGATCTCTCGCGTCGTCTTCAGCGCATAGTCGGCGTAGGGCGGCCAGAATTTCAGCGCTTCGATCCACAACGCGGCGCGTTCGGCGCCGGTGACCGTGCGGGCCACGGCGTGGAGCTTCTTGGTGCCGACCTGCACCTCGACGTTCGGGTTGGCGAGGATGTTGCGGTACCAGCCGGGATGCTCCGGCGCGCCGCCCTTGGAGGCAACGATGATGTAGCTGTTGCCGTGCTCACCGTAAAACAGCGGAAAAATGTATTTTTCCCCGGATTTGCGGCCGGTGGTGGTCAGCAGGAGGGACGGGACCGTCATCTCCGGCCGGCCCGGCTGCGACATTTTGTACATGTGGCCGTCGGTGCCGCCGCTGGCGAGGTAGCGGTTGGTGTGCTCCAGCATCCAGGGCGGGAGGTTTGGGGCTAGTTTGGCTTCGGCCATGCCAGAGTCTCCTGATCGGTCGGTGTCTTGCATGATATCAGGAGAGAAGCGCGATGGCGAGTGTCAACCAGCCGCGCCAGCCACCAAATCGGCCGCCCGCCTGAGTGCGTCGGCCGAACGGGCAATTAGCTCCGCTCGGCATCGCGCCACGATGGAGCGTATTTCTTCCGATCGCGCGAAGCCTAGTGCCGCCTCGATTGCGGCCTCATCCGTCCGATCTTCTCCAGCGCCGCGCAGATTTTCGTCCCCCCCGGGAACCTGATCGATAGCGATGGCGGGACATCCATGGATTAGGGCGTGCAATGCACCATGCAGACGGGTGGTGAGGATAACGGATGCGGTTTCGAAGCCGCGCAATATCCTGGCTTCGGGATTTCCGACAGGTCCAATGACCGTGTCAATCGACATGGTTGTCGCATCCGACCAAGCCGCGGCACCCCGCAGCAGACGCTCAGCGTATTCATGCAATGGCATCTGCGATAGCTTGCCCAACAGGCAAAATGCGACTGGACCATCCATCGCAGGAAAGCGGCATTCGGCTGACCAGTAACGCGCAGGCGCAAGATCGAATGCCGATCCGGGCCGTCCATCCCGAGGCAGAATGCTGCTAAAACGGCAGTTCATGCTCTCCTGGCTGTCGATTATTGTTACACCAACGGCTACCTTACGGGCCGTCGGTGCGATATCGAGCATGTCCCGCAATTGTTGGCGGTCCACAATGGGACCGCAGACAAAAATGATGGTCTTTACCTTGTCGGTCATCGACGACGGATCCAAAGCGATCGACTGAAATCATGCAGATAACGGCAAGGTGGAAGCAATACCGTGACGGTGGCCTCTGCACGTCAGAAGATCGCTTAAGTTTTCGACAGCATGCAAATCCCCCAGCGTGGCGCCACCGCCGGAAGGAAACGAACCCCACCATATCAAAATATTCTTTGAACGCCATGAAAACCAGGATTTCCAGTCGAATACAGACATCGCTCCCGACCCCCAATTTTACCGAATTACGTTATGCGGTCAGGACGGTCATACACAACGCGAACGCTTGGTCACAGCGGTATAAATGCGCTCGAGGCTGGCGACATTTCGCTCGATCGAGAAGGACTCCAGCACCCGCTTCCTCGCGGCCATGCGCTCGACGTTGGCCGCGAGGGAAACGATCACCCTCGCATGACAGCCGCCAAAATGCAAAAAAAGCCCATTGACCAAATGCCGCATCGTCGAGACGCGACGCCCTTCAGGGTCCAGACGAGGCGCAACATGAACCATGCCCTTTTCGGCGCCCCCACATCGAGCGTGGGGATGATGTACAGCACCCGAATCTTGTTCAAACCGCCTTCCGCAGATAAAACCCGGTCACGCATGAAATTCGCGCCGCGGGTGATGTTGGACAGCGCCCGGCATGTTCGCATTCGTCTTTAAACTCGATCATTCGCGGGAATTTCTGTTCCGCTAGGGCGAGTCTCTGGCGTCCCGTAGGGGATTCGAACCCCTGTCGCCGCCGTGAAAGGGCAGTGTCCTGGGCCTCTAGACGAACGGGACAGGCCGGACCCGAAGCCTTATCGGCTCGGGAGGCCGGTTGGTAGCCGAGGGTGCCGCGACGGTCAACCCGCGTTTCACGCCATCGCCGCGTCGGAGATGAAAAACCCTGGCGTGACCGACCCGTTCCACTCCTCGGCCCTCAGGTTGCCCGCCAAGTGCAGCGGCAGCCCCTCCCGGCTCAGCAGGGCATCCGACAGCGCCCCATCCCGAGCGCGGAACAGCATCGCCTTCAGGCGGGGGCCACCCCCCTCCCCTTCCACGAAGGCGCGGATGGTGTTGCCTTCCTTGCCCACCCGGTCGGCACGCACCACGCGGGCGCGTTGCAGGACCAGGGTCGGTTCCTCATTTCCGGCGCCGAAGGGGGCGAGGCGTTCGAGTTGCCGAGCCAATTCCACGGTGGCGCCCTGGACGGCGAGGCTGCCCTCGACGGGGAGGTCCGCGGCGCCTGGGAGGTCAGACGCCGCGGACAACCGTTCGTTCAGGAACGCCCGGAAATCCGCCAGCCGGTCCGATGGCAGAGAAAATCCCGCCGCCATGGCGTGCCCCCCGCCGGTCGCCAGGATGCCGGCCTGCCGGGCGGCGATGACCGCCGCGCCCAGGTCGATTCCCGTGACCGACCGGCCGGAGCCTTTGGCCATCCCGGCGGCGATGCCGGCGACGCAAGCCGGGCGGTTGAAACGTTCCTTGATGCGGCCGGCCACGATGCCGACCACGCCGGGGTGCCAGGACTCGCCGGCCACCAGCACGGCGGCATTGCCGGCCCGCACCTGGATTTCAGCCTCGAGCAGGGCGGTTTCCAGCATGCCGGCCTCGACCTCCTGCCGCTGGCGGTTGACGCTATCGAGGCGTTCGGCCAGGGCCAAAGCCTCTACCCGGTCCTCGGTCAGCAGCAGGCGCAGGCCCATGTCGGCCTCACTGATGCGGCCGGCGGCGTTGATGCGGGGTCCCAGGGCGAAGCCGCAGGTAAATGTCGTTAGTTTCTCGCGCGCCTGAGTCACGTCGAGCAACGCGGCGACCCCGGGCCTGCCTCGCTTGGCCATAACCTTCAGGCCCTGGCAGACCAAAGCGCGGTTGACCCCGGTCAGCGGCATCACGTCGCACACAGTCGCCAAAGCAACGAGATCCAAAAGCCCCATCAGGTCGGGCTCTTTGCTTGCGGCGAAGTGGCCGGCCTTGCGCAGCACCCGCACGGTGGCGACAGCCGTCAAAAAAGCGATGGCGGCGGCGCACAGCGTCCCCAGGCCCGATTTGTCGTCCAGCCGGTTGGGGTTGACGGTGGCCAGGATCGCCGGTGTCGGCCCCTCCGATTTGTGGTGATCCAGCACGATGACGTCGGCCTCGCCGCGCACCTCGGCCAAAGCATCGGCGGCGGCGGTGCCGCAATCCACGCAGACTATCAGGCCGACGCCGCGATCCACCAAACCGCGCAAGGCGGGGCCGTTGGGGCCGTAGCCCTCTTTCATGCGGTCGGGCACATGGTGGTGCACGATGCAGCCAAGGCCGCGCAGCAACGTGATGATCAGCGCGGCGGAGCAGGCCCCGTCCACGTCGTAGTCCCCAAAAACACCCACCATTTCCTGGTGCTGCACCGCTCGGGCCAACCGGTCGGCGGCGGCGTTCATGTCGGTCAGAACGCTGGGATCGGGCAGCAACGCCCGCAGTGTCGGCTCCAGAAAGTCGGTCGCGGCCTCCAACCCGACACCGCGGGCGGCCAGCAGGCGGCCCACGATCTCCGGGAGGTTCAGGCGCTGGGAGATGCCGAGGGCCACCCGATCCTCCCCGGCGCGCCAAATCCAGCGCCGGCCGCCCAGGCTGCGGGCAACACCGAGCGCCGGTTCAGGGGTCAAGTGGCGGTCCAGGTCTTGGTGGCGAAGTTGTGGTGCCCCTCGATATAGCGGACGGTGCCGGAGCGGCTGCGCATCACCACGGAGTGCGTGATCGCACCGTGCCCGAAGCGCTTGATCCCCCGCAGCATGGGGCCGGAGGTCACTCCAGTGGCGGCGAACATGACGTCGCCCTTGGCCATTTCCTCACACGTAAAGACCCGCTTC
Source organism: uncultured Acetobacteraceae bacterium (assembly GCA_903924985.1). Lineage (GTDB taxonomy): Bacteria > Pseudomonadota > Alphaproteobacteria > Acetobacterales > Acetobacteraceae > Rhodopila. The sequence continues at coordinate 39,009 of CAIYDT010000155.1, forward strand.
GGGTCGGCGTGGCCCATGGAGCGGACGCGCTCGATCTGCGAGTCGTCTTCGTACATCAGCCGCCCCTGCATCTGGCCGCCGACGCAGCGCAAAGCCGCCGCCGCCAGCACCCCTTCCGGCGCGCCACCGGAGCCGAGGTAGATGTCGATAATCGACTCCGGCATCGTCGTGGCGATCACCCCGGCGACGTCGCCATCGGAGATCAGCATGATCCGAGCACCCGCTTCCCGGGTTTTGGCGATCAGCTCGGCGTGCCGGTCGCGATCCAGGATGCAGGCCACCAGGTCGGACACGTCGCACTTCTTGGCACGGGCCAGGCTGCGAAGATTGGTCGCGACCGAGGAATCCAGGTCGACCACCCCCGCCGGCAACCCGCCGCCGACCGCGATCTTGTCCATGTAGATGTCGGGCGCATGGAGGAAATTACCGCGCTGGGCCAGCGCGACGGTGGCGATAGCGGACGGGCCGCCCTTGGCGGTCAGGGTCGTGCCCTCCAGCGGATCCACCGCGATATCCATTTCCGGGCCGCCGGCGCCCACTTTCTCCCCGATAAACAGCATCGGGGCCTCGTCCATCTCACCTTCGCCGATCACCACGGTGCCGTCGATATCGACGGAATCGAAGGCCTGGCGCATGGCTTCCACCGCCGCGCCGTCGGCATCGTTCTTCTTGCCGAGGCCAATCCAGCGGGAGGCAGCGAGCGCCGCGGCCTCGGTCACCCGCACCAGTTCGAGGGCGAGGTTACGGTCGGTATTGGTCGGCATGCGGCGGGTCCTCCGGCTTGGTCCAGCGATTCTGAAGGCGACCCTAGCACGGGTTGGGGGCGGGGCGGAGAGTGGATTCGCCCGTCAGTGAAGCACCCGTCCGGGGCGCGCCTTTGCCGCACAGGCAGCGGCGATTTTGGTCAGCCACGCGATGGCGCCGGGCGTGGCGATCCAGCCCGGGGCGTAATCGTTGACGTATACCATTGCCTCCGCCGGCCCGCCGACCACGATGTATTCCGGGTCGATCGCAACCGGCGGCATGGTGCCCGCCAGTATCCCCGGCACATGCGCGTTCGCCGACCACGCAGCCCGAGCAAGCGCGTTTGCCCGGCGTTTGTTGCCACCCTCGCGAAAGGCCAGGAGCGCCCTTGTGTACAGCCAGTATAGGCTGCCCTCGTATGGATAATCCGCGAGCAGCGCCTTGAGCCCGGCGATATCCTCCCGGCAAAGCAGCACGCCGGCCAGAACGTAGCGGATGCCCTGGTTATCGCCCGGATTGAGCACCAGCATGGCGCGGAAATGGCCGATCGCGGTATTTGGGTCGCCCAACTTCAGATACGCGGTGGCGAGGCCGGCCCTGGCCCGCATATAGGGCCGGGTTTCCAGAATGCCCCAGAAATGCCCCGCATAGTCCTTGAGCTTCCGCGGCCCCAGCGCCTGTTCGGCGGTCGCGAGGGCCTTGGCATAGAGGTCTCGTTCTTCGTCCAGCGTCCACGCATGAAACGCCATCAGATTATAGGCGTCGGCGCACAGCGGGGAGATTTTCAGCGCCTTGCGGGCAAGCGACAGACGGAGGCGCGTATTCATCGCGTCCCAGGCATCGTACATGACGTCCTGCGCCGCAAGAAGCGCGTCGCCATTTTCGGACAACGATGGTTTCGTCACGGGCATCGGCGGTTCCCCTCGTTTTCCGGAGACGATACCATGTCGCGTCACCGCACGCACCCGAGGACCACCCATGCTGAGCGAAGCCGACAACACACTGCTGACCCGCACCGGCTCGGCGACTCCGATGGGCGCGCTGTTCCGCCGCTTCTGGCAGCCCGTCTTGCTCAGTGCCGAGTTGCCGGAGAGGGATGGGCCTCCGTTGAGGGTGACCGTGCTGGGGGAGGATCTGCGGGCGTTCCGAGCTTCCGACGGCACCGTGGGGCTGGTTTCCCCCCGCTGCCCGCATCGCGGTGCCGATATTTTCTTTGGTCGAAACGAACAAGGCGGCATCCGCTGCGTCTACCACGGCTGGAAATTCGCCGCCGACGGGCGCTGCCTGGCGATCCCCACGCTGGAGCCTGGGCCGCAGCGGGATCGGGTCGAGGCCAATGTTCGCCTGCATGCTTATCCAACGCGGGAAAGCGGCGGCATTGTCTGGGCCTACCTCGGACCGGCGGAACACCAGCCGGAGCCGCCGGAGATGGAGTTCATGACGCTGCCGCCCCAGCACATGTTCGTCTCCAAGAAACTGCAACAATGCAATTGGGCGCAGGCGGCCGAGGGCGGGTTGGACACCGCGCATTTTTCCTTCCTGCACATGGCCGTCGCCGACGCTGCCGACGTGACGGAGCGCGTGATGGACCGCATCTCCACCGGCAGCGACACGGTGCGCTGGATGCGCGATGACGGGGCGCCCCGGTTTACGATTTTGGATCACCCCGCCGGGTTGGTGCTCGGTGCCGCGCGGCATGGCGATCCGGGAGAGAATTATTGGCGCATCAGCCAATTCCTGATGCCCAACCACGGGCTGACGCCCAACGCCTTCCCCGGCGACAACTATCATGGCCAGACCTGGGTGCCGATCGACGACGAGTCCTGCTGGATCTACTGCTACAGCTGGAACCCGGACCGGCCGCTGACCAATGCCGAGCGCGACAGATATTCGGCCGGCTTCAGCGTGCATGCCGAAGTGGATGCTTCGTACGTCCCCCTCCGCCGTCGGGAGAACGATTATTTAATGGATCGCGTAAAGCAACGGACGGACAGCTATACCGGGATCGAAGGGGTATCGGAGCAGGATGCCTGCATCCAGGACAGCCAAGGTCTCATCGCCGACCGGACGACCGAACACCTCGGGCCGACCGACCTTGGCGTGGTGCGGTTCCAGCGGCTGGTACTCGGGGCGGCTCGGGCGCTGGCCGGTGGTGAGGAACCGGCGGCCGCCGCCAACCCCGCGGCGTTCCGGGTGCGGGGCGGCGGAGCGGTGGCGCCGGCCGATCAGACTTTGGACGCGGTGATGCAGACGCGGTTTGGGAACGCGTTCGGTCGGGCTTAGGGTTTGTTGGACAATAATTGAATCATTCGAAGAACCGCACACTCTCTCACCGTCATGGCGGAGCGTGACCCCGCCATGACGCCGAGGGGCCGGTAGCCCCGGAGATGAAGCAGTTATTGCCCAACAAACCCTTTGCGCTTCAACGCCGCCATATTCTCCAGCACCGCACAAACGGCCGCCGTGTCATCCGACCCGTGGCCTTGCGCCTGCGCCGCCGCGTAGATCGGCAGTGTCGCGCTGAAGGTGGGGGTGGGGACGCCGAGCGCGGTAGCGAAGTGGCCGATGATGTCCATGTCCTTTTGCCAGATGTCCACTTTCATGGTGGCGGGCAGGTATTCCTGGGTCACCATCATCGGCGCCCGCAGCTCGAACACCCGCGACGTGCCGACGCCGGCCATCACGAGATCGGCCACCTGCTTCGGGTCCAACCCAGCTTTCATGCCCAGCACCATGGCCTCGGCCGAGGCAACGTTGTGGATGGCGACCAGCAGGTTCGCGACCAGCTTCATCCGCGTGCCATTGCCGTAGACCCCGACGTCGTGGACCCCACGGGTGAATGCGGCAAAGGCAGGGCGGGTTGAGGCAATCGCGGCGGGGTCGCCGCTGGCGTAGATGACCAGATCCTTGGTGATGGCCTGCCCCCCGGTGCCGCTGATTGGGCAGTCCAGCGGGCTGTGGCCGGCTTCGGTCAGGATGTCGTGGAAGCGGAGCTTGTCCTCCAGCGCCAGGGTGCTGGCCTCGATCACGGTGCGCGTCGGCAGGCCGGTGGCGGCTATCGCCTCAGCCGTGGCCATGACGGCTTTGACGGATGGCAGGCTGGTCAGGACCAGGGACGTCTCCGCTGCCACGGCGGCCGCGCTGGCGCGGGCTTGCAGGCCGGGGATCGCCATGCGGGCAGAGTCGGTGTCATGGCCGAACACTTGCCAGCCCGCGCCGATCAGGTTGCGCGCCATCGCGCCGCCCATAATGCCGAGTCCAATGATGCCGATGGTGTTGGCCATGACGTGTCCTCCCCGTTTGAGACAGCCATGCTTGCCCAGGTCGCCCCTCCGGTCTAGAAGCCCGCACCATTTCCCATCGCGAGAACGAGCTTATCCCATGAAGCAACAGGCCAACCTGATCCGCGCCGGCCAGGTGATCGAGCACGAAGGCAATCGCTGGACGGTGCTGAAGCAGCAGATCATCACCCCTGGTAAAGGCGGCGCCTTCATCCAGGTGGAGATGCGTAACCTCAAAACCGGGAACAAGACCAACGAGCGCTGGCGCACCGCCGATACCGTCGAGCGGCTGCAGACGGACAACAAGGAATACACGTTCTCCTACATGGACGGCACTAACCTGGTACTGATGGATCCCGAGACGTTCGAGGAACTGCACATCGCCTCCGACCTGCTGGGCGACGCGCTGCCGTTCCTGCAGGACCAGATGACGCTGGAGCTGGATCTGGTGGAGGGTGAGCCGGTGGCGGCCCACCTGCCCCCGACCGTCGTGCTGGAAATCGTCGAGGCCGACCCTGTCGTGAAGGGCCAAACCGCCGCTTCTTCGTACAAGCCCGCGCTGCTGTCGAACGGCGTGAAGACGTCCGTGCCGCCGTTCATCGAAACCGGGGAGCGGATCGTGGTGCGCACGGAAGACGCGAGCTACGTGGAACGGGCGAAGGGTTAGTTCGTTAACGCGTCATGGCGGGCGAAAGCCCGCCATCCACGCGTTTGACGAACCCGGCATCGTAAGCCGTAGATGGCGGGCGTTCGCCCGCCATGACGTTTAGAGTGCGCACGTTTCAAGGACCCAAATCATGGCGTTCCGCCTGTCCCCGCATCTGACCGTCATGGCCAACGCCGCCCAAAAGGCGTCGAAACGCCTGCTGCGCGACTTCGCGGAGGTCGAGCAGCTACAGGTTAGCATCAAAGGCCCGTCTGACTTCGTCTCGCAGGCCGATATCCGAGCCGAACAGACGCTGCGGGAGGAGCTGAACAAGGCCCGCCCCGGCTACGCCTTCATGATGGAGGAATCCGGCGAGTCCGGCTCCCCCAATTGGTCGTGGCGCTGGGTCGTGGACCCGCTGGACGGCACCACCAATTTCCTGCACGGCATCCCGCATTGGTGCATCAGCATCGCGCTGGAGCGGCGGCTCCCCGAGGGTGGGTCGGAAGTGATGTGCGGCCTGATCTACGCCCCCACGACGGACGAGATGTTCTGGGCGGAAAAAGGCACCGGCGCCTTCGTCAACGAGCACCGCATGCGGGTGTCTGCTCGGCGGGAGATGTCGGAGAGCGTGTTCGCGACTGGCATCCCGTTCGGCGCGGTCTCGGTGCCCCGGCGGCAGGCGTTCAGCCGCACTTTGGCGGCGATCATGCCTCAGGTGGCGGGTATCCGCCGGTTTGGATCGGCGGCATTGGACCTGGCCTGGGTCGCGGCCGGGCGGTACGAGGGGTACTGGGAACTGGGCATCAAGCCCTGGGACATCGCCGCGGGCATGCTTATGGTGCGGGAGGCCGGGGGCTACGCGACGGATACCGGGGATGGCGACCCGCGGGAGACGGCCGCGATCGTGGCGGCGAATCCGCATATGCATCCGAAATTGCGCCAGATCGTGATCGAGGGGATGGCGGTGCCGGCGCGGGGGTAGCCGAATTCCAGCGCCGGTGCGGGTTGTCCGCGACACCGGTGCGTGGGGTCTCTGAAGGCGATCCACGCGATTGCCTCGCGTAAGGTGAATTTTTCCGGCAGCAACTCGGGCGCAGCGGACACGCCTGTGGGAGGGACCATGTTGTTTTTCATGGCGTTATGGCCGACCAGAGAGTGACGACCTTCGCCGCCCTCGCTTCGATCCCGTCCAGCGCATTGGCGTTGGATTTTTCAGGCCGCGGTGCACGTAGCAGGTTGAGGGCCTGCCTCGGCAGCAGCACGATGTGCGGCTGCTGGTTCTGCGTCTCGTGGATGGCCCCTGTCCCCTCGTCCATATCGACGTTCCCCCACCTCGTTTGCCCGGCCTCTTCGCGGCGCGCCAACGTCAGCAGCATGAAGCGCAGTCCGGCTATGTCGGGGCGGCACTTCGAGGGCCAAGTGATCTGATGTTCACTCACGAGCGGACAGCAGTCCGCCGACCGGTCGATATTAGACCCCAGCTTAGACCGGCATATAGCGTCGCGTATTAAATTATTGATTTTATTGGCGTCCCGTAGGGGATTCGAACCCCTGTTGGTGCCGTGAGAGGGCACTGTCCTGGGCCTCTAGACGAACGGGACATCGGCCAAGGCGGGCCTTCTACGCCGGAACCCCCGCCACCTCAACACCCTTTCGGCTACTTTGTCAGCGAAATCCGCCCAGCCACCGTCGCGGTGTGCGGATCGACGAACACCACCCGGTCCGGCCCGCCGCCGTGCAGCTGCACCGCCAGCCGGTCCCCAACCGAGGCGATGCCGACAATCGCGGTCCCCACCGGCTCATCCATCACCGCCGCGGCCGTTGCCGCCATAACGGGGACTGCCGGCGTCGACAGGCGTTTGGTCACGGTCACCACCAGCACCGTCGTCCCCAGCACGATCAGCACCGCCATCACCGCCGCCGCGATCTTTACCGCCCGCATTCCCTTATCCTTTCACACGCGTTAAGCCCGTCGCACATGCCCGAAACCACCCTGATTGTTCCTCCCGAAGCAGCCGGCAAGCGCATCGACGCCTGGCTTGCCGATACCGTGGGCACCCTCTCCCGCTCCCGGGTCAAGGTGCTGATAGAGGAAGGGCGGCTGCGGCGCGATGGCACGCTGGTCACAGCGCCGGCCGAACAGACGCGCGCGGGGGCGACTTACACGCTGGATGTGCCCGATCCCACGCCAGCTCGCCCGCTGCCGCAGGCGATCCCGTTCGACATTCTGTATGAAGACAAAGACCTGATCGTGCTCGACAAACCGGCGGGGCTGGTGGTGCATCCCGCCCCAGGCAACCTGGACGGCACGCTGGTCAACGCCCTGCTGGCGCATTGCGGGCCCGGCTTTACCGGCATCGGGGCGGAGAAACGGCCGGGCATCGTGCACCGGCTGGACAAGGACACCTCGGGCGTGATGGTCGTCGCCAAGACCCAGCTCGCCAACGACGTGCTGACCGCCGCCTTCGCAGCCCGCGACCTGGATCGCGCCTCTCAGGCGCTGGTCTGGGGCCTGCCGGCCACCGCGACCGGGGAGATCGAGGGCGACATCGGCCGTGACAAGCGCGACCGCAAGCGCATGGCCGTGGTGGGGCATGGCGGCAAATACGCGCTGACCCGCTACCGCACGCTGAAGGCCTGGGGGACCTCGGTCGCGTTGCTGGAGTGCCGGCTGGCCACGGGCCGCACCCACCAAATCCGGGTCCATCTGGCGCATGCCGGGCATCCGGTGGTGGGCGATCCGGTCTACCTTCGCCGCATCCCCGCCGCTGCCAAGGGCATCGCCCAGCCCACTCGCGGCCTCCTGCTGGATTTCCCCCGCCAGGCGCTGCACGCCGCTCGGCTTGGATTCAAACACCCCCGGACCGGGGAAATGCTAAGTTTCGAGACCCCCATCCCGCCGGACATGCAGGCGATTTTGGACGCGCTCGGCCGGAACGGTTGATGTAGGCTGCCTCCCAACAAGAATGCAGGGAGGACGCCTATGCCCATCGGACGCCGCGCCGTCAGTACCGCCATCGCCGCCGGCTTAGTCGGGCGTCGCGCCCGAGCAGCCACGGAAAGCCCGCAACTGCGGGTTTCGTATCTGGAGGGCTTCGGTTTCCTCCCCAATTTCGTCGCCCGCCAGCGCGGCCTGATCGAGAAGCACGCCGCCGCCATCGGACTGCCCGGCGTGACGGTGACCTGGCAGTCGCTGCGCAGCGCGGCCATCGCCACGGATGCGCTGCTGGCCGGGCAGTTGGACGTGATCTGCGGCACCATCACCAGCATGCTGGTGCTATGGGACAAGACGAACGGTAGTGCGAAGGTGCTGGCAGGCCTCGGCGGGCAACTGCTGACCCTCGTGACCCGCAACCCGGCTGTGGAGACAGTGGCGGACTTCGGCCCCGACGACCGCATCGCCGTTCCCAGCGTCAGGCAAGGCCCCCACTCCATCCTGCTCGGCATCGCGCTGGAAAAGCAGCTCGGCCCCGGCGCGTACAACCGGCTGGATTCCATCCAGGTGCAGATGGGGCACAATGACGGGGCGCTGGCGATCCTGACACCATCCAGCCAGGTGAACAGCCATTTCTCCACTTTGCCCTACATGGACATGGAACTCGCCTCGAAGAACCCGGTCGTGCATAAGGTGGTCGATCTGCTGGACATCGTGGGCGGACCGATCACCACCGTAGCGGCCTACGGCACCACGCCATTCGTCGCCGACAACCCCATCAAGGCACGCGCCTTCCTGGCAGCAATCGATGAAGCCAACGACCTGATCGTGCGCGATCCGCTGGGCGTGTCCCGCGACTACGTCGCGGCGACCGGGGAGAAGTTCGAACCGGTGGCGCTGGCGGAGATGATCGGCCGCAAGGGCAACCTATATGCCACCACGCCGCTGCGCACAGGCGTGTATGCCGCGCAAATGGCCAAGACCGGATTGATCCGGAGGATGCCGGCAAGCTGGAAGGACTACCACTTCCCCCTGCTGCACGACCGCCAGGGCAGCTGACAATTCAGCCATTGCCGCCGCCCGCCATCTGCGCTACATGGCCGGCCGCGCTGGCACCCCTGGAGGCCGGCGTTTTGTCATTATGGAGAAAATCATGGCCAACGTTGTCGCAATCGAGGCCGAGTCACGTCTGCGAGCCGGTAAGGGGGCGGCGCGGGCTACTCGGAGGGCTGGCAAGGTGCCAGCGGTCATTTATGGCGGTCACCAGGAACCCAACCTGATCGCGCTGGATCCCCGCGTGGTGATCCGCGAGCTGCATCGCGGCGGCTGGCAATCCCGCCAGTACGAGATCAACCTGGGCGGTCAGCCCATCCGCGCCTTGATCCGCGGTGTGCAGTTCCACCCGGTAACCGACGCGCCGGAGCATGTGGACTTCCAGCGCCTGATCTCCGGCGAAAGCATCCGCGTCACGGTGCCCGTGCATTTCGAGGGTGAGGCGGTCAGCCCCGGCCTGAAACGCGGCGGCAACCTGAACGTGGTGCGGCACGCGGTCGAGGTGTTCTGCGATCCCGACAACATCCCCGACCAGTTCACCGCCGACCTGTCGGACAAGGACTTCAACGACAACATCCGCTGGCACGACCTGAAGGGCACCGAAAACGCCCGCCCGGCGTCGACGCAGGATTTCGTCGTGGCGACCGTCGCCCCGCCGACCAAACAGGAAGCAGCGGCGGCTGAAGCCGCTGCGACCGGTGTCGCTCCGGCGAAGGGCGGGACCCGGGCACCTGGGAAGACCGCGGCGAAGAAATAAGCTACCACCCCCACCGTCATGGCCGGGCTTGAACCGGCCATCTCAGGCCACAGAGGCACGTGAACACCGCGTGCCCCC
>CAIYDT010000156.1 GCA_903924985.1 uncultured Acetobacteraceae bacterium
ACACCGCGCTCAATCTGCTCTCACAAGCCAAACCAACGGTCAGTCTGAAGAACCGGCGGAAACGAGCCGGCTGGAACGTCAATTACCTGGAAACCGTGATCCGGCAGACGGCGTGACGTTCAAGCGATTCGCCTGTCTCCATAGCACACAACCCAGCGCATCACCGCCTCCGGGTCGTTCAGCGGCAGCAGGGTCCGGCCACCGGGTTCCAGCGGCGAGTCGCTCGCTACCGCTACTACGTCTGGTGCGTCTGGCCAAATCGGCGGCTTGCCGAGGGACGGGCGGTGGACCTCCAGCTTCGGGTAGGGGTGGGCCTTGAAGCCCTCCACCAACACGATGTCCACGGGTTCGAGTTTCGTCAGCAGATAGGGCAGGGTGGGTTCCTCCCCCTGTATCTCGTGCAACAGCGCCCAGCGGGTGCCGCTGGCGACCAGCACCTCCCGCGCGCCGGCTTCTCGGTGGCGGTGGGTGTCCTTGCCGGGGCGGTCCATGTCGAAGCCGTGATGCGTGTGCTTGATGGTGGACACGGTCAGCCCCTGGGCCCGCAGCAGCGGCAGCAAGGCGACCAGCAGCGTAGTCTTGCCGCTGCCGGACCATCCGACGATTCCCAGGACCTTCATTCGGCGGGCGGCGATTGCGCGTGCTGCAGTCCGGCGGTGAGGTAATCCCACCCGGTGACCAGCGTCAGCGCGGCGGCAACCCACAGCATGGTTTCGCCGATGATGGACACGGGCAGCCAGCCCAAATGCACCAAAGGCGAGCCCGTATCGCCTGCCAGCAGGGCACCGACCGCCCCCATCTGGAAGCCAGTCTTCCATTTCGCGAGGTTGGTGACGGGCAGGCGCACCCGCACGCCGGCCAGATACTCCCGCAGGCCGCTGACCAGAATCTCCCGCAGCACGATGACGATGGCGGGGTAGAGGCCCGGTGCCGACAGCCGACCCAGCCCCACCAGCACCATCAGCGCCGCCGCCACCAGCAGCTTGTCGGCGATCGGGTCCAGCATGCGCCCGAGGTCCGACTGCTGCTTGCGGCTGCGTGCCAGCTTGCCATCGAAGTAGTCGGTGAGGCCCGCGAGGCCGAACACCACGCAGGCCGCCATGTCGCCGGCCGGCGTGCGCAGCGCGCTGAGGATCACCATCAGCGGGATCGCCGCGATGCGGGACAGCGTGAGGAGGTTGGGGAGGTCGGTCAGCATTAGGTGGGACCCTTCGGCGGGGAACGGATAGCCCGGGGGAGGGGCGGGTTCAAGCGGTGGGGCCGCCAGCGCCTTGCGGTCCTTCCAACTGGCATAGTCGAGGCTGTTGCGGATCAAATGCACAATGCAGGTCTGCAACGTGGTCGCCCGGAACACCGCCCCCAGTGCTTGCTCCATGCCCGTGAGCCCGTCGGTGACCGCGATCAGGATGTCCTGCACGCCGCGGGTCTTCAGGTCGTTGAACACCTTCATCCAGAATTTGGCACCCTCGGTGGTCTCGATCCACAGACCCAGGATCTCGCGCGAGCCATCCCGGCGCATGCCAAGCGCCAGATAGACCGCCTTGCCAGGCTCAGGACAGCTGGGCGGACCGGCTTATGTGGGGGCAGGTGCTGGTTCATCGATCGGAACTCCTCTCGCATCGAAGCGGACAAGACAGCGCGGACCGTCGAAGATCGCCAGTCGTCCATCGGGGTATTCGTGCACGCACACCACCGCCTTCACGTAGTGACGGCGATGACGTTGTTCCGGTATTTGTAATGACCGGCCAGACCACGACACGCAATTGTCCCGCCCCACCTGACGATCCTCCTGAACGCACAGCGCGTCGTCCAGCGCGATGCCGGCACAAGAGACGAAAGAGCTGCCCGGTTCTGCCGCCTCTTGGCCGAACCGCGCGTTTTGCTCCGGAACGTAGGTCTCACGCAGATAGATATTCGCTGCCTCCGTCGTCAGAATACCGGCACGGCGCAATACCGGCGCAAGCCGTTGTTGCAGGGTCCGGAACACGCGCTCCATCCGGCCCCGGCCCTCAGGCGGGTAGGACGGAATATGACGGATGCCCAGTTGCTTCAGTGCCCGGCCAACCTGGGTGAGCCGCTTTTTGTCCACCGGGCCGCCCGCGACAGGCGTATGAAAATAATGCGCACCGCGATCCGTGTAGAACGAACCGAACAGCCCGTGCGCCTCGATCGTTTCCTTCAATCCGCGGAAGGTCGACATCGTGCCTTCCTGGTCCACGAAAAACGCCGAGTAGATCCAGCCCGTCGCATCGTCCGGCATCACGATCAGGTCGATGTCGTGGCCAGGCGCCGCGATCCATCGGTGTGTCGAGCCATCCTGCATCAGCATCATGCCAACCATAGGGCGGCGCACCCGCTTCTGCGATGTATACCTCGTCCGGGCGCGGGTTTGACGTCGCCAGACTCCTGCAACGCCAGGCGCGTCACTGTGTAGCCCAGGGCGTAGTTGTGATGCCGGCGCAGTTCCTCGTGGAAGTGTTTGACCGTGAAGTCCGCATACTCATCGCGGTAAAGCCGCCGAATTCGGTCCAGTTCGCGCTCCGGCGCGCGGCGGTTCGAAACACGGCCGAGCCGTTTGTCGCGCAGGCCGTCGAGACCTTCCGCCTCGTAACGGACACATTGGCGGCGGAAGTGGCGGCCCGACAGGCCGAGCAGTTCGCCCGCTTCCTCGGCGGTCAGGCGACCTTGTTTATGCCGATCGAGCGCATCCAGGAAACGCCTCACATGCGCCTCCCATAAAACCTGGTGCCCGCGCATTTGCGATATCCAGAACATACCACAAACAAAATGGACAACATACGCGCTCTCTACAGCCGGCGAGATGCCGCTTGCGCCGGATGCGGTGGCTGCGTAGGTTGCTACTGGGCGACGGCCGTCCGGCGAGTTTCAACAGAGAGCGAGATGTCCACTGCATTCCTGCGACATCCGGACAACACAGCGGCATAGTGGGCTCGGGGCCCAAGTGTCGAGTTGGGGGGATCGGTCTTTCAGAATGGTGGTTGAACTGGAACTCGCAATCGCCTTCGGGGCCGGCGGCAACAGCCAGAGCTATCTGGGTGGAGGATGGGCTCAACCCGAACCCGCCTTCACATGGGCGGTCGGGGCGGAGAGTCACATCCTGATCCCACGCGGCACCGATGGCGGCGAGTACATCCTTACCCTCGATGTCGTGCCGTTCGTGCATGCCCCGGAATTGCTGACGCAGCGCCTGATTGTCCTGGTCAACGGCGCGGTTGTGGGGGCGTCCGCGTTCGCGCGGCCGACCCTGCTGGGCTACCGCCTTCCGGCGGATCTGGTGCGCAAGGCCGGTAAGCTGACGATCGTGCTGCAACATCCGGACGCCGCGCGCCCATCAGAATTCGCCACCAGTGCCGACGAACGGCTGCTGGCCTTCTCTTTGGCGGAAGCCAGACTGTATCGTGTCACCGTCGATGCCAGCGCGAAGCCTTGGGGGTTGCCACCGGGAATCATGATGAGCGGGGCCGAAGGGCATGGGTTCGGTGTCCAAAGACCCTCGGATTTGGCCGCTTGGGTCGAAACCCGTACCGGGCTCGGTTTGCCGCGACTGGCACTCAAGTTCGAAAGCGTAGGCGAAAACTGCGAATTCGGTCTGGTGCAGCGCCGTTGCGGTGCGGAGCCGCTGGGTCTGCTGCGTTTCTCCAGCACCTTTCTCCGGCCCCTCATTCGCGGACTGGACGATGGCTTCGAAGGCCTGGGGGAGCCGGAGGACGTCGACCCGCGTCTCGAGGGCGATTCGCCCAAGGAGTACATGATCCACGAGAAGAAGTATGGCCTCGTGTATCACAGCTTCGTCTACGAAGGGCAGCGCAGCGTCTGGCTGATGCGCGAACAGGAAGCCGCGCGCCTGAAGTTCCTCCGCCGCAAATTCATTGAGGAACTGGAAGCCGCCGAGAAGATCTTTGTCTACAAGCGCAACGCCCCGGTACCGGAGGAGGAAGTGTTGCCGCTGTTCCTGTCGCTTCGGCGGCGCGGCGATAATACCCTGCTTTGGGTGGTGCCGGCGGAGCGGGATCGCCCGGCCGGAACGGTGGAAGTCATGATGCCTGGTTTGCTGAAGGGCTACATCGATCGCTTCGCGCCGGAGGACGACGCCCACGATTTTTCGTTCGGGGGCTGGATGAAAGTGTGCGCCAACGCGCTGGTACTCGCCGGCCTATGCAAGGGCGGCGCATGACGTCTCTACTCGCCAGGCCGTCGCTGCTGCTGTACGACTGGGACAACACCCTGGTGGACGGCTGGGCCGGCATCGCCGGTGCGCTGAACGCCGCGTTCGCTGCGTTCGACAAGCCGCTGTGGACCATTCAGGAAACCAAGAACCGCGTCCGTGTGTCCCTGAAGGAAAGCTTCCCGCCGATGTTCGGTGACCGGTGGGAGGAAGCGCGCGACATCTTCTATACGGCCTTCAGAGAGAAGCATCTGAGTTACGTCCAGCCCATGCCGGGCGTGGCCGAAGCGTTGGAAGCCGGGGCCGCGTGGACCCAGGGCGTGGTATCCAACAAGGCTGGCACCTATCTGCGAGCGGAGGTGACGTACCTCGGCTGGGAGCGCCACTTTGGTTCGGTCATTGGAGCCGGCGATGCCCTGTCCGACAAGCCTAGCCCGGCCCCTATCTTCCTGGCGCTGGAAAGATTGGGGCGGCAGGCCGATGCCTCGGTCTGGTATCTGGGCGACACCGCGCTCGACATGGTGGCTGCCAAAGCGGCGGGTGTCACCGCCGTGCTGGTCGGCGACGCTTCGCACGATGGGGGTGTTGAACATGCCGCCCCGGATATCCATTTCCTTTCTGCATACCACCTGGCAGCAGAACTGCGCTTGCTTGCCTGAGGGGGTGTGGGGCTAATGTGAGAGATGCGGTGGCCGAGCCACGAGCCGCCGCGAGATCGCCAGCGATGGCTAACAAGAAGGACATTTGAAGTGGCCAACGAAAAGGCGCAAAACGTTCAGGACGTGTTCCTGAACCATGTGCGGAAAAGCAAAACACCGGTCACGGTGTTCCTTGTGAACGGAGTCAAACTGCAAGGTATCATCACCTGGTTCGACAATTTTTCCGTTCTTCTCCGGCGCGATGGGCATACCCAGCTCGTGTATAAGCACGCGATCAGCACGGTGATGCCCGGCGCACCGATTATGTTGTTCGACCCCGCGAGTGTGCCAGCCGCGCCCGGCGCGACCAGGGAGATGGCCCCTGCCGGCAGTGACGTCTGACGCTTCTGACGGTTCTGACGGTTCGGAGAACGACGAGGCCGAACGCGACAAACGGTGGACCGCCGACGACTCGGGCCCAACCCGAGCGGCTGTGATCCTGCCGTGGAGTCGCTTCGGTCGCGATTCCGCGAGCCAGCCCCTCGGCACGCACGACAATGGCGGGCCGGAACGTCCTCGCGTGGCCGAGGCTCGGTTGGCGGAGGCCGTGGGCTTGTGTGCGTCCATCGGCCTGGTGGTGGTGCATGAGGTCATCCTGCCGCTGCGCCTTCGCCGGTCCTCCACCTTGTTGGGGGAGGGGCAGGTGTCCGCCCAGGGGCGGGAGATTCAGCGCAACGGCGTCACCGTCGTGGTCGTCGACGCGATGCTGTCGCCTGTGCAGCAGCGCAACCTCGAACGCGCCTGGGACTGCAAGGTCGTCGACCGGACTGGGCTTATCCTCGATATCTTCGGGGAGCGGGCGGCCACCAAGGAAGGCACGCTGCAGGTCGAGCTGGCGCATCTCGAGTACCAGCGCTCCCGCCTCGTGCGGTCCTGGACTCACTTGGAGCGGCAGCGCGGCGGCTTCGGCTTCCTCGGCGGTCCCGGTGAGACGCAGATCGAGGCCGACCGGCGGTTGATCGACGAACGCCTCGTGCGATTGAAAAAGGATTTGGAGCAGGTACGGCGCACGCGCGGCCTGCACCGCTCCGCCCGCCGCCGGGTGCCGTTTCCGGTGGTGGCTCTGGTCGGTTACACGAATTCGGGGAAGTCGACGCTGTTCAACGCCCTGACCGGGGCGGAAGTGGTGGCGAAGGACCAGTTGTTCGCGACGCTGGATCCCACCATGCGCGGATTGCAGTTGCCGTCGGGCAGACGGATCATTTTGTCGGATACGGTCGGTTTCATCAGCGAACTGCCGCACGAACTGGTGGAGGCGTTCCGCGCCACCCTCGAAGAAGTGGCGCAGGCGGACGTGATCCTGCATGTGCGCGACGCTGCCCACCCCGACACATCCGCCCAGCGTACCGACGTGGTGAAGGTGCTGGACGACATGGTGGCCGACGGCACGCTGGAAGACACCTGGCCGTCCCGCACCATTGAGGTTCTGAACAAGGCCGATCTGCTGGGCGGCGTGTCCGAAGTCGCGGCGCGACCTGGCGCCGTCGTGGTTTCCGCCATCACCGGAGACGGGTTGGAGGTACTGAAGGCCGCTATCGACGCCCGCATCGCCGCGGGGATGGATATCGTGACCTACGACGTCCCGCCGGAAGACGGCGCTCGTTTGGCGTGGCTGTATCAGCATGGGGAGGTCGTGACCCGCGAGGACAGCGACACCAACGTGCATCTGACGGTGCGGCTGTTGCCGGCGGACCGTGCCCGGTTCGAGCGGCGGGAATGAGGCTTTCCGCGCGGCAACTCGCGGACGTCGCCGCGCTGCTGCGTGAGGCTGGGCGGCGGGAAATCATGCCGCGCTTCCGTAATCTGGAAGCCGGAAGCGTCCGCACCAAATCCGGCCCACTCGATCTGGTGACCGAGGCCGATGAGGCCGCGGAGCGCATGATTGTCGCCGGTTTGCGCACGATGTTCCCCGGCTGCGTCGTGGTGGGGGAGGAAGCGGCGACTGCGGACCCGTCCTTATTGAAGACATTGGCCGGCGCCGAATTGGCGTTCGTGGTCGACCCGGTGGACGGCACCGCGAATTTTGCCTCCGGCCTGGCGCTGTTCGGCGTCATGGTGGCCGCGATCGGCGGGGGCGAAGTCGTGGCCAGTGTTATCCACGATCCCATCGGCGACGATTCCGCCCTGGCGTTGCGCGGGGAGGGAGCCTGGATGGAGACCGCCGCCGGCGTCCGCCGCGATTTACGGGTGAAAACCCCGGCTCCGGTGGGCGAGATGGCCGGCAACGTGGCGTGGCGCCTCCTGCCGGAACCCCAGCGTAGCGTCGTTTGCGGCAATCTTCCCAAAGTGGCGGGTTCCTGGGACTACCGGTGCTCCGCCCACGAGTACCGCATGGTTGCCGACGGGCACTGCCATTTCTTGTTTTTCAACCGGCTGTATCCCTGGGACCACGCCCCCGGCTGGCTGTTGCATCAGGAGGCTGGCGGTTATTCGGCGCAATTCGATGGGCGGCCCTACGATCCTGCCAGGATCGACGGCGGGCTGATTTGTGCGCCGGATGAGACTTCATGGCGGGCGCTGCGGGACTTACTGCTGGGATAGCCAGGGCAATCGCCGTTGGACAAACGGCGCTATTTGGCTCTTCACCGTTCGGTGGTGCCAAAATGCGATTTCTGTAGTAGCGTGAGTCTATTGACTCTTTGTCCCCCGACTATCATGACCCCGGCCAGGAGCGACCCGCTCACGGAGGTTTCAAATGCAACAAGGTGTGTCCCGCCGGACCCTCGGCCGCGTAGCCCTGGGCGGTGTCGCCAGCTTCGGTATCCTGCGGCATGCCCGTGGCGAGGAAGCGTTGCGTCTGCGCTGCTCGCTCGACACCGCGCCGTCGCATGTGCGTAACGTCTCCGTCGTGGATTACCTGAAGAAGGTGGACGCGGCGAGCGGCGGCAAGATCGCGTCGGAGGTCTTCCATGCCGGCCAGCTTTACGCCGACCTGAACGTCGGCAAGGCGCTGATGCAAGGCCAGGTGGAAATGGCGGTTCCCGGCGGCTGGACGCAAACCGGCATCGTGCCGGACGCCGATTTCGTGCAGCTGCCGCTGTTTTACGGCAAGCCGATCGAGGCGACCTTCGCCGCCTCCGACGGCAAAGCGGGCGCGCATGTCGGCAGCCAACTGGCGGGCAAGCTGAAAAGCCACATGTTAGGGCCTTGGCTCTCGCTGGGCTTCCAGAATTGGTACACCACCAAGACGCAGCTCAAGACCGCCGCCGATCTGAAGGGGCTGAAAATCCGTAGCCCGGGAGGTGCGGGCATCGCCTGGCGTATCAACTTCTTCGGCGCCATCCCCAACACCACCGCCTGGCCGAATGTGCCGCTGGCGCTGTCGCAGGGCACGTTCGATGGCTTCGTCTCCACCGACGAGAGCTGCACCAGCGCCAAATTGTGGGAGGCCGGGGTGCGCCACTCCTACGCCGATCACCAGTATGTCGGGCAGTACATCCCCCTGATCAGTGAGGCCTTTTGGGCCAAGCTGACGCCGGAGATGCAGGGCATCATGACGAAGCTGTGGGCCGAGAACATCGGCACCTACCGCGCCAACGCCCAGGCCGCTCAGACGCGGGCGCGCAAGACGATGGAAGAGAACGGCGTCACATTCGTGGATCCTCCGGAGTCCGTGCTGGCCGCGGATCGCGCCCGCATGCAGGCCGATGTCGGGACGTTGATCAAGGACGCCAAGCTGTCGCCCGAGATCGTGCATCTGGCGGAAGAAGCCGTCAAAGCGTGATCCCACCCACAAACTCGTTCTACGACAAGCTGGAACGCACGCTGGTCGGGATCCTCGGTCTGCTGGCCATGATCGTTGGGCTCGTCCAGGTGCTCGGGCGATACTTCTTCCCACAGCACGCGATCGCCTGGGCGGAGGAGGTGATCGTCTACCTGGTGGTCTGGGGCGTGATGATCATCTCCAGCCAGTTGGTCCGCACCGACGGGCATGTGCGGCCCGACCTGGTGCTGCGCATCCTGCCGGCCGGCGCGCAGCGCTGGCTGGAGGTGTTCAACTGTTTGGTCGCGTTGGGCTTTTGCGGCGGCATGCTTTGGTACGGGATCGAGATCGTGCAGACGTCGCTGTTGTTGGACGAGACCAGCTCCACCGGCCTCGCGTTCCCGATGTGGATTTACTACGCCGCCCTGCCGGCCGGCGGATTTCTTATGTCGGTGCGCTACATCGTGCGGTTCCTCCGCTATTTGCTGTGGTTCGATCCGGACACCATGGCGCTGGGGCATATCCCCGACCATGAGGTGCCGACCAACCTCGCCGCCGACGGAAAGCGCTGACCCCGCATGTATGCTTTCCTGTTCCTGCTGATGTTCTTCGGCCTGCTGGCCGCCGGCATGCCGATTTTCCTGGTCCTCGGGGCCTGCGCCGCGGCGCTTTATGTCGTGTCGGACCAGCCGCTGATCGGCGTGGCGCAGGTCATCATCGACCACCTGAACTCCTCCACGTTGATGTCGCTGCCGTTGTTCGTGATGGCGGCGGCGTTCATGCGGCAGGGCGGGGTGGCCAAGGCGCTGGTGGATGTGTCTGCCGCGTGGCTGGGCGGCATACGCGGATCGCTGGGGCTGGTGACCGTGGTCGCTTGTACCATGTTCGCGGCCATCAGCGGATCGTCGGTCGCGACGGCGCTGGCCATGGGCACCATCCTGCTGCCGGCAATGCTGGAGAAGGGCTACCCGCGCGGTTTTGCCCTCGGCGTCGTGGGCGCATCCGGCACCATCGGCATCGTGATCCCGCCGTCGCTGGCGCTCATTCTCTATGGAATAGTCACCGAACAATCCGTGCCGCGCCTGTTTTTGGCGGGCATTTTGCCGGGTCTGTTGCAGGCCAGCGCGTTCTTCATCTGGGTCTGGTACTACGCCCGCCGCAACAATTTCCCCCGCGAGCCGACGATGCCGATGGCGGAGCGGCTGCGGGTCACTGTGCGCGCATTACCGGCTCTGGCGGTGCCCATCGTGGTGCTGGTCGGCATCTA
This sequence comes from uncultured Acetobacteraceae bacterium, assembly GCA_903924985.1. Lineage (GTDB taxonomy): Bacteria > Pseudomonadota > Alphaproteobacteria > Acetobacterales > Acetobacteraceae > Rhodopila. Next base: position 9,855 of record CAIYDT010000156.1, read on the forward strand.
CGGCGGCATCGTTACCGTCACCGAGGCCGCCGCCATCGCGGCCACCGTGGCGCTGCTGGTCAGCCTGATTTTCTACCGGGGCTTTCCCGTCAGCCAAACGGTATCGGTGATCGCCGACGCGCTGCGCAGCGCCGGCACCATCATGCTGATCGTCGCGACCGCGCTGGCGTTCGGCCATTGGATGACCGAGTCCGGCGTGCCCGCCAAGCTGGTCACTTGGACCCTGGGCCACCATTTCGCCACCTGGGAATTCCTGCTGGCGATGAACGTGCTGCTGCTGGTCCTCGGCTGCTTCCTGGAGGTGATCGCGGCGCTGCTGCTGGTGATGCCCATTCTGGCCCCGGCGCTGATCCCGCTGGGCGTCGATCCCGTGCACTTCTCCATCATCTTTACGCACAACATGGAGATCGCGCTGATCCACCCGCCGGTGGGGCTGAATCTTTATGTGCTGTCGACCATCTCGGAAGCCCCGGTGGGGGAGGTCATTCGCGGCATTCTGCCGTTCCTGATCCTGCTGCTGATCGTGCTGGGTATCATCACCTATGTGCCCGCCTTGACAATGTGGCTGCCAAATCTGGTCTACGGGGGGTAGAACGGGCCTGCTTTCGTCCACGGAGGAAACAATGGCCGGGAACCCCGCTTATCTGCATGGCCTCGACAAGAATCAGGCCAATTTCGCGCCGCTGACGCCGCTGACGTTCATCGAGCGTGCAGCCTATGTATACCCGGCCAGGCCCTCGGTCGTGCACGGCGCCGAGCGGTACACGTGGTCGCAGACTTATGCCCGTTGCCGGCGGCTGGCCTCGGCCTTGGCGCGCCGGGGGATTGGCAAGAACGACACGGTCGCGGTCATGGCACCCAACATCCCAGCCATGTATGAGGCGCATTTCGGCGTGCCGATGTGCGGCGCGGTGCTGAACACGCTGAACACCCGCCTGGACGCCGAAACCATCGCCTTCATGCTGCGTCACGGCGGTGCTCGGGTTTTGATCGCGGATCGCGAGTTTTCCGCCGTGGTCGGGCCGGCGCTGGCGATGCTGGACGAGAAACCGCTGGTGATCGACATCGACGACCCCACCTGGCCGGACGGCGAACTGGTGGGGTCGGTGACCTATGAGGCGTTCCTGGCCGAGGGCGATCCGTCGTACGATTGGCAAAATCCCGCGGACGAGTGGGATGCGATTTCCCTGAACTACACGTCGGGCACCACCGGCGATCCCAAGGGCGTCGTGTACCACCACCGCGGCGCGCATTTGAACGCGGTCAGCAACATCCTGAACTGGGGCATGCCGCAGCACCCGGTGTATCTCTGGACGCTGCCGATGTTCCACTGCAACGGCTGGACCTTCCCCTGGACGGTGGCGGAGCGGGCCGGCGTGAACGTCTGCCTTCGGCGCGTCGAGGCGAAGGCCGCCTGGGATGCCATCCGCGACGAGGGCGTTACCCATATGTGCGGCGCCCCCATTGTTTACTCGATGCTGATCAACTGCGACCCGACGTTGCGGAAAGGCATCGGCCATCGCATTGCCGGCCAGGTCGCCGGGGCGGCACCGCCCGCCGCGATTATCGAGGGCGCGGAGCAGGTCGGCATCGACCTGACCCATGTCTACGGGTTGACCGAGGTCTACGGCCCGGTGTCCGTCTGCGCTAAGCACGCAGCCTGGGAGAGCCTGCCGATCGACCAACGCGCCGAACGCAACGGCCGCCAGGGCGTGCGGACCCCGTTGCAGGAGGCGATGACGGTGCTCGACCCCGAAACCATGCAGCCGGTGCCCTGGGACGGCGAAACCATGGGCGAGATCATGCTGCGCGGCAACATTACGATGAAGGGATATTTGTCTAACCCGGCAACCACCGAGAAATCCTTCGAGGGAGGCTGGTTCCACAGCGGCGACCTCGCGGTGATGCAGCCGGACGGCTACGTGAAAATCCGGGATCGTTCCAAGGACATTATTATCAGCGGCGGCGAGAATATTTCGTCGATCGAGGTCGAAGAAGCGCTGTACCGGCATCCGTCGGTGCTGAGCGCGGCGGTCGTGGCGCAGCCCGACGAGAAATGGGGGGAGACCCCCTGCGCTTTCGTGGAGCTGAAGCCGGGCGCCAAGGTCACCGCCGAGGAGCTGCGGGTATTCTGCCGCCAGTATTTGGCGGGGTTCAAGGTGCCTCGAGCCTATGTGTTTGGGGATTTGCCGAAGACGTCAACGGGGAAGATTCAGAAGTTCGCGCTGCGGGAGAAGGCGAAATCCGCGAGTGCGATTGGGTAACTGGTTCCTCATCATTTAGCGGGAGATGTTCGAGACATGAGGACGGTCCGATCGTCGATGGGCACCTTGGCGCGGGGCGTACAGTGGTGGTGCATCATACCCACGTGAGTTTCCGCTCCCTGAGTTGTCATGATAAGATGCTATTAATTAACGAAAGGGGCGTGTTGGAAAATTGGGTGCATCTGTCCGACAGCACGGCATGCCGCGGCAAAATCGTTCCAGGCCACGAGGATAGGATACGACGGTTTTGTGCTTCGTCAGCGCAAGGTGCCGAGCCTGAGCATGCCAAACAGGCGGTGGCTCAGGAGGATGTCTGGGCGACAATGGAAATATTCTCCAACCCGGGGGTTGCACCGTTCCTCGATCTGGGTTCGCGCGTCGTCGATAACCGCATGCGAGTTCGGTGTTAGCGCCTCTCGTCGCGAGGACGAAAGGGCGTTGACGTGAGCGTTTTTGCTCACGCCGCCCGCCCCAGTACCCCCATCAACTCCACCCACTCCCGCTTGCTCAGCCCGCTATCCGGCTGTGCCACCATCTCCCCGCCGAGCATGCGTTTCACCACCGTCAGCATCTGCGCCGACAGGGTGACGGCACCGAGGCGGTAGTCGCGGAAGGCCTGGCAGGCCAGGGGGACCCAGGCTTCGACGGTCTTCAGCATCTCCTCGGCGTAGACCCGGATTTCGTATTGCGCGTGGGCGTCGGCGCGGAGGGACAGGAAGTGCAGCAGATTGTGCAGGTCCGTCTTCCAGTACCACTGCGTGTAGGTGTTCAGCGTCAGGTTCATCCGGGCCAGCTCCCGCGCCAGGCCGGGACGATCCGCATCGCGTGGCGCGCCCGTCTCGTCCTCATTCAGCATCTCGGCATAGTGGTCGTACGTCTGCATGGCATCACCGCGCAGAATGTCCAGCACGCGGGCGGCGTCGTTGCCGGACAGCACGTCGCCTCGGCCCTGGCGGTTGGACACGGACTGGGCTGCCAGATTCTCCGGCGAGGGGATGTAGAACTCCCGGTCCAGGATGGAATACCGCGCGGAGTATTCGTTCACGTTCGCCGTCCGGTGCCGGATCCATTGCCGAGCGACGAAGATCGGCAGTTTGACGTGGTATTTGATCTCGCACATCTCGAAGGGCGTCGAGTGCCGGTGCCGCATCAGATAGCGGATCAGGCCGGCGTCCTCCTGCACCCGCTTGGTGCCCCGCCCGTAGGACACGCGGGCGGCCTGCACGATGGCGGAGTCGTCGCCCATATAATCGATCACGCGGACGAAACCGTGGTCCAGCACGGGGATGGCCTCGTACAGCATGGCCTCCAGCGCCGGCACGGTGGGGCGGCGGGTCTCCGCGGCGGCGGCCCTGGCGGCGGCGATTTCGGCGGTCTGGTCGTCGGTCAGGGGCATGACTCGTAATTCCTCTTGGCGCGGGCCGGTGAAGTCCCTATATCTCGCGCGTCAGCTTGCTGACTATGGTGATAAACGGTCCGTGGAATAAGCGTTGTGGACCCGGGGGCAGTGCCCGGCGCCTCCACCATTTCTCCCCGATGTTATCCGGGGCTATGGGGGCGACACAGGCTCGACACGCGTGGTAAAGACGTACCTTTTGCCCGGCATTGTACCGCCGTTATCGGGCTACTCTACAAATGCCAATGATAACCATGAGGCATTCGC
>CAIYDT010000157.1 GCA_903924985.1 uncultured Acetobacteraceae bacterium
ACACGATTGCCGCGCCATCCGCCACCAAAAAGGGCGACTGGAAGGTCACCATGAATCCGGATGACCTGTACAAAAACCCGATGAATATAGCCTGGACATTCGACTACATCATGTCCGGCGACAAGGTTGAGGACCTGTTCAAACGCGCCAAGCAAAACCAGTGGGATTCCGACGAACTCCTTCCGTGGGACACGGTGGTCGATCCATCAAAGCCGTTGATCAACGACCGGTCAGACATCTACCACCAAATGCCGTTCTTCAAAAAGCTGTCGAAGTCGCAGCAGGAGACATTTACGGCCCACTCCACTGCCCAGTTGCTTTCGCAGTTCCTGCATGGCGAGCAGGGCGCGCTGATGACCGCCGCCTGCGTCACCCACTCGGTGCCTGACGCCACCGCCAAGCTGTACGCCGCCACTCATACCAACCGCCGCTGACGCAGACTCGGGGATTCCCTTGAGCCTCGAACAGTGATTCACGCTTCTTGTTGCAGAGGAGCGGTCGGATGGCGTCGATTGTATTGCGGGACGACTTTGATGCGGCGGCGGTGCGTCGGCTGGCGCGGGATGCTGATGATGCGGATCAGGCGCGTCGGCTGCTGTCGATCGCGGCGGTCTACGACGGGATGAGCCGGTCGGACGCGGCGCGGATCGGGGGCATGGACCGCCAGACGCTGCGCGACTGGGCGCTCCGGTTCAACGCGGAGGGGGCGGCGGGCCTGGTGAACCGGACCGCGCCGGGTAACCCGCGGCGGCTGACGCCGGAGCAGGAGGCCGAGCTGGACGGGATCGTCGAGGCAGGACCGGCTGCAGCCGGGCTGGGCCATCTGGCGCGCTGGCGCTGCGCCGACCTGCAGGCGCTGATCGCCGAGCGGTGGGGCGTGATCTACCACGAGCGGACCATCGGCAAGCTTCTGGACCGGCTGGACTTCAGCCACATCACCACGCGGCCGCGGCACTATCGGCAGGACGAGGCGGCCCTGGAGGCGTTTAAAAAAACTTCCCCGAAGCTGTGGCGGCGATCCGCAGGGGGCAGCCCCTCGCCACGCCCATAGAGATCTGGTTCCAGGACGAGATGCGCATCGGCCAGAAGACCCAGCGCACGCGGGTCTGGGCCAGGCGCGGAACGCGACCACGCCAGGTCTGCGACCTGCGCACCGGCTGCGCCTATCTGTTCGGGGCCATCTGCCCCGAGCGCCGGACCGGCGCGGCCGTCGTCATGCAGCGCGCCGACACTGAAGGCATGCAGCATCACCTCGACGAGATCAGCGCCAACGTCAGCCCCGGCGCCCACGCCGTCCTCGTGCTCGATCAGGCCGGCTGGCACACCACGGGCAAGCTCAGGAAACCCGACAACATCACCCTCCTGCCCCTGCCGCCGAGATCACCCGAGCTCAACCCGGCCGAGAACGTCTGGGAGTACCTGCGTGGTCGCTGGCTCTCCAACCACGTCTTTGCGGACTACGACGCCATCCTCGACGCCGTCTGCGACGCCTGGAACCGACTCATCGCCGAGCCAGACCGCATCCAATCCCTCGGCGCTCGTACATGGGCTAACTGCAGTCAGGCTTAGGGGCGGTTGGTATCAGACCCCTACGGCGATTTTCTCAATCTCGGCGGGCCGCTGCTGAGGTTGACGGTCATGGCGGGGCGCCAACCCCTGCCCCATCCGGTCTTGGGCTGGAATGTTGATGACATCGTCACCGCGGTGCAGGCCCTGCGCGCCCGCGGCGTAACGTTCACCATCCATGAAGGCTTCGGGCAGGACGCCTTGGGCATCTGGACCGCCCCCGCCGGCCGGACACGACTTGCGTTTTTTGCCGACCCCGATGGAAACGTCCTGACCCTGTCCCAGGCCTGAGCCGTCCGCGTCGGCGCCGGTTAAGCCGTCGTCAACGAAGCGGGAACACCAGAGGACATCACGCCCTGGGCCGGCTCTAGCCGCCGCGACGCCGCCGCCTCAATCGCCTCCAGCGCCCGGTCGA